>CAZMUZ010000062.1:0-21679 GCA_964569315.1 uncultured Rhodospirillaceae bacterium | reverse complement strand
CCAAGATGTGGAAGAACCAGCACAAGCCCGGCAACATGGCCGTGCTGGTGCAGGCGAAGCGCCCCGGCATGCGCACCCTCGAGGAGGCGGTCGAGGGGTGAGGCCCCTCACCCCGCCCTCTCCCCGCTTCACGGGGCGAGGGAGGTTTTTCCCTCTCCCTTCCAGGGAGAGGGCAGGGTGAGGGTTCGCAGGTAAGTATCCGTCAATCTTGTGTCACCCTCGGGCACTTGACCCGAGGGTCCATCCTGCCGACTACTCGGTTCCGAAGGCGAGTAACCGAGCGTGTTCCGTCGATAGACGCTCTGGTCAAGCCCGAGCATGACGGCGGCGCTCGATGCGTCGTTCTTCGACGCAGTCGGGCGAGATATCCAGAGATCGGAACTGTCCATGCTGAATGCGACCAAGGGCGAAACCGGCGGCGCGCTTCTCCTGCCCGAGCTCCTGCGCGAGGCGCGCGCGGCGCTGGCTGCGGCCGATCGGCTGGTCGAGGAGGCGCAACGCGCGGTGGCGGCGAAGGTGGCACCGGGTGGCCGGGTCGATGCCGCGGCGCTCGATCGCGAGCAGTTCGCGGCCCACGGCTTCGCCTGGTACTCGACCTATGCGGCGGCGCTGCGCCAGCTCCTCGCCTGGGCCGAAAAGCTCGAGGGCTCGGGGCGCTTCGGCGAGCGCGAGCGGCTGATGCTGCAGATCGGCTTCGGCGAGTATCTGGCGCAGCTCGCGGGCGGGTTGCCGATGTCGCAGGGCGAGATGGTGCGCCCGGCCGATCTCGGCATCGCCGATGCGGCGCGCGGGCTCGCCGGCGAGCCCTCGGTGGAGGCGCTGGTGGCGGCGAGCGGTGCGGCGCCCCGCGAACGCCTCGCCGAGCTCATCGCCGATCATGATTTCGGCGAAGGCGCGCTCGACGACGAGACGCTCGAAATGACGCGCACCCAGTTCCGCCGCTTCGCCGAGGACCATCGCGAGGACGCGCATCGCTGGCACCTCAAGGACGAACTGATTCCCATGTCCGTCATCGAGGAGCTGGCGGGGCTCGGCATCTTCGGCCTCACCGTGCCGGAAGCCTTCGGCGGCTTGGGGCTCGGCAAGCTCGCCATGTGCATCGTGACGGAGGAGCTGGCGCGCGGCTATATCGGCCTCGGCTCGCTCGGCACCCGCTCCGAGATCGCGGCCGAGCTGATCCGGCTCGGCGGCACGCCGCAGCAGAAATCCCACTGGCTGCCGAAGCTCGCCTCGGGCGAGATCCTGCCGACCGCGGTCTTCACCGAGCCCGGCACCGGCTCCGACCTGGGATCGCTCCGCACCCGGGCGGTGCGCGACGGCGAGCTCTATCGCGTGACCGGCAACAAGACCTGGATCACCCATGCGGCGCGTTCGGATCTGATGACCTTGCTCGTCCGCACCGATCCGAACAGCAGCGACTGGCGCGGGCTCTCCATGTTCCTCGCCGAGAAGCCGCGCGGCACCGAGGCCGATCCCTTCCCGGCCGAGGGCATGACCGGCGGCGAGATCCCGGTGCTGGGCTATCGCGGCATGAAGGAGTATGAGCTCGGTTTCGACGGCTTCGCGGTCAAGGCGGACAACCTCCTCGGCGGCGTCGAGGGCCAGGGCTTCAAGCAGCTCATGGCGACCTTCGAATCGGCGCGCATCCAGACCGCGGCCCGCGCCGTCGGCGTCGCGCAATCGGCGCTCGAGCTCGGGCTCGACTATGCCAAAGGCCGCGTGCAGTTCGGCCGGCCGATCGCCGGGTTCCCGCGCGTGGCGGTGAAGCTCGCCTGGATGGCGGTCGAGACCATGATGGCGCGCCAGCTCACCTGGTTCGCCGCGCGCCAGAAGGACGGCGACCGGCGCTGCGACATCGAGGCCGGCATGGCGAAGCTGCTCGCCGCCCGCATCGCCTGGGCCAATGCCGACAACGCCCTCCAGGTGCATGGCGGCAACGGCTATGCGCAGGAATATGCGATCAGCCGGGTGCTCTGCGACGCCCGCATCCTCAACATCTTCGAAGGCGCCGCCGAGATCCAGGCGCAGGTGATCGCGCGCGGGCTGCTGAGCGGAAGGAACTAGGACGCGCGCCTTCCCTTCCTTCGCCGCCGGAGGGCGACCGTCCGACGGGGCTGGGGATGCGGGCGCGCCTCGGCACATCCCCTCGCCGCCGACCGCCTCCCGCGCTATATCTAACGGATGAGCAACTTCCTCTTCGTGCTGCTGGTCATCGCCATGATCGGGACGCTGGGCGTCCTCTTCTTCGGCCTGTTCTCGATGGCGCGCGGCGGCGAGTTCAACAAGCGCAACGCCAACAAGCTGATGCGGCTCCGCGTCCTCATGCAGTTCGTCGCGGTCGTGCTGTTCGTGCTGCTCATCTTCGCGATGCGAAACTGAGCCGGCAGGCGCAGCAAGCGGCAGCAGCGGAAGATAGACGGAGACTCATGGTCAAGCTCACGCGCATCTATACGAGAGGCGGCGACAAGGGGAAGACCTCGCTCGGCGACGGGGCGCGCGTCGCGAAGCACGATCCGCGCGTCGCCGCCTACGGCACGGTGGACGAGGCCAATGCCGCTATCGGCGTGGCGAAGCTCCATGCCAAGGGCAAGGCCGCCGCCATGCTGACGCGGATCCAGAACGACCTCTTCGATCTCGGCGCCGATCTCTGCCGGCCGGAGGACAGGAAGGATGGCGGCGGCGCGCTCCGCGTCGCCGCCTCCCAGACCCGGCGGCTCGAGCAGGAGATCGACGCGATGAATGCGGAGATGAAGCCGCTGATGAGCTTCATCCTGCCGGGCGGCGGCGCGGCTTCCGCGCATCTCCATCTGGCCCGCACCATCGTGCGCCGCGCCGAGCGCGAGATGACGGCGCTCGCCGAGCGGGGGCCGGTCAATCCGGAGGCGATCCGCTACGTCAACCGCCTCTCCGACCATCTCTTCGTGCTGGCGCGCTATCTCAACAGGAAGGGCCGGGGCGACCCGCTCTGGCAGCCCGGCGCCACGCGCTGACGGTCGGTTCGCTGTCCGCGCAACAGCCGGAAAGGATGCGGAGAATCGACGCCGATGCGGTCTGCTGCAGCGCGGCCAAAGCGACAGATTATTGCGTCCCGCAGCGTTGACACGCTTTGGTCATGTCCTTATTGTGCGCTGCGATATAGCGGGTGGGTTTGCAGCTAAGGGGCGCTGCGGCCAGCATTTTTCGGCAATCCGGAGCCTGTTCCAGAGATGAAGGTACTGGTCGCGGTCAAGCGCGTGATCGACGCCAACGTCAAGGTGCGTGTGAAGACGGATGGCAGCGGCGTCGAGACGGCCAACGTGAAGATGGCCATGAATCCCTTCTGCGAAATCGCCGTCGAAGAGGCGGTGCGGATGAAGGAAGCCGGGGTGGCGACCGAGATCGTCGCGGTTTCCTGCGGCGGCGCGTCCTGCGCCGAGACGCTACGCACCGCGCTCGCCATGGGCGCCGACCGCGGCATCCATGTGCAGACCGATCTCGCGCTGCAGCCGCTCGGCGTCGCCAAGCTCCTGAAAGCGGTGATCGAGAAGGAGCAGCCGAAGCTCGTCATCACCGGCAAGCAGGCGATCGACGACGATTCGAACCAGACCGGCCAGATGGTCGCAGGCCTGCTCGGCTGGGCGCAGGGCACCTTCGCCTCGAAGCTCACCGTCGAGGGCGAGCAGCTCCGCGCGAAGCGCGAGGTCGATGGCGGCCTCGAGACCGTGCTGCTGAAGCTGCCGGCCGTGGTGACGACCGACCTCCGCCTCAACGAGCCGCGCTACGCGTCGCTCCCCAACATCATGAAGGCGAAGAAGAAGCCGATCGAGGCGCTGACGCCGGACGCGCTCGGCGTCGATCCGACGCCGCGGCTCGCGGTGCTGAAGGTGGTCGAGCCGCCGAAGCGCAAGTCCGGCACCAAGGTGAAGACCGTCGCCGAGCTGGTCGAGAAGCTCCGCAACGAGGCGAAGGTGATCTGATCATGGCGATCCTGGTCCTGGCCGAGCACGACAATCAGACGGTCCGCGAGGGCACCCTCCACGCCGTCACCGCCGCGCAGAAGATCGGCGGCGACATCCATCTCCTGGTCGCGGGCCAGGGCTGCAAGGCGGCCGCCGATTCCGCGGCCCAAATCGCCGGCGTCGCCAAGGCGATCCTGGTCGATGACGCGGCCTATGCGAACGGCCTCGCCGAGAACCTGGCGCAGCTCCTCGTCTCGCTGGCGCCCAACTACAGCCACCTCCTCGCCACCGCCACCAGCTACGGCAAGAGCGTGATGCCGCGCACCGCGGCCCTCCTCGACGTGGCGCAGGTTTCCGAGATCGTCTCCGTCGAATCGCCCGACACCTTCGTCCGCCCGATCTATGCCGGCAACGCGCTCGCGACCGTGCAGTCGCCCGACAAGATCAAGGTGGTGACGGTGCGCGCCACCGGCTTCGACGCCGCCGCCCGCACGGGCGGGGCCGGCGCGGTCGAGACGGCGCCCTCGGCCGGCGACACCGGCCTTTCGAGCTATGTCGGCTCGGAGCTTTCCAAGTCGGAGCGGCCGGAGCTCACCTCGGCGCGGATCGTGATCTCCGGCGGCCGCGGCATGCAGTCGGGCGACAATTTCAAGCTGCTCGAGGCGGTCGCGGACAAGCTCAACGCCGCGGTCGGCGCGTCGCGCGCCGCGGTCGATGCGGGCTATGTGCCGAACGAGTATCAGGTCGGGCAGACCGGCAAGATCGTGGCGCCCGACCTCTATATCGCCGTCGGCATCTCCGGCGCGATCCAGCATCTGGCCGGCATGAAGGACAGCAAGGTCATCGTCGCCATCAACAAGGACGAGGACGCGCCGATCTTCCAGGTCGCGGATTACGGGCTGGTGGCCGACCTGTTCCAGGCCATGCCGGAGCTCGCCGCCGAGCTCGGCAAATAGCGCACCGGCGGAACTGGCCGCTTCAGCAAGGTTCCGCCAGGGAGGGCATTCATGATCAAGCGCATCGGCATCATCGGCGCGGGCCAGATGGGCAACGGCATCGCCCATGTTTGCGCGATCAACGGCTATGACGTGGTGCTGGCCGATGTGAGCCAGCCGCAGCTCGACAAGGCGCGCGACGTCATCGACCTGAACATGACGCGGCAGGTGAAGCGCAAGCTCATCACCGAGGCGGACAGGAAGGCGGCGCTCGGCCGCATCACGACGGCGGTCGGGTTCGGCGCCTTCGAGGATTGCGATCTGGTGATCGAGGCGGCGACCGAGAACGAGGAGGTCAAGCGCGCGATCCTCAAGGAGCTTTGCCCCGTCCTGAAGCCGGACGCGCTGATCGCCACCAACACCTCCTCGATCTCGATCACGCGGCTAGCGGCGGTGACCGACCGGCCGGCGAAGTTCATGGGCATGCATTTCATGAACCCCGTGCCGCTGATGAAGCTCGTCGAGCTGATCCGCGGCCTCGCGACCGACGAGGCGACCTACCACACGATCAAGGAGCTCGCCGAAAAGCTCGGCAAGACTGCGGCTTCCGCCGAGGATTTCCCGGCCTTCATCGTCAATCGCATCCTGCTGCCGATGATCAACGAGGCGGTCTATACGCTCTATGAGGGCGTCGGCTCGGTCGAATCGATCGACACCGCCATGAAGCTCGGCGCCAATCACCCGATGGGGCCACTCGAACTCGCCGATTTCATCGGGCTCGATACCTGCCTCGCGGTCATGCAGGTGCTCTATGACGGGCTCGCCGACAGCAAATACCGGCCCTGCCCGCTGCTGGTGAAATATGTCGAGGCCGGCTGGGTCGGCAAGAAATCCGGCCGCGGCTTCTACGACTACAGCACCGAGAAGCCGACCCCCACGCGCTGAGCGCGCCAACCCCCAAGCGGCTGAGGCGCCGTCAGGTGGGGCTGACGACGCCCGCCCCGTCCCGCTCCATGTAATAGCGGATCAGCGCCTTCGCTTCGGGCGAATCCCACTCCGCCGGCCCGACCAGCGCGCCGAGCGCGCGCCCGTCGCGATCGACCAGCACCGTGGTCGGAAGCGCGGTCAGCTTCAGCGCGTTGGCAAATTTGCCGGTCGGGTCGAGATAGGTCTCGAGGTTTTCGAGCCCGAGCATGCTGTAGAACCGGTCGACCGCCGGGAGCCCGCCCTCGTCGACCGAGACGGCGACCACCTGGAAATCCTCGCCGCCCATCTCGGCTTCGAGCCGGTCGAGCGAGGGCATCTCCGCCTTGCAAGGGGCGCACCAGCTCGCCCAGAAATTCACCAGCAGCACGCGGCCCTCGAAATCGCCGAGCGTCAGCGCGCGTTCCTCGCCGTCGACGAAGCCCGCCTGCTCTATTGGCCGCGGCGGGTCGAACGGGGTAAAGTTCGCGACCGAGCCGGCGAGGGGCGGCCGGGCGCCGCCGGACGCCGCAAGCTGCGGCTCGTCGAGGGCGAGCCAAGCCACGAGGCCGAGCAAGGCCGCGCCGGCGACCGCAAGCAATCCCGCGAATTTGAACGTCATGACCTCACCGAACGATTACGCATGACCGAGAAGACCCGCCACGGCCCGAAGATGGAAGCTGCGAAGCCGGCCGCCAACCGCATGTGGGGCGGACGCTTCGCCGGCGGCCATGCCGAGATCATGGAGCGCATCAACGCCTCCATCGACGTCGATCGCCGGCTGTTCGCCGAGGATATCGCGGGCTCGATCGCGCACGCCGCCATGCTGGTGCGCCAGGGGATCATCCGTCAAGAAGACGGCGAGGCGATCCGCAAGGGGCTCGAGCAGATCCGCGGCGAGATCGAGCGTGGCGCCTTCGAATTCTCTCGCTCGCTCGAGGACATTCACATGAACGTCGAGGCGCGGCTCGCCGCGCTGATCGGGGCGCCGGCCGGGCGTCTGCACACGGCGCGTTCGCGCAACGACCAGGTCGCGACCGATTTCAAGCTCTGGGTGCGCGGCGCGATCGACGCGATCGAGGAAGGCTTGCGCGAACTTGTCGCAGGGCTGCTCGACCTCGCCGAGCCGCATGCCGGAACCGTCATGCCGGGCTACACCCACCTGCAGCCGGCGCAGCCGGTCACCTTCGGCCATCACCTGATGGCCTATGTCGAGATGTTCCAGCGCGACCGCGGCCGCTTCGCCGACGCGCGGAAGCGGCTCAACGAATCGCCGCTCGGCGCGGCGGCGCTCGCCGGCACCTCCTTCCCGATCGACCGCGAGGCGACGGCGACGGCGCTGGGCTTCGACCGGCCTGCCGCGAATTCGATGGATGCGGTCGCCGACCGCGACTTCGCGCTCGAATATCTCGCGGCCGGCGCCATCCTCGCCGTGCATCTCTCGCGCCTCGCCGAGGAGATCGTGCTCTGGACGAGCGACGGGTTCCGCTTCGTGCGGCTTTCCGACGCCTATTCGACCGGCAGCTCGATCATGCCGCAGAAGCGCAACCCGGACGCGGCCGAGCTGGTGCGCGGCAAGGCGGGACGCGCGCTGGGCGCGCTGCAGGCGCTGCTGGTGGTGATGAAGGGCCTGCCCCTCACCTACGGCAAGGACATGCAGGAGGACAAGGAGTTCACCTTCGAGGCGACCGACAGCCTGATGCTTTCGGTCGCCGCCATGGCCGGGATGGTGCGCGACATGACGCCCGACCCGGAAGCGATGCGGCGCGCCACCGCGAGCGGCCATTCGACCGCGACCGACCTCGCCGACTGGCTGGTGCGCACGCTCGCCCTGCCGTTCCGGGAGGCGCACGAGATCACCGGCCGCATCGTGAAGCTCGCGGACGAGCACGGATCGAGCCTCGCCGACCTGCCGCTCGCCGCCATGCAGGCGGTCGAGCCGCGGGTGACCGACGCCGTCTTTGCGGTATTGTCCGTCGAACGGTCGGTCGCCAGCCGGACCAGCTTCGGCGGCACCGCCCCCGACAATGTGCGCCGTGCGATCAAGACGGCGCGGGAGCGATATCTATGAGCATCCACACCACCGGTTTCCGCCGCCGGCTCCGGCCGGTTCTGGCGCTGACGCTGCTGCTGGCCGCGCTCGGCATGAGCGCCTGCGGCAAGAAAGGCCCGCCGGAGCTGCCCGAGGGTCAGCACGACCAGTATCCGCGGCAATATCCGAACCCGGACGAGCTATGAGCCATTTCGCCTATCGCGACGGGCAGCTCCACGCCGAGGGAGTGCCGGTGGCGGCGCTCGCGCGCGCCGTCGGCACGCCCTTCTATTGCTATTCCTCGGCGGCGCTGGTCGATGCCTATGGCGCTTTCCGGTCCGCTTTCGCCGGCATGAATGTCCGCGTCTGCTATTCGCTGAAGGCCAACTCGAACCGCGCGGTGATCGCGACCCTGCTGGCCGAAGGCGCCGGCGCCGACGTGGTTTCGGAAGGCGAGATGCGTCAGGCGCTCGCGGCGGGCGTGGCGCCGGGCGAGATCGTCTTCGCCGGTGTCGGCAAGATGGCGCGGGAGATGCGTGCGGGGCTCGAAGCCGGCATCCGGCAGTTCAACGTCGAATCGATCCCCGAGCTGCGGCTCCTCAACGAGGTCGCGCTGTCGATGGGCCGCCGCGCGCCCGTCGCCCTCCGCATCAACCCGGATGTCGATGCGCGGACCCATGCGAAGATCTCGACCGGCAAGGCGGAGAACAAGTTCGGCATCGATCTAGGCCATGCGACGGAAGCCTATGCCGAGGCCACGAAACTGCCGGGCATCGCGGTCGAGGGCCTCGCCATCCATATCGGCTCGCAGCTCGAGGAGCTGGCTCCCTATCGCCAGGCCTTCGCGCGCATGGCGGAGCTCGTGCAAAGCCTGCGCGCCGCGGGCCATCCGGTGCGCAGCCTCGATCTCGGCGGCGGCCTCGGCATTGCCTATCAGGGCAAGCCGCCGCCGACGCTCGCCGACTATGCGGCGCTGGTGCGCGAGACGGTCGGCGGGCTCGGGCTCGACCTCATCCTCGAGCCGGGCCGGCGCCTCGTCGGCGATGCCGGCATCCTGGTCAGCGAAGTGCTCTATGTGAAAGAAGGCGTGAGCCGCAATTTCGTCATCGTCGATGCGGCGATGAACGACCTGATCCGCCCGGCGCTCTACGACGCCTATCACGCGATCCTGCCGGTGGCGGAGCCGGCCTCCGATGCGCCGGTGCACCGCGTGGACGTGGTGGGGCCGATCTGCGAAACCGGCGACCGTTTCGCCGAGCAGCGCCCGCTGCCCCCGCTGGCCGCAGGCGATCTCCTCGCCTTCGGTGCCGCCGGGGCCTATGGCGCGGTCATGGCCTCCGCCTACAACACGCGGCCCCCCGCGGCGGAGGTCATGGTCAAGGGCTCCGGTCACGAAATCGTCAGGCCCCGCTTGGGTTATGACGCTATACTGGCGATGGACCGGCTGCCGGCCTGGCTCGCGCCCCCGGCGGCCCGCAAATCGCGGGGCGTGGGCTGACGCATCGCCCGGCGCCCTGGAAAGGGCCCGAACCGCATGACGACCGGCGGACCGGCGGATCCGGTCATCGATCGCAAATTGAGAGCGCGGCTCGGCCGGTGGGTCTGGCTGGCGCGGCTCGTGCTCTGGTGGGAGCGGCTCTGGCCCGCGCTTTGGCCCGCCTTGGGCGTGGCCGGGCTGTTTCTCGCGGTAGCGCTCTTCGACCTCCTGCCGGCGCTGCCCGACTGGCTCCATCTCCTGGTTCTCGCGGCCTTCGCCGCCGCGTTCCTGTGGTCGGTCTGGCGCAGTTTCCGGCGCTTTGCGGCCCCCGATCTCCATGCCGCGCGGCGGCGCGTCGAGCTCGATAGCGGCTTCGCCCATCGGCCGCTGACGACGATCGAGGATCGCGTCGCCGGCAATCCCGAAACCCCGGCGATCCGCGAGCTCTGGCATCGGCATCGCACGATGCTGCTGGCGGGCCTCGGTGCGCTCCGCCTCGGCTGGCCGCGCCCCGGCCTTGCGAAACGCGACCCCTGGGGGTTGCGCGCCGGCGTCGGGCTTCTGCTGATCGTGGCGCTGGTAGCAGCGCGCGAGAATGCGCCCGAACGGCTGATGCGCGCGGTGACGCCCGGCTTCGGCTTCGTCGGCGAGGCTGTGCCGACCGCCTACGACATCTGGATCACCCCGCCCGACTATACCGGCCAGCCCCCGGTCCTGCTCTCCTCCGGCACGGCAGGGGCCGCGGCAACCGGACCGACTGTGCCGAGCGGCACCGCCGTGACGGTCGCCGAAGGCAGCAAGGTGCTGGCGCAGCTTTCCGGCCCGCGCCGCGCGCCGCAGCTTGCGATCGGCGAAAGGGATCTCCCCTTCGAGGCCTTCGGCGAGGATAGCTGGCGGCTGGAAAGCTCGATCCTGGTCGGCGACCGGCTGGCGATCTCGTCCGGCGGCACGATCGTCGCGGAATGGCCGCTGACGGTGACGCCGGACAACGCGCCCAAGATCGCCCTCACCGCCGATCCGTCGCAGACCGATCGCGGCGTGCTCCATCTGCAATATCATGCGAGCGACGACCATGGCGTGACCGGCGTCGGCGCGGTGATGCGGCCCACCCTGCCCGGCATCAACCAGACGATCGAGGTCACCCTGCCTTTGCCCGGCCGGAACGCCCGCGACGCACAGGGCAGCAGCTTCAACGACCTCACCGCGCACCCGCTGGCGGGGACCGAGGTCGAGCTGCAGCTCGTGGCGCATGATGCGGTCGGGCAGACCGGCCGCAGCGAGCCCGTCAGCTTCACCCTGCCGGAGCGCGAATTCCACCACCCGGTGGCACGCGCCATCATCGATCTCCGCCGGCTCCTGACCCTGAAGCCGGATCAGCGCGGCGGCGTGGCGGGCGCGCTCGGCGTGATCGCGGCCGATACGGCGAGCTACGCGAACGACGTCGTTGCGATGCTGAGCCTCAGCGCGGCCATCGGCCGGCTCCGCTACGACCGCAACAACCCGACCGCCATTCCGGCCGTGCAGGCCCTCATGTGGGACACCGCGATCCGGATCGAGGAGGGCGAGCTCGCTGTCGCGCTGCAGCGGCTGCGCGACGCGCAGAAGGCGCTCGAGGAGGCGCTCGACGGCAACGCGCCGGACGAGGAGATCCAGCGCCTGATGAACGAGTTGCAGCAGGCGATGAACGACTATCTCGATTCGCTGGTCGAGCGCATGCAGCGCGATCTCGCGGAAGGACGCCAGCTCGAGCCGATCGACCCGAACGCGGTGAAGATGCAGCGCGAGGACCTGCAGAAGATGCTGGATCAGGCGCGGCAGATGGCCGAGGCCGGCGCGCGCGAGGCGGCCCGCAACATGCTCTCGCGGCTGCAGGAGATGCTGGAGAACCTGCAATCGGGCCAGGCTTCCGGCAATGCGCAGGAGGGCGAAAACGAGGCGGCCGAGCTCATGAAGCAGCTCCAGGCCCTGACGCAACAGCAACAGAGCCTGCTCGACCGGACCTTCCGCGACGCGCAATCGGCCGAGAGCGGCGCGCCCGTCCCGGACATGCGGGGCCAGTCGGCGCAGCAGGAAGGGCTGCGGCAGACGCTGGGCGACATCATGCGTCAGTTCGGCGAGCTGACCGGCGACATCCCGCAGCAGCTCGGCAATGCGGAGCGCGCGATGAACGACGCCGTCGGCGCGCTCGATCGCGACCAGCCGGGCCCCGCCTCGGAGGCGCAAGGCCGCGCGCTGGACGAGCTGATGCAGGGCGCCGAGGCCATGACCCGCATGCTGGCGCAGCGCTTCGGCGGCCGGCCGGGCCGCGGCGGCGCCGATCAGCTCATGGGACAGAATCCGGATGGCGCCGCGCAGACCCAGCCCGGCACCGGCATCATCGACACCGGCGACGTGAAGATCCCGGACGAAGCCGATCTGCAGCGCGCGCGGCAGATCCTCGACGAGCTGCGTCGCCGTTCCTCCGAGCAGTACCGCCCGAAATACGAGCGGGACTATCTCCGCCGTCTGCTGGATCGTTTCTGAGGAATTCGGGCGGACGCTCCCGAAGCGTCCCTCGGCGTCAGGCGGCCGCGCCGCGCGCCGCCATGATGCGGTTGCCTTCGGCCAGCGTCTCGGTCATGGCCGCGACGAACTGATCCACGGTGAAGGGCTTCGACAGTACCCGGTGCACCAGCACCTCGAGATCGTGCGCCCGCTGCCGTTCCATCGCATAGCCGGTCATCATCAGGATCGGCAGGCTCGGATGGGTCTTGGCGAGCTTCAGCGAAAGCGCGATGCCGTCGAGCCGGGGCATCACGATGTCGGTAACCAGGAGGTCGAAATTTTCCCGCGCGAGGGCTTCGAGCGCGAAGGCGCCGTCGACCACCGCCGTGACCTCGTGGCCGCGCGATTCGATGATGCGCACCACGAGCTGACGCACCGCCCCATCGTCTTCCGCCACAAGGATGCGCGCCATCGGGTTCCTCTTTTGCCGCGTTGTTGAAGCCGCGACACTATCGCACGGAAGCGGCCTCCGACCGCCGACCAAGCATGTAATTAAACTGTGTTGAAAAGTTTAAAGCTTGGTTAATTCCTAACGCGGCGCGTTCAGGTTAACCTCGGATTATTCACGTTATTTATTTGACCGCAGGGTCAGGGCTATTCGCCCACGGGCTTGTCCGTGAAGCTGATGGTGATGCGCTTCGAGGCTGCCGGCGGATTCTTGGTGCTGGTGCTGAAATGCGCGGTTTCGCCCGCGGCCAGCGTGGGGTTGTCGATGCGGAATACCCAGTCGAACAGCCACTGGTTCTGATCGTTGCGCAAGGTCGCCATCAGGTTGGGCACGCCCTGGATTTCGCCGGTCTTGTTGAAGATGTCGCCCTGCACGACGAGCACTTCCTCGCCGCCGATGGTCTGCCGCACGAAATTGATGTTGCTGAGCTCCATCCCTTCGCCCAGCACCGCCGTCTCGAGCCCGATCAGCGCGTAAAGCTCGCGCGTCTCCGGCCATTGCTGGATGATGCGCTCGCGCCCCAGATAGCCCACCGCAGCCGCGACGCCGAACAGCACGACGACCAGCAGCAGCAATCCGAATCCGGTGTTGACCGGCTGCGGCGCGCGGCTGCGCGGGCGCGGCGGAATCGCGACCGGCTCCGGAGTCGCGAGCGGGTCCGCTTCGGGCGTCAGCTCGACGCGCTGCGGCATGTCCATGGGCGGAAGCTGATGCCAGAGATGCTGGCATTTCGCGCAACGCACCTTCCGCCCTGACACGCCAAGCGCAGCTGGGTCGGTGGCATAGCGTGTCGAGCAGGCCGGGCAGGTGAGAATCATCGAGGGCGCAAAAGCTCCGGTTCTCTGCGTTATAGGAATTTGCCCATCCGAAGGCAAGCGGGCCGCGCCGCTGGACGGCCTAAAACGCCTGTGCGAGACTCCGCCCCTACCGCGTTCCCCGGCAAGGGATTTTGCGTCCTTGGTCCTGCTCGAAGACGTGTCGGTGCGTTATGGCACCGGCCCGGAGGTCCTGCACGATATCTCCTTCGCGCTGGCCCCGGGCTCGTTCCATTTTCTGGTCGGCCCCAGCGGCGCCGGCAAATCGACGTTGCTGAAGCTGCTGCATCTCGCGGTGCGGCCCTCCAAGGGCCGGCTCAATCTCTTCGGGCGCGATGTCAACGCGCTCGCCCGCGGCGACCTGCCGGCAATGCGGCGGCGGATCGGCGTGGTGTTCCAGGAGTTCCGGCTGATCCCGCATCTGAGCGCCTTCGACAATGTGGCCCTGCCGCTGCGTCTCGCCGGCGCCAAAGGCGGCGAGATCAGGCAGCACGTGACCGAGCTGCTGCAGTGGGTCGGGCTCGGCGACCAGATCGAGACGCGGCCGGCAAGGCTCTCCGGCGGGCAGCAGCAGCGCGTCGCGATCGCGCGCGCCATCATCGCCCGGCCGAGCCTGCTCATCGCCGACGAGCCCACCGGCAATGTCGACGACCGCATCGCCATGCGCCTCATGTATCTCTTCGAGGAGCTGAACAAGCTCGGGACCACCGTGCTGATCGCCACGCACAACGAGGCGCTGGTCAACCGGTTCGGCCACCGCCAGCTCCGGCTCGACGGCGGCCGGCTGCTGACCCGGCCCCGCCCCGCCGAGGTCGGCTGACCCATGCTGCGAAACGACCTTCCGCTCGGCGCCGACGCGGCCGCCCGCTTCCTGCCCTGGATCGTGGGCACGATGGTCTATCTGGCGGCGCTCGCCCTCGCGAGCGCCTTCGCCGTCAACCTCGCGATCGGAAGCTGGCGCGCCGACATCACCGGCGAGCTCACGGTCGAGGTGCCCGATTTCGGCGACATCGCCGATGCGGAGCGCCAGGCGCGGCTCGAGGCGGTGGTCGCGAGCCTGCTCGCGATCGACGGCGTCGAAGGGGCGGCCCTGATCGGACCGGAGGAAGTGCGCCGGTTGCTGGAACCCTGGCTCGGGCCCGATGCGGCGGCGGCCGACCTGCCGCTGCCGGATCTGATCGCCGTCACCCTCGCCCGCGACGCCGCCGTCGATCTGCCCGCGCTCGAGGCGAAGCTCGACGAGACGGCGCCGGGTCTGCGCATCGACGATCATCGCGGCTGGATCGAGCGCATCGACCGGATCGGCACGCTGGTGGAGCTGCTGACGGCCGCCGTGGTTCTGCTGGTCGCCGGTGCCGCAGCGCTCGCCGTGGTGTTCGTGACCCGCACCGGCCTCGACATCCACCGCCAGACCGTCGACCTCGTCCATATGCTGGGGGCGCGGGACGGCTATATCGCCCGACTCTTCGAGCGCCACGCGCTCGCCTTCGGCTTCATCGGCGGGATCCTCGGCCTCGCCGCCGCCATCGCCACGATCAGCGCGATCGGGCTCGCGGCAAGTCGGGCCGGCGCCGGGCTGCTGCCGACCGTGCATCTCGGCCTGCCGCACTGGGTGGCGCTCGCCTGCCTGCCCTTCGCCGCCGCCGCCGTGGCGATGCTGACGGCGCGCTGGACCGTGCTTCGCACCCTTTCGCGCGGCCTCTAGCCCATGCCGCGGCGCGCCTCGCTCGCCCGCCCCGTTCCCGGTCGCGGCCGGCGCCTCGCGGTGCGGCTGCTGACGATGGCCGTCCTGATCCTGCTCATCTGGTGCATCGGCCTGGTCGCTTTCGTGGCGCGCATCCCGGGACCGGAAGACGTGGCGGCGGATCCGACCGATGCGGTGGTGGTGCTGACGGGCGGCGTCGGACGGCTCGAATCGGGCCTCGCTTTGCTCGAAGCCGGCCGCGCGAAGCAGCTCTTCATCAGCGGCGTCCATACCGACGTCAATGTCGAAACGCTGTTGCAAAGCCTCGCGCCGGGTAGCGCACCGATCCCCGACGCCGCGACCATCGCCTGCTGCATCCGCCTCGGCTATGCCGCCGCCGATACGCGCGGCAATGCCGAGGAAACCGCGCGCTGGATGCGCGCCGCGCGCTTCACCACGCTCCGCCTCGTCACCGCCGATTATCACATGCCGCGCAGCCTGCTCGAATTCCATCGCGCCATGCCGGAGATCGCGGTGCTGCCCTTCCCGGTCTTTCCGGAGCAGGTGCGCCGCGACGGCTGGTGGCGCTGGCCCGGCACGACGAGCCTCCTCATCCGCGAATACAACAAGTATCTGGTGGCGCTGGCGCGCGGCATCGCGCTCCCCTCCGAGAGCGCCGGTCAGAACTGAACGGCGAAGATCCCCATGGCCGCGCTCCGCGCCCTTCTTTTCAACACCGTCTATTTCCTCTGGACCGCGCTCATCGTGATTCTCGGCCTGCCGGTCGCGCTCTTCGGCTATCGCGCGGTCTATGGGCTCGGCCGGCTCTGGGCGCGCGGCGCCTTCGCGGCGCTGAAGGCGATCGTCGGGCTCGATCACCGCTTCCTCGGCATGCCGCGGCCGGAAGGCCCGGTGATCTATGCGATCAAGCACCAGTCGGCCTGGGACACCATGGCCTTCTCGGCGCTGCCCGACCGCCCGGCCTATGTGCTGAAGCGCGAGCTTACCTGGATCCCCTTCTTCGGCTGGCTGCTGCGGGCGGCGGGCTTCATCGCGGTCGACCGGAAGGCCGGGGCGAAGGCGCTTCGCCGGCTGGTGCGCGATGCCGAGCGCGCCGTCGCGGGCGGGCGCTCGCTGCTCATCTTCCCCGAAGGCACGCGGGTGCAGCCCGGCGAAAGGCGGCCCTATCAACCGGGCATCGCCGCGCTCTATGAGCGCCTGCAGATCCCGGTCGTTCCGGTCGCGCTCAATTCGGGGCTCTATTGGGGGAAGCGCAGCTTCGTGAAGCGGCCGGGCCGCATCACCGTCGAGTTCCTGCCGCCGATCGTCCCCGGCCTCAAGCGACGCGAGTTCATGACGCTGCTGGAGGAACGCATCGAGTCGGCCGCCACCCGGCTCGCCGCGCCGCGCCCCGCCGACCGACTACCCGGTCGACCGGACTGAAACGCCGCCGTCCCGGCCGCATCCCGCTCCGTTGTCCCCAGGGTTTTCCACACGACACGGGTTTTCCCCAATGTCCCGGCAGGCGCTCTATGTGGAAAGCGGTAACTTCGGGGAGTTCCCTATTTAACTATTTGATTAATAATATAAATTTAGAGAGCTGCCTGAAAACGTTTCGTGAACGGAACTTGATTTAAATACCCGTCGCCTTTAGAATTTTTGGCCCTCGCAGGACCACCGGACCGGACCACGCCATGCCCCCGGTCGCCGCCATCTCCCAGCAGATCGGGGACATGATATACCGCCTGAAGCGCGACGGCGCCCCGGTCGACAAGACGATCGAGGAGAGCTGGTGGCGCGTCGCGCGCGCGCTCGCGGAGCCGGAAAAGGACGCCGAGCTCTGGTCCCGCCGCTTCTACGAGGCGCTCGAGGATTTCAAGTTCCTGCCGGCCGGCCGCATCCTCGCCGGCGCCGGCGCCGAGCGGAACGTCACGCTCTTCAACTGCTTCGTCATGGGCACCATCCCGGACGACATGAGCGGCATCTTCGAGCATCTGCGCGAGGCGGCCCTCACCATGCAGCAGGGCGGCGGCATCGGCTACGATTTCTCGACGCTCCGGCCGCGCGGCGCGCCGGTGAAGGGCGTCGGCGCCGACGCCTCGGGCCCGCTCTCCTTCATGGATGTGTGGGACGCGATGTGCCGGACCATCATGAGCGCCGGCTATCGCCGTGGCGCGATGATGGCGACGCTCCGCTGCGACCATCCCGACATCGAGGCCTTCATCGAGGCGAAGCGCGAGCCCGGCCGGCTTCGCATGTTCAATCTCTCGGTGCTCGTCACCGACGCCTTCATGACCGCGGTCAAGGAAGACGCGCCGTGGGAGCTCAAGTTCGGCGGCACCACCTACAAGGTGCTGCAGGCGCGCGAGCTCTGGGACCGCATCATGCGCGCGACCTACGGCTTCGCCGAGCCGGGCGTGATCTTCATCGACCGCATCAATCGCCGGAACAACCTCTATTACGTCGAGACCATCAGCGCGACCAACCCCTGCGGCGAGCAGCCGCTGCCGCCCTACGGCGCCTGCCTGCTCGGCTCCATCAACCTCGCGGCCCTGGTGGAGCGGCCCTTCGAGAGCGATGCACGGCTCGATCTCGATGCGCTCGACCGGCTGACCCGGATCGCCGTCCGCATGATGGACAATGCGATCGACGTGTCGCGCTTCCCGCTGCCGGCGCAGGCGGCGGAGGCGGAGGCGAAGCGCCGCATCGGCCTCGGCGTCACGGGTCTCGCCGACGCGCTCATCCTCTGCGGCGCGCGCTACGGCTCGACGCAAGGCGTGGCCCTGACCGAGATCTGGATGAAGGCGATCCAGCGCGCGGCCTATCTGGCCTCGGCCGAGCTTGCGGCCGAGAAGGGCAGCTTCCCGCTCTATGACCGCGACGCCTATCTCGCGGGCGAGACGGTGGCCGGGCTCGACGAGGACGTGCGGACGGCGATCGCCGGGCACGGCATCCGCAATGCGCTCCTCACCTCGGTCGCGCCCACCGGCACGATCTCGCTCTTCGCCAACAACGTCTCCTCGGGCCTCGAGCCGGTCTTCAGCTTCAAATATACCCGCAACATCCTGATGCCGGACGGGAGCCGCGCGCAGGAGGAGGTGACGGATTATGCCTATCGGCTCTTCCACCTACTGAAGGGCGAGGCGACGGCGCTGCCCGACGCCTTCGTCGATGCGCAGCGCCTGACGCCGGCCGACCATGTGGTCATGCAGGCGGCGGTGCAGAAATACGTCGACAGCTCGATCTCCAAGACCATCAACTGCCCGGTCGATCTCTCCTTCGAGGCCTTCAAGGACGTCTATTTCCAGGCCTACGAGCTCGGCTGCAAGGGCTGCACCACCTACCGGCCGAACGAGATCACCGGCGCCGTGCTCGAGACCCGCACCGCCGAGGCGAGCCCGCCGAAGCAGGCGGAGCTGCCGCTGAACGCGCCGCAGCCGCGGCCGCGCGACGTCTACGAGGCGGGCGGCGTCGTCTATATGACGCGGCCGCTCGACCGGCCGGAGGCGCTGCCGGGCCAGACCTACAAGCTCAAATGGCCGGAGAGCGACCATGCGCTCTACATCACCATCAACGACGTGGTGCAGGACGGCCGGCGCCGGCCCTTCGAGGTCTTCATCAACTCGAAGAACATGGAGCATTACGCTTGGACCGTCGGCCTCACCCGGATGATCAGCGCGGTCTTCCGGCGCGGCGGCGACGTCTCCTTCGTGGTGGAGGAGCTGAAGGCGGTGTTCGATCCGCGCGGCGGCGTCTGGATGGAAGGGAAATACGTTCCCTCGCTGCTCGCCGCCATCGGCGAGGTGATCGAGCGGCACATGATCGACATCGGATTCATGCCGGCGCGTGAGCCCGTGCTCGCCCTCGAGGCGCAGCGGAAGGTGGCGAACCTGCCGGGCGCCGAGGACGGCCGCGCCCAGCTCCTGCTGCCACGCTGCCCGAAATGCAGCCAGCCCTCCCTCATCCGCCAGGAAGGCTGCGACCTCTGCACCTCCTGCGGCTATTCGAAATGCAGCTAGGCCGGTGACCCCGGCCCCGGCGTCCCGGCCGCACCGCCCGCCTTCCGACCGGGCGCCATGGGCCGCCGGATAGCCATGCCGCGCGGCCGCCCCTGCCCGGCCTGCGGTGCAACGGTGAGCCGGCTGGACGATCGTTGCCCGGCCTGCGATGCGAAGTTCGATCCGCAAAAGCCCTGGTACATCTACCTCGTGGGCGCGATCCTGGTGGGCCTCCTCTTCATCGGCCTCGGCGATTTCGCGGCACTCGGCCGGTTCATCCAGGGCTTCATCGATCTGATCGCCGGGATCCTGCAGGGCCTTCGCCGCGACTGACCGTCGCCGGGCGCGGGCCGGTTGGGCCGCGGCGCGCCCGGTGATAGGATGCGCCCGCACGAGATGCGCCCGCGAAACTGCCGACGGAGAACGGGATGGCCGGGATTGCCTATGTCGAAGGTCGCTTCATGCCGGTCGAGGAGGCACGCATGCCGATCCTCGATCTCGGGTTCCTGCGCGGCGACGCGGTCTACGACACCATTTCGGTCTGGAAGGGGAATTTCTTCCGGCTCGACGACCATCTGGCGCGCTTTCAGGCTTCCTGCAAATCGATGCGGCTCGTCCTCCCGATGCCGGTCGAGGAGCTGAAGCGCATCCTCGCGGAATGCGTGACGCGCGCCGGGGTGGAGCAGGCCGGTTACGTGCAGATGATCATGACGCGAGGGCGGTTCGTCTCGCCCGCCAACCGCGATCTCCGGCTCTGCAGCCACAATTTCATGTGCTACAGCCTGCCCTATGTCTGGATCGCGAGCCCCGAGCGGCAGGAGCAGGGGCTGCATCTCGCCATCGTCGAGAACCGCCGCACCCCGACCGAGGCGATGGATCCGACCGTCAAGAACTTCAATTCCATGGACATGCAGCGCGGCTTGCTGCAGGCCTACGACCATGAGGCGGATTACGCACTGCTGCTGACGCCCGAGGGCTATCTCTCGGAAGGACCGGGCTACAATCTTTTCTTCGTGAAGGACCGGGTGCTCCATTCGCCGAAGCGCAACGTGCTCGAAGGCATCACCCGTCGCTCGGTCGCCGATCTCGCGGCCGAGCTCGGCCTCGAATGCCGCTTCGCCGACCTCGAGCCGGCGCAGCTCCGCGGCGCCGACGAGGCATTCCTGACCTCGACCGCCGGCGGCATCATGCCGGTAACGGTGGTGGACGGGCGCACGCTCGGCAACGGCGCGCCCGGCATCCTCACCGGCCAGATCAGGGCGCGTTACTGGCAGAAGCGCGAGGCGGGCTGGCTCGGCACGCCGGTCGCGAGCCTCGTCGCCGAGAAGGTCGCCTAGGCCTTCTTCCGCCGCCGGGCCAGGGCCCGCGACGCCAGGGCCCGCAATTCGTGCAGCGGACCGTCGGCGATGCCGAGCTCGTCGAGATGCGCGACGGTGCTTTCGAGATAGTCGAGATTGCTGCCGGAGACGCCGACGCCCTGCAGGATATAGCGCAGGGTCTGCTGCGGTGTGAGCTTGCCGGCATATTGCGCGTGCGCGCGGTCGGCGAGATAGGTGGCCGCCGTCACGCGCCGCCCGCCGATCTCGACCTCGACTATGCGCGGAACATAGACGCCGGTCACCATCTCGCGCTCATGGAGATAGTCGCAGACCGCCGGCACGTCCTGCTTGGCCACACGGAAGGCGCGGCCGCGGCAGGCGCCGCCGCGATCGAGCCCCAGCACCAGCCCCGGATGCTCGAGCGTGCCGCGGTAATGGAAGGAATAGATGCAGAAAGCGCGGTGATAGCCGCGCAAGAGCGCCGGCGCGGCCTCGCGAAACGGAAAACCCGGCCGCCACATCAGCGAGCCATAGCCGAACACCCAGAGATCCCGGTTCTTCGGCGGGGCAAGCCGGCGCGATCGGATCAGCGCCGGGTCGTCCGGCAGCGCGGCATCGGGTGGAAGTTCCCCGATCTTCGTGCGCGGCGGCCTGCTGGCCGGCGATCTTCCGCGACGCGCCGTCACTTCTTGACCACCGCATAGACGCCGAGGGCGGCGAGCGCCATGCCGAGCAGCGAAAGCGGTCCCAGCGTCTCGCCGAAGGCGACATAGCCCGCGAGCGCCGTCATGGGCGGCACGAGATAGAGCAGGCTGGTGAGCTTCGCCGCGGCGTTGCGGTGGATCAGCCAGAGAAAGAGATTGTAGGTGCCGACGGCCAGCACGAACACGATCCAGGCGAGCGCCAGGAGGAAGGTCGGCGTCCAGGACACCGTGCCGATCCCTTCGGCAAGGGTGATCGGCGCCGTCACCGCCGCGGCCGCGAGATATTGGATCATGGTGTTGGTGCGCCAGTCGGTCTCGCCGCAGAAGCGCTTCTGATAGAGCGTCGCGGCGGTGATGCCGGCGACGGCGATGAAGGAGAAGAAGAGCCCCATCCAGCCGTCGAAATCGAAATGGATCTTGTTGGCGAGCACGAGCCCGACGCCGCCGAGCCCGAGCAGCAGGCCGAGCCACTGCCGCAGGGTCACGCGCTCGCCCAGCAGCGGGCCTACCAGCGTCGCGGTGATGATCGGCTGCAGCGCCATGATCAGCGCCATCACGCCCGCGGGCACGCCGCGCTCGAGCCCCGCATAGATTCCGCCGAGATAGACCGCCTGGAGCAGCACGCCCACCACCGCGACATGGCCCGCTTCGCGCCAGTTCCGGGGCCAAGGCGCGCGGCCGAGAACCACGACCGGGGCCATCACGCCGATCACGATGCCGAAGCGCAGCAGGAGGATCGTGAAGGGCTGCGCGTAGCCGATCGTGTATTTCGCGGCGATATAGCCGCTCGCCCACAGGAACACGAACAGGGTCGGCGCCCAG
>CAZMUZ010000061.1:0-21710 GCA_964569315.1 uncultured Rhodospirillaceae bacterium | reverse complement strand
CGGGCCTCATGGGCACGATCCTCACCATGACGCTCGGCATGATGACCGCGGTCGCCGTCACCCGCGAGTTCGAGCGCGGCACGATGGAGAACCTGCTGGCGACGCCGGCCAGGCCGCTCGAAGTGATGCTGGGCAAGATCGTGCCCTATGTCTTCGTCGGCTTCGTCCAGGTCTGCGTGATCCTCGGCACCGGCATCGCGCTCTTCGACGTGCCGATGGAGGGCAGCTTCTGGCTGCTGATGCTCTGCGTCTTCGTCTTCATCGCCGCCAACCTCGCGGTCGGCTTCACCTTCTCCACCCTCGCCCGCAGCCAGATGCAGGCGATGCAGATGAGCATGTTCTTCTTCCTGCCCTCGATGCTGCTCTCGGGCTTCCTCTTCCCGTTCCGGGGCATGCCGGGATGGGCGCAGGTGATCGGCGAGGCCTTGCCCCTCACCCATTTCCTGCGCATCGTGCGCGGCATCCTGCTGAAGGGCACCGGCTGGGCGGAAGCCTGGCCGAGCCTCTGGCCGATCCTGCTCTTCCTCGCGATCGTCGCCGCCATCGCGCTCCGGCGCTACCGCCAGACGCTGGATTGAGGCGCGGCCGGCGAACCCGTCGCGATCAGCCGCGCTTCGACGGCACGTAGCCGGTCGGCGCGAGGCCAGCGAGGAAGACCGTCGCGGCATCCGGCTTCCGTCCCGCATCCTCCAGCCGTTCCTTGCGCCGCAGCGCTTCGCGCACACCGATCGCGCCGACATAGCGGAAGGGCTCCGGCGGGAACGTCTCCACCGTTTCGCGCACCAGCCCGCAGCGCGACCAGTCGTCGGCGGTTTCGCGGACGAGCGAGGCCAGGATCCGGCCGCCGAGGACAGTCGGCCCCACGCCCTGGCCCGAGAATCCGAGCCCATAGACGATGCCGGGATGGCCGCCGAGATGGCCGAAGAACGGTAGCCCGTCCACCGAACGGTCGATGGGGCCGGTCCAGCTCGCCGCGACCGGAACGTCGCGCAACGTCGGATAGAGCCCGCGCCAGGCGGTCTCGACCTCGGCCGCGCGCGGCGACGGGCCTTCGTAATGGTCCTCCACCCGGCCGGCAAAGGCGAAATGGCCGAGCGAGCGGCCGAACACGATGCGGCCGCCGGGCGTGTTGCGCCAGTAATTGAGGAACATGCGGGAATCGCAAATGGCGACGCCGCTGCTGAAGCCGATCCCGGCGAGGCGCTGTGGCGCCGCTGCGGTCGCGATCATGTCGCTTGCCACCACTACCACGCGCCGACGCAGCTCGCGCAACCGGCTGCCCCAGGCATTCATCGCCAGCACGACCTTGCCCGCCTCGACCGAGCCGCCGGCCGTATGAACCGCCGGACGGCGGCCGCGATCGAGCCGCCGCATCGGCGATTCCTCGTAGAGAACGACGCCCCGCTCGCGCGCGACGCGCCGGAGCCCGAGGGCGAGCTTCGCCGGCTGCAAGGTCGCCGCTTCCGCCTCGAACACGCCGGCGAGGTTGCGGTCGGTGCCGCCCCGGCGGGCGACCTCGGCGGGGTCGAGCGGCTCGAACGGACGCACGCCATGCTGCGCGAGCTCGGCGACCAGACCTTCCCAGGCGCCGATCTGGTGCCGGCTCGAGGCCGTCCAGAGCCAGCCGTCATGGCGATAGTCGCAGTCGATCCCCTGCTCCCGGCAGAAATCGCCCAGCTCGCGGACGGCGTCGGCGGAGCGGCCCGCGATCCAGCCGGCGCCTTCCGGCGTGGCGAGCTTCAGCAGCGAGAGATATTTCGCCCAGTAGCTGGTGACGAAGCCGCCATTGCGGCCGCTGGCACCGGAGCCGCAGAGCGCCTTCTCCACCACGACGACGGAGAGCGCCGGCTCGGCCTCCTTCAGACGGATCGCCGTCCAGAGCCCGAGATAGCCACCGCCGACGATGCAGACATCGGCCGTGATCCGGCCCGATAGCCGCTGCACCGAGAGCGGCCCGGCAGTCTCGACCGCCTCCTTGAACCAGTAGGCTTCGGTCATGGCATCAACGGACGGTGAGGTCCCGCAGATAGGGCGTCAGGATCTCCGGCCCCTTCTCGGTGATGAGCACGTCGTCGATAAGACGCACGCCGAGCCGCTCCTCGTGGATATAGATCGGCGGCTCGACCGACAGCATCATGCCCGCCTCCAGCACATATTCGCTGTCGCCGAACATATGGATCGATTCGCCCCAGGAGGGCGGGTAGCCGGGGGCGATGCCGTAGCCGGTGGTGTGCAGGCGATACTGGTCGTAGCCGGCGTCGGCGATCACCTTCTTGGCCGCGTTATGCGCATCGACGGCCCGCGCGCCGGGGCGCATCTTGTCGATGCAGGCGTCGCAGGCCTCGCGCACCACGTCGTAGATCTCCTGGTGCCGCGCCGAGGGCTTGCCGATGGAGAGCTGGCGGCCGATCGTGACGCAATAGCGGCGATAGGCGCCGCCGAACTCGACATTGACCGCGTCGCCCTTCTTCATCCGCCGGTCGGTCGGCGCGCCATGCGGGTAGCAGGCGCGCTCGCCGGTGACGATGTTCATCGGGCTCGCCGGGCTGTCGCCGCCCTGGTTCAGCAGCGACCCGTAGATCGTGCCCGCGAGCTCGCATTCGGCGACGCCTTCGCGGATCTGCTCCAGCCCGATATGCATCGCCTTCTCGACGATGCCGGCCGCCTTGCGGATATAGGCGATCTCGGCCGGCGACTTCACGAACTTGAGCTGTTCGATGAGCGAGGTCGCTTCGACCGCCTCGGGGAAGAGCGCGCGGAGCTTCGCATGGTCATGGACGCCGAGATAGTAATAAGGCACCTCGAGCCCGATGCGCCGCTTGAGATAGCCGTGCTTCTCCATGATCCGGCGCAGCACCGCGATCGGATCCTCCGGCTCGCGCCCGCCCCAGCCATAGGCGTGATCGGCGAGCGAGAGGTCCTGATATTCCGCGACCTCGGCGAGGCGCATCTCGACGACCATCGGCGAGGCGGGGTCGAGCGGGAACAGCAGGCACTGGAACTCCTGATAGGACTTGGTCCGCGTGCCGATCAGATACTGGATGTTGGTCGGATGGATGACGATCAAGAGCTCGATGCCGGCCTCCGCCATCCTGGCGCGCACGCGGCGGTGCCGGTCGGCGAATTCCTCGCGCGAAAAATCGTCCTTGGACATGTCTTCCCCTCGAAAGCTGGTTGATTGCGTCGGTCTCTCGGCGATCAGGCGGCGTCGTAGGCGAGCAGCGCCATGAAATCGCCCTGCTGGATGATCGCCGGGTGGTGCCGGCCGATCAGCATGCCGTCGCGCTCCGCGCGATAGACGATCGGCTCCTCGCCCGGCCGTTCCATCGAATGGATCTGCGCGAGCGGCTCGCCACGCTTCACCGTGCCGCCCATCTCCACCAGCATCTCGAAGAGCCCGCCATGGTTGGCGATGGTGTAGCAACCGGGTCCGGCGGTATCCATGAAGCGGGTCGGCGGCGCGTTCTCGCCGGTCGGCCGCGTGATGCCGAGATGGGCGAGCACGCGCCGGACGCCGCGATCGGCGATGCCGACCGTGGCGGGCGTGGTGGTGCCGCCGCCGCCGAGCTCGGCCGCGAGGAACATCTTTCCCATGCTCTCGACCTGGGTATCGAGCATGCCCTCGGCGTCCAGCTCCTCGATGATCAGGCTGATGGGCGCGCCGATGGCGAGCAGCGCCGCCTTGGAACGCTCGAACATTGCCTTGTCCTCGAGCCGGTGGATGCAGGCGAAGGGCTGATACATCATCGTCTTGCCGCCGGCATGGAAATCCATGACCGCATCGCAGAGCGGCAGGATCAGCGTGCTCACGAAATGCGCGATGAGCTGCGAGACCGTGCCCTTCCGCTCGCCCGGGAAGGCACGGTTCATATTGACCGCGTCGATCGGCGAGGTGCGCTTTCCGGCCCGCGCCGCCGGCAGATTGAGGAAGGGCAGCAGGATGACGCGCCCCGCCACATCCTTCGGGTCGAGCGCGCGGCCGAGCTTCACCAGCGCGATCTGGCCTTCGTACTCGTCGCCATGGTTGCCGCCGGTGAAGAGGATGGTGGGGCCGCTGCCGTTCTTGATCACGGCGATCGGAACCCGGAGCGTGCCCCAGCCCGAATCGTCGCGCGAATGCGGCACGTCGAGATAGCCGAACTGCTTGCCGGTCTTCTCGAAATCGACCGTCGCCTGGACCTTGGAGATGAGCGTCGCCACCGGATCGCACCTGTATACAAGTTGGATCGAATATCGCAGACCGGGCCCGCCGGAAACAAGCGGAAAAGCCGGCATCGTCCGGCCGGATGCCACGGGCGGGGTTGCCGCGACGCCGGCCGGCTGATACCCCAATGCCTTCGTCCGTTCGAGGATCCCGCGCGCCATGAGTCCCAAGCCCCGGCCCGGCCTTCGGCTCAGCCGCTACAGCGCGCCGGAGCGCTTCGCGATCCTCTATCGCGAGCTCCGCAACCGCATCTGCTTCCTCATCTACCCGCCGGGCGCGCGGCTCAGCGAGACGGTCCTCGCCGCCGAGTTCGGCGTCAGCCGCACGCCGATCCGCCGCGTGCTCGGCCGCCTCGAAGCCGAGGGCATGATCGAGACCTCGCAGGGCGCTGCGACCGTCGTCACCGACGTGGACTGGGCGTCGCTGGAAGATCTCTTCGAGCTGCGCGCGAGGCTCTCCGAGCTCGCCGGGCGGATGGGCTTCCGCAAGACGACCGCCCGCGACCTCCGCGAGATGCAGGCTGTGCGCGCCGCGCTCGCACGCCTCGCCCGCAAGCCGGAGCCGCGGCGCTATGCGGAGCTCAATCTCCGGTTCCACCGGGCCTATACCGGCCTCATTCCGAACAAGCCGCTCCGGGAGTTCATCGAGCTGCTCTATGCCCAGACCAACCGGATCTGGCTGAAGGAGCTTCCCTTCATCGACTGGCAGGAGGAGATCGGCCTCTTCAACCGGCAGGTAGGGCTCATCGCGGGTGCGATGCGCCGCAACGATTCCGCCGCGATCGCCCGCACCGAGAGCGCCATTATCCGCACCAGCTTCGATCGGGTGCGCAAATACCGCAAACCCCGCAAAAAGTGAGTGCCTTGCGCCACGGGGAGGCGGCACCGCGCCGGCGTCGCGCTTCCGTGTCCGCCCGGCCTAAGTCATACTCCCGCCCGCCTGCGGCCTCGCGCCGTCCCTGACCCTCACCCCCGGCAGGACCGCCATGAACGCCGACGCCACGACCATCGCCGCTAAAGAATCGCCCGGAACGAGCGCACCCGGCACGAGCGCGCCCGCGATCCCGTTCGACGCCGGGCCCTTCCCGCGCGGGCTGCTCGGCTTCATCGTCCTCGCGACCGACCTGATCGTCGAGGAGAACCTCTTCCGCATGGCGCCGGCCGGCGTCGGCGTCAGCTTCTCCCGCATCCGCACCGACAACGACACCACCGTCGCCAACCTCGCGAAGCATCTCGACCATCTGGCCGAGGCGGCCGCGATCCTGCAGCCGGACGCGAAGCCCGCGACCGTCTGCTATGCCTGCACCTCGGGCTCGATCGTGATGGGGCCGGAACGGATCAAGGCCGAGATCGCCCGCGGCGCGCCGTCGAGCCGGGCGACCACCCTCGTCAGCGGCGTGCTCGCCGCCCTTCGCGCGGTCGGCGCAAAACGGATCGCGGTCGGCACGCCCTATATCGACGAGATCAACCGGCTCGAGGCGGATTTTCTCCGCCGCGAGGGCTTCGAGATCGCCGCCCTGGAAGGGCTGCAGATCGTCGACGGCGAAGCCATGGGGCGGATCCCGCCCGGCTATATCCGCGACTTCGCCCTCGGCCTCGACCGGCCGGACGCCGATGCGATCTTCGTGAGCTGCAGCGCGATCCGCACCATCGACGTGCTGCAGGAGATCGAGGACCGGGTGGGAAAGCCGGTCATTGCGAGCAATCAGGCGATGATGTGGCATTGCCTCCGGCTGGCCGGCGTCAAGGACGCGATCCCCGGTTTCGGGCGGCTGTTCGACCGGCGCTGAGCCCCGCCAGGGCTGAACGCAAGCGCACAGCCTTCGCCAAGGGTTAACCCTGTCCGCCCCGGCCCAGGGGGCGCGCAATCGCGGCCATTCCGCGTTCCCGCCCCGCCGCGATCCGCGAAAGGCACGCCGCAATCGCGCGCGTTAATCGTGTCTTCATCGCAAATCTGAACGGATCGAAAAGGCCGCTCTGGCAGGCTTCGCTCGCTTCCGTTCGCGGCCTCCAGCGATGCAGGCAGCGCGACCAGCAATGGGGTGCAGCATGCGAAGGGCGTACGGCCGCGCTGCCGCGTGGCGATTCATTGCCATTCTGGTTCTGATCCTGGCGGCGGTCGGCCTCGGCACCGCTCCGCGGAGCGATGCCGGCACCTCACTGCCGGGCGACCAGCGCTGGCTGTTCGTCGAGACCAGCGGCCGTGTCGAGTTGAGCCCGGCGGGCGAGCCCGGTCTCTGGCAGCCTGCGACCGTCGGAACCTGGGTCGAGCTCGGCGCCGCGGTCCGCACCGGCCCCAACGGCGCGGCGCGCCTCTCCCATGGCGGCGACGTGATCCGCATCGGGCCCGACAGCGAGATGTCGCTGCCGGCGCCGGTAGAGGCCGACGACCTGGTGACGCGGATATTGCAACGCGCCGGCGAGCTTTTTTTCGAGGTCGCGCATCGCTCCAGCGGGAGCTTCCGGGTCGATACCCCCTATCTCGCCGTCGTAGTGAAGGGCACCCGGTTCGGCGTTAGCGTTTCGGGCGAAGGCACCTCCGTCTCGGTGACGGAAGGCGCCATCTCGGTCTCCAAGGAAGGCGGCGGCGAGGCGGGCGTGTCGGCGGGCGAAACCGCCAGGACCGGCACCGGCCCGAGCGACGGCATCTCGGTGAGCAAGAGCAGCGCTGCGGCCGAGCCGGCGACGAGCCCCGCAGCCCCGGCTCCCGCCCCGACCGAAACGACCGAAACGACTGCGGCGGCTGTCTCCGTCGATGATGCGGGCGCACCCGCCGCCGCGGAAACCGGCACCGATGTCTCGAGTGGAGACGCCGCGGGCGGGACCGCCGGTGGCGGCACGGCGGGCGGTGGGACCTCTGGCGGCGGCACATCGGGTGGCGGGACATCGGGCGGTGGGACCTCTGGCGGCGGAACCTCCGGCAGCGGCACGTCGGCCGGCGGAACTTCCAGCGGCGGCGGCCTCGGCGGTGCCGTCGGCGGGGCGATCGGCGGCGTCGGCGATACCGTCGGCGGTCTGGGCAATGCCGTGGGCGGCGGTCTCGGCGGTGCGCTGGGCGGCGTCGGCGGCGCGCTCGGTGGCCTCGGCGGCGCGCTGGGCGGTGGTGGCGGCCAGTCCGGCGGTGGCGCCGGCGGGCGTGACTGACGCCGGGCTGCCGCGATGCGAGGAAACCCGACACCGCCGATGACGCCCGGATGCCGCCCTGGCGCAGGATCGCGCGATGCCGATGGAATCCCGCATCACGGTTCCTCGGCGCCGGCAAGCGCGCCCGGCCCGCGCGGGTTCCGGCGCTGGGCCGCATGGCTCTTCATGGCCGTTCTCGCAGGGGGCATTGCGGGTTCGGGCCTGCTCGACGGGATGGGCGCGGTCGATTCCCGCCTGCCCCTGCTCCAGCGCTCCGCCACGCGGGACTTCACCCTCGTCGCGATCGATGCGCCGAGCCTGCAGAAGCTCGGCGTCTGGCCCTGGTCGCGCGCGCTTCATGCGACCTTGATCGACCGTCTCATGGCGGCCGGCGCGCACGAGATCGCGTTCGACGTCGATTTCAGCGCCCGCTCGACCGACGCCGGCGATGCGGCGCTCGAGGAGGCGCTCGCGCGTGCCGACGGCCATGTCGTCCTCGCGGCCTTCCGGCAACCCGCGCCGGAGGGCGAAGGCTTCACCTACGCCCGGCCCCTGGACCGGTTCCGGCCCTATGTGCGGCTCGCCTCGATCAATGTCCGGCCGGACGAGGACGGGCGCGTGCGGCGCTTCGCCACCCGGGACGAATGGCCGGAGGGTCCGGTACCGACAATGGCGACAGTGCTGGCGGGTGCCGATCCCGCCGCCTTGCCGCCGCTCTTCCATATCGATTTCGGCATCCGGCCCGACACGATCCCGCGCCTCTCGTTCGCGGATGTGCTCGAAGGCCGGTTCGATCCCCGGCTGGTCGCCGGCAAGCGGATCCTGGTCGGCGCGACGGCGATCGAGCTCGGCGATATCGCGGCGGTACCGGCCTGGACGGCGCTCCCGGGCGTGCTGATCGAAGCCGTCGCCGCCGAATCCATCCTGCAGAAGCGGATGATGCTGCCGCCGCCGCGGCTGCTCGCGATCGCGCTTTGCGGCGGCATCGTGCTCCTGCTGGGGCCCGGGCTGCTCGGCTGCTCCTGGCGCTTCGGGCTGCTGGTGGCGGGCACGTCGCTGCTCGGGGTCAATCTGATGGGGCTCGTCATCGAGCGGAACTTTGCGGTGGTCGCCTCGACCGCGCCCTATGCCGCCGCCATCATCATCGCCTATGCGAGCAGCCTGGTCGGGCGCATCGAGCAGCAGGGGCTTCGGCTCTTCGCGCAAGGTCGGGCGCTCGATCATAGCGAGCTTCTCACCCGCAACATCGCGGACCATGCCTTCGACGGGCTGATCGTCACCGACGCGGCCGGCATCATCCAGACCTTCAACCCCGCGGCCGTTCGCATGTTCGGGATCGCCAAGGAGGTCGCCATCGGCCGCCGCCTGGCCACCCTATTTGGCGGCGATGGCGATCCGCCGTTCGGCGGAAAGGGCGATCCGCCGTTCGGCGGCGACGGCAGGCCGCCGTTCGGCGGAAAAAGCGAGCCCTCCGCGAGCGCGACGGATACGACGCTGCTCGCCCAGGCCTTGGCGAGCGGCGCGCCGCGGGAAGTGATCGCCCAGCGCGCCGGGGGCGGCGAATTTCCCGCCGATCTCGCCGTCGCCGAGATGCGCGACGGCGAGTTCAGCGGCTATGTCGCGCTCGTCCGCGACATCAGCGGCCGAAAGCGCGCGGAGGCGACGGCCAGCCGCGCCCGCCAGCGCCTCCTGGACGCGATCGAGAGCATCGCCGAGGGCTTCGCGCTCTATGACGCGCAGGATCGGCTCGTCCATGCCAATCGCCGCTATCGCGAGGTCTTCTCGACGCCGCGCGCGCCGATCGAACCGGGCCGGGTCTATGGCGACATCATGCGCGACTATGCCTTCTCCGGCGCGGTATCCGGCACGCCGGCAGCCCGCGAGGTATGGTGGCAGACGGCCATGGCGCGCCATGGCGATCCGCAGGACGCGTTCGAGCATCGTACGGCCGACGGGCACTGGCTGCTGGTCGGCGAGCAGCGCACGGCGGAAGGGGGCATCGCCGTCGTCGTCGCCGACATTACCGCCGCCAAGGAACGCGAAAGCGATCTCGAGCGCGCGCGCAAGGACGCCGAGCTCGCCAATCGCGGCAAGAGCGAGTTCCTTGCCAACATGAGCCATGAGCTGCGCACGCCGCTCAACGCCATCATCGGCTTCTCGGAGCTGATGGAGCACCAGACGTTCGGCCCGCTGGGCCACGGGAACTACCGCGACTACGCGCATGACATCCGCGAGAGCGGGCAGCATCTGCTCGACATCATCAACGACGTGCTGGACCTCTCGCGGATCGAGGCCGGCAAGCTCACCCTCAACGAGGCGCCGATCGACCTCGACCGCGTGCTGGCGGGAACGCTGCGCATCGTGCAGCAGCGCGCGCACGAGGCCGAGCTCGCCCTGGTCGACAGCACCGAGCGCGGCCTGCCGCCGCTCCATGCCGACGAGCGGATCGTGAAGCAGTGCCTCATCAACCTGCTTTCCAACGCGATCAAGTTCACGCCGAAGGGCGGGCGCGTCGAGCTCACCACGCGCCGCACGCCGGAGGGCGGGCTCTGCTTCGAGATCATCGACAACGGGATCGGCATCGCCGCTGGCGATCTCGACCGGGTGATGGCGCCCTTCGTGCAGGCCGACGGCTCGCATCAGCGGCGCCATAACGGCACCGGCCTCGGCCTGCCGCTGGTGAAGTCGTTCATGATCTTGCATGGCGGCCGGCTGGACCTGACGAGCGAAATCGGCGTGGGCACGCGGGTCGCGATCAGCTTCCCCGCGCACCGCATGATGCCGCCGCGCGCGATCGCCGTCTGACCCCGGTCGCCGGTCGCGCCCGCCCGGATGGAGTGGCGATAACCGGCCGGCGCCGCAGACCGGGCTTCCGGTGGCCGCTACGCCTCGCTGGCGCTACGCCTTGCGGGCGCCCACGACGAGGAGCCCGCCGCCGACCAGGATGGCCGCCACGCTGGCCCAGACCGGCAGGTTCACGGTTTCCTTCTCCTCGACCGACAGCTCGAGCGGGCCGATCTCGGCCTGATGGGTTTCCTTGGTGTAGCTGAAGCTGCCGAAGGCGAGGCCGGCGATGCCGGCCACGATCAGCAGGATGGCGATTACCCGCACCGGAGTCATATCCCTCTCCCTGGAAGTTTTGCCCCGCGCCGCCCGCTCGGAGCCCGAAGCCCCCGGCGGCGCCAGCCCCGTTCGCCCATAGGAACCCGCCGCCGTCGCGCGCAGTTCCCGAGCGCCTTCCGGTAACCGTCCGGAACGCGGCGACCGTCGAGGGTTTTGCGGCATCCAACCGTTTTGCGCCGCAGGCGGTGCTCGACTAGCATGCGGGCCGGCCAAGACCCGACGGACCGATCGCGCCCATGCTGAACGACCGCAACTTCGCCTGCGAATACGGAAAGATCGAGCGGGTGTCGCCGCTGATCCGCCGCATCGTCGCGGAAAATCCCGGCCCCTTCACCTTCTGGGGCACCGGCACCTACGTCGTCGGCCATGGCGAGGTGGCGGTGATCGATCCGGGTCCCGAACTTCCCGCCCATATCGATGCGCTTCTCAAAGCGCTCGCCGGCGAGCGGATCGCCCAGATCCTGGTCACCCATACGCATATCGATCACTCGCCGGCCGCGAAGGCGGTGAAGGCGGCGACCGGCGCGCCCAGCTTCGGCTTCGGCCCGCACGGTAAGGCCGGCGAAACCGGCGAATCGGGCGCCGATCTCGAGTTCCGGCCGGACCGCATGCTTCGCGAGGGCGACAGAGTCGAAGGCCACGGCTGGCACCTCGAAGCGGTGCATACGCCGGGCCACGCCTCCAACCATCTCTGCTTCGCGCTGCCGCAGGAGAAGGCGCTCTTCTCGGGCGACCATGTGATGGGCTGGTCCACGACGGTGGTGGTGCCGCCCGACGGCGGGATGCGCGCCTATATGCGCTCGCTCGACCGGCTGGCGGCGCGGCGGGATGCGATCTACTGGCCGACCCATGGCGGGCCGATCCGCGATCCGCAGACGCATCTCCGCGAGCTGATCGCGCACCGTCAGGACCGGCGTGCCTCGATCCTGGCGGCGCTCGACCTCGGGTCGGCGACGCCGGCCGGGATCGTGGCACTGGTCTATAAGGGCCTCGACGAAAAGCTCGTCGAGGCGGCGGCGCAATCCGTCCTCGCCCATCTGCTCGAGCTCGAGGCCGATGGCCTTGCGGCGCGGCGCGAGGACCGCTGGGAGCGCCGGCGACCCTGACCTCGCCCGCCCGGGCGCACCGCGCCGCGGGTCAACGCCATTCCCACATGCGCCAGCCATAGCTGCCGTCGGGGCTCATATCGTACTCGAGCACCGCGCCCATGGTCTTGAGCCGCGCGAGGCCGGGGCTCGTCCAGGGAAAATCGCCGAAGGCCGAATAGCGATCCGGGCGTCCCGAGACGCCGGTCGCGCGGAAATAGGCGATCTCGCCATCGGCGAGCTGGATCAGCATGCGGCCTTCGCCGAACTTGCCGCCGCCCTCGCGGAAGGTTTCCCAGTAGCTGCCGATCAGCGTCATCTTCTGGCCGAGGAATGTCCCTTCGCCCTCGAAGGATTTCTCGATGCGCGGCGCCTCCCATTCGAAGGGCAGCAGCCGCGTCCCCGTCGACCGGCCCAGGGCTTCCCCCAGCTTTTCTCCCAGCATCCCTGATCCCCTTTGCAGAAATTCCGTCGTCTTCGATCTTTCGCACGCCGACGCAGGCCGCCGCCATCGGGCCCTTCGACGGTTTTTTCGTCGAAATCCGGGGTTCGGTGGAGCCGCGTTCGCTAGACCGACAGCAGAAGCCGGCAGGAGAACCCGTCCGGATCGTAGGCGATGCGGACTTCGCCCCGCTCGCCTTCGAAAGCGCGCTCCAGCAGCATCGAGCCGAAGCCCTTCCGTTCGGGCGGCCGGACCGGCGGCCCCCCTTTCTCCCGCCAATCGAGCCTCACCCGGGATTGGCCCTCGGTATCCGCGAAGGCTTCCCACTCGATGACGACCCGCCCGCCGCCATTCGACAGCGCGCCATATTTCGCCGCGTTCGTCGCAAGCTCATGCAGCGCCATCACCACCAGCACCGCCTTGGTCGAGCTGAGCCACGCATCGCCCGTGCCCTCGACGAAGAACCGCTCGCGGTGGGTTTCGCGGAAGGCATCGAGCGCCATGTCGACCACCTCGCGGAATGAGGCGCTGTCCCACCGCTCGATCTTCAGCAGATCATGCGCGCGCGAGAGCGCATGGAGGCGGCCGATGAAGGCGGAGCGTTCCTCGGCGGAAGCCGACCGCAGGGTCTGGCTGGCGATCGACTGGACCGTCGCCAGGCTGTTCTTGATGCGATGCCGCATCTCGGCGATCAGGAGCTTCTGCTGCGCCTCCGCCGCTTTGCGGTCGGTGATGTCCCGCGCGATCTTCGAGGCGCCGATCACCCTGCCGTCGACATCCCTCATCGGGGAAACCGTCAGGGAAACATGGAGCTGGCTTCCGTCCTTGCGCTGACGGATCGTCTCGTAGGTCTCGACGCGCTCGCCGCGACGGATGCGCGCCAGGATGTCGGCTTCCTCCCCGAGGCGGTCCGAGGGTATGAGGATCGTGACCGATTTGCCGATCGCTTCCTCGGGTCGATAGCCGAACAGCCGTTCCGCACCGCGATTCCAGCTCTGGATTACACCGTCGAGATCCTTGCTGACGATCGCGTCGTTCGAGGATTCGACGATCGAGGCGAGTTGGGAAAAGATCCGCCGGTCGCGGTCGCGATCCGAGAGGTCGACCAGCATGTTGACCGCGCCCTTGAGCTTTCCCGCAGCGTCGTAGAGCGGCGTCGGGTAGGGAAGGAATCGCACGCGGCTGCCGTCGGGCCGTTCGGCGATCGCCTCGATCCCCCTGACGGCCCGGCCGGTCTTCAGCGCCACCGCCATCGGGCATTCGGCATGGGGGAGCGGCGTCCCGTCGATGCGGAACAGTCGCCACGATCCGCACCATTCCGCCTTGCCGATCTCGGGGCGATACCCCCACAGGGCGACGGCCGCGTCGTTGTAATAGGTGAGGCGGCCATCGGCATCGGTTCGGTAGACGGCGGCCGGAAGAGCATCCAGCACGTCCCGGACATCCTCGTCCGCCGGATCGATCGAGCTGCCGGCCCGTCGCAGGAGTTGGAGAGCTGCTTCAGGGTTCGCTGGCACGCAGTCTTCTCTCGACAGAGGGAAAAATCAGACGAAAGCCCGCAACCCGCCGGTCGAACTCTTCGCCGGGGTCGCAGGCTTGTCAATTGCTGTTTCGCCAGGAACCGAGGGAACCTCCGCGCGAAACCGCCGTTGCCCAAGGCCTGTCGGGGACCGCGCTCGTTGCTCCGGCCGGCAGGTCCGATAGCGTTTTAACCGGCGCCCGCGAGTGCGGTTCCGCATGACCGCGAATCTTTCGCGGCGCGGCGGGAACCGCGCTTCCCTCGACCGGGTTCGAAGATCGCAAGGCAGCCGGAGGCCGTCATGAGCGGGCGAACCCGCATGTCCGTCTTCCTCGACCTCGCGCCCGCGATGCTGCTTCTCGGCGTCCTGATTTTCGCGAGAATCGTTGCCGCGAACTGGGCGGATCTGGTCTGCACCGCATCCGAACAATGGATGTACGGCGCCTTATGCGACGGCGCGGGGCCTGTGCCAGAGAAGGCGCTGCCGGCCGCGATCGAGCCGTTGGCGCTGGAGGATGGCTATCGTCGCCCCGATGCCGCAGCGGCGCTACTCCCCCGAGCCGGCGCAGACGCCGCCGGCACCGCGCCTTGAGCGGCGGCGATCATGATCGCGAAACGGGAAGGCGCTGGCGTCCCCTAGGGGATTTGAACCCCTGTTCCCGCCGTGAGAGGGCGGTGTCCTAGGCCACTAGACGAAGGGGACCTCGGCGCGAGGCGGGCGTGAGCCATGATAGTCGGCCGCCCGCGAGGGCCCTTCATTAGGGGATCGCAGGCCACGGATCAAGCCCGTTGCCGACGCCTGCCCGGGGGCCTGCGAGCGCCCGCGGAATCCGTCGGGTCAGCCTTGCAGCGCCTCGAACTCCGGCGCGTCCGGGAAATAGACCGGCTCGCCGGGCCCGTGCGGTCCCAGCAGCGGATTGTCGGGATAGCGCCGGAAGACGTCACGCCGCGCGGCGGCATCCTCCGGTCGGCAATCGCCGCCGGGGAAAGGCTCGAGGCCGAAATTTCCGAGGTCGCGTCCCTTGAGAAGCTGGCCGGAACCGGTGCCGACCGATTGCCGCGCCTGCGCCGGCGTGTAGTCGAAAAGCAGCGCCGAGCGCAGCCGGCCGCTCCGGTTCGGGCCGGAGCCGTGGATCGTGTTCGCGTTGAAGAACACGACGTCGCCCGGCGCTGCGTGCAGTTCGCGCACGCGATCGAGCGGCGGATCGATCACCCGCGCCACCGTGCGCCGGCGCTGGCCTTCCGAGCTGGTGGTGACGCTGAAGGGCGCGATCGAACGATGGGTGCGCGGGATGACCGAAACCCCGCCATTCTCCGGCGTCGATTCCGTGATGGCGATGAACGCGATCGCCACCGCCGGCTCGACCTGGACCCGCGCCATGTCCTGGTGCCAGCCATAGGTAAGGCCCGAGCCCGGGCGCTTGTTCCGGAACACGCCGTTGGTGAGCAGGATGTCGGGTCCGATCAGCGCCTCGACCAGGGCCAGCAGCCGCGGATGGCGCGCCGTCTCCACCACCCAGTCGAACAGCAGGTTGCATTTGACGTCGAACGCCCAGGCGGCGTCGGCCGGCCGGCGGCGCTCGAAGCTTTCCATGCGCTCGCGCAAGGCCGCGATCTCGGGCCCGGAGAAAACGCGGATGGGCTCGAGATAGCCCTCGCGGGCGAATTCGGTGCGGAGATCGTCGGGACGTAAATCGCGCTGCATGGCCATCGGAATGATCGTTCGGGCTGATTCTAGCAAAATCGCCGGGTTTGGGCACCGGCAAGGCGTGGGTGCGGCTATGAATGGGAGAATTTGTCGATCGCCCAGAGCCACGTGCCGTCGCTTTGGCGGCGGGCGACCTCGGCCGTCATGCCTCCGTCGACGAGGCGGGTCGCGGTGAGCGCGAGATCGCCGCTGACCACGGCCGGGCGCTGGGTCCCGAGCTCGAACTTCCGCCCCGTCGCGACCAGCGCCTGGAAGAAGCTGCGGATCGCCTCCCGGCCAAGCTTCGGCTGCCCGTCGCCGCTATCGAGCGTGGCGTCGGGCTCGTAGAGCGCCACCATGCCCTCGACGTCGCCCGCCCGCTGGCGGGTCACCAGCAGCCGCTCGAGCGCCTGCGGATCGCGCGCGGGCTCGCGGCCTGGCCTGTCGGTCATGACGATCCTCCCCGGTCGAGAGCGTCAGGCGGCGGCGCCGGCATGCCGCGCGGCGACGGCGAGGAACCGGTCCACGTCGGCGGGATCGGTGTTCCAGGCCGTGACCAGCCGCAGGCGCTGCGCGTTGTCCCAGCGATAGAAGAGAAAACCCTCCCGCTCGAGCGCGAGGATCAGCGGCTCGGGCAGGCTCACGAAAATCTCGTTCGCCTCGACCGGTGCGGCGAAGCTGGCACCGGCCACCCGCGCCAGCCCGTCCGCGAGGCGCTTCGCCATCCCGTTGGCATGGCGCGCATGCTTCAGCCAGAGATCCTCCGCCAGATAGGCCTCGAGCTGCGCCGAGAGAAACCGCATCTTCGAGAAGAGGTGGCCGGCGCGCTTGCGCCGGAAGGCGAATTCCTGCGCCAGGTTCCGGTCGAACAGCACCACCGCCTCGGCCGCGAGCGCGCCGTTCTTGCTGGCGCCGAAGGAGAGCGCCGTCACGCCTGCGCGCCAGGTCATGTCGGCCGGGCTCGCCCTGCCGCCGGCCAGCGCATTGGCGAAGCGCGCGCCGTCCATATGGAGCCGCACGCCAAATGGGCGGCCCGCCTCGGCGATGGCCGCGACCTCGGCCGGCTTGTAGATCGCGCCGAGCTCAGTCGCCTGGGTGATGCTGACGGCGGCCGCCTGCACCTGATGCACATTGCCCTTGCCGGAGCGCGCGAGGCGGTCGGCAAGATCGGTCGGGGAAATCTTGGCGCCCTCGCCGCTCATGACGACGAGCTTCGCGCCGCCGGTGAAGAGCTCCGGCGCGCCGCATTCATCGACATTCGCATGGGCGAGCTCGTGGCAATAGATCGCGCCATAGGCCGGCGCCATGACCGAGAGGGCAAGCGCGTTCGCCGCCGTGCCGGTCGCGACCGGAAACACCGCGCAGTCGGTTTCGAACACTTCCTGCAGCCGCGCCTCGACGCTCTCGGTGAGCGCATCCTCGCCATAGGGCGTGGCGCTGCCCTGGTTCGCGCGGGTAAGCGCGGCGAGGATCTCGGGCGCCGCCCCCGTCACGTTGTCGCTGCGGAAATCGGTCCGGTTCGCCATCATCCCCTCAAAATTCGTCGCGGGCGGGTGCGCCCCCGTCTCGTCCTAATCGGCGTCGCCCTATTCGGCCGTGGTGCCGAGCGTACCGACGAGCGCGCCCGTCTCGCCGTCCACCACCAGCAGCCGGTTGCAATCGGCGCCGCCCTCGAGCCGCAGCCAGACGCGCCGGCCGGCGCCGGCGAGATCGGCGATGCGGCAGCCGGCGGGGATCGGCAGGGCCTCGGGCGCGAAGGCCGCGGGCTCGGCGAGCTTCGTCGTGCGGTTGTAGATCGTCACCGCGACCACGACGATCCCGGCGAGGATCACCACGCCCATGAAGCCCACGAGAAACTTGAGAGCCTGCATCGTTTCGGTCCAGTCTCGGCCGATGTCGGAGAGTGCCCACGCGAAGCGCGTCGAGCTGGTCCTGTCCGCGGCGGCCGCCGGCGAGCGGCTGGACCGCGCGCTCGCGGGGGCGCTCGCCTCGGGCCCGGACCCGCTCTCGCGCAGCCGGCTCAAGACCCTGATCGAGGAAGGCCGGGTTTCGAGCGGCGGCCGGACCTTAACCGACCCCTCCGCGAGGGTCAAACCCGGGCAGCCCATCGCGATCGCGATCCCCGATGCGCGCCCGGCGGAGCCGCAGCCGCAGGCGATCGCCCTCTCGGTCGTGTATGAGGACGAGGCGCTCATCGTCATCGACAAGCCGGCCGGGCTCGTCGTGCATCCGGCGCCGGGGAACGAGGAGAATACGCTGGTGAATGCGCTCATCGCCCATTGCGGCGCGTCGCTCTCCGGCATCGGCGGTGTCCGGCGCCCCGGCATCGTGCATCGCCTCGACAAGGACACGAGCGGGCTCATGGTCGCGGCCAAGACCGACGCCGCCCATCACGCGCTCTCGGCGCAGTTCGCGGCGCATGAGGTGGAGCGCGCCTATCTTGCCGTTGCCTGGGGCATGCCCGCGCCGCGCAGCGGCGAGATCGCCGGCAATATCGGCCGGCACCGGACCAACCGGAAGAAGATGTCGGTGGTACCGCGCGGCGGCAAAGCCGCCCTCACCCGCTATCGCGTGGTGCGCGCGCTCGGGCCCCAGGCGAGCCTCGTCGAATGCCGCCTCGCGACCGGCCGCACCCATCAGGTCCGGGTGCATCTCGCGAGCCTCGGCCATCCGGTGATCGGCGACCCGCTCTATGGCCGCGCGCGCCCGGCCGGGTTGTCGCCCGCGCAGCGCGCCGCCGTCGCCGGTTTCCGGCGGCAGGCGCTGCATGCCCGGCTGCTCGGCTTTCTCCATCCCGCAAGCCGGGAGCGGATGCGCTGGGAATCGGCCCTGCCGGCCGATATGGCGGGCTTGATCCGGGAATTAGAATTGATATAAACTCACGAGTAGGTGAGTGGCCGGACACGGGAATATGACGAAAAGTTCATTATGTTGCGCCGCAAAAAGGCCATATAGTTTTGCCTAGAGTCGAGCATCCGAGAGGGGGATCGCAGGTTTAGGGACAGGTGGGAATAGGAGGGATCTGACATGGCGACCACGAGCAGAACGGTTCCAGTGCTGACGGCGGAGGGCAACCTCTCCCGGTACCTGTCGGATATCCGCAAGTTCCCCATGCTGGAGGCGGACCAGGAGTACATGCTCGCCAAGCGCTGGCGGGAGCATGGCGACACCGAGGCCGCCCATCAGCTCGTCACCAGCCATCTCCGGCTCGTCGCCAAGATCGCCATGGGCTATCGCGGCTACGGCCTGCCGGTGAGCGAGCTCATCTCCGAGGGCAATGTCGGCATGATGCAGGCGGTGAAGCGCTTCGATCCGGAGCGCGGATTCCGTCTCGCGACCTATGCCATGTGGTGGATCCGCGCCTCGATCCAGGAATATATCCTGCATAGCTGGTCGCTCGTGAAGATGGGCACCACGGCGGCGCAGAAGAAGCTCTTCTTCAATCTCCGCCGCATCAAGGGTCAGCTCAAGGCGATCGAGGAAGGCGATCTCTCGCCGGAGAACGTCAAGAAGATCGCGACGCAGCTGAACGTGCCCGAGGACGACGTGGTGCAGATGAACCGCCGCCTCGCCGCGCCGGACAACTCGCTCAATGCGAGCCCGCGCGCCGACAGCGAGGGCGAATGGATCGACTGGCTGGTCGACGACAGCGACAACCAGGAAGTCCGCCTCGCGGAAAGCGAGGAGTTCGGCAAGCGGCAGAAGCTGCTGACCTCGGCGATGGAGAACCTGAACGATCGCGAGCGGCACATCCTCACCGAGCGCCGGCTCAAGGACGAGCCGACCACGCTCGAGGATCTGAGCAAGGAGTTCGGCATCAGCCGCGAGCGGGTCCGGCAGATCGAGGTGCGGGCCTTCGAGAAGCTGCAAAAATCGATCCGCAACGCGGCGGTCGAGCAGAACCTCGCGAACTGACGGCCAACGGCCAACGCGGCCGATCCTGCAAACAGCCAAGCCCTCCTGCTCGACCGGCAGGAGGGCTTTTCATTTGGCTGAGGAAGGGCGCGTCTCGCTAGATCGGGCTTTCCCCCTCGCCCTGCGAAGCAGGGAGAGGGAATCCGCCACCAGTCCGCGAAGGGGCGGCGACATGATTGGCTTGGTCCCTCGCCTCTTCTACTCCCGTCATGCTCGGGCGTCCCCCCTCGCCCCGCGAAGCGGGGAGAGCCGAAAAGCTCTTCATTCCACTTCCGTCATGCTCGGGCTTGACCCGAGCATCCATGGAACTCAAGACTCGGACGGTGGCCTTCTACGTCTACATCATGGCAAGCGGACCGAGGGGCACGCTCTATATCGGCGTGACAAGCGATCTGGTGGCCCGTGCCCATCAGCATCGAGAAGGCTTGGTCGACGGCTTCACCAAACGCTATTCCGTGAAGCGGTTGGTCCATTTCGAGATTCTCGATGACGCCGTGTCGGCGATTGCCCGGGAAAAGCTGCTGAAGCGCTGGAACCGCGCCTGGAAGATCGGGCTGATCGAACAGGTCAATCCGACATGGGACGACCTGTTCGACAGTCTCGCGAGCTGAGCCATGGATGCTCGGGTCAAGCCCGAGCATGACAGCGGGTTTTTGAGGCAGCCGATTCCCTCACTTCGTCCCAGCTCGCTCTCTCCGCTCTGCGGAGCGCGGGAGGCTGCCATCAGGCTCGGGGCAAGCCCGAGCCTGATAATGCGAGCTCAATCGGCGAAGGGGTTGCGGACGAGGATGGTGTCGTCGCGTTCGGGGCTGGTGGAGAGGAGCGCCACCGGAGCTTCGATCAGCTCCTCGATGCGGCGGATATACTTGATCGCGGTCGCCGGGAGCTGCGCCCAGGAGCGCGCGCCGCGGGTCGATTCCGCCCAGCCTTCGAAGGTCTCGTAGAGCGGCTTCGCCCGCGCCTGCTGCGAGGTGCCGGCCGGCAGGTGATCGAAGCGCTCGCCGTCGATCTCGTAGCCGACGCAGACCTTGATCTCGCCGAACCCGTCCAGCACGTCGAGCTTGGTGAGGGCGATGCCCTCGATGCCGCCGACCTTCACTGCCTGGCGCACCATTACCGCGTCGAACCAGCCGCAGCGGCGCTTGCGCCCCGTCACCGTGCCGAACTCGCGGCCGCGCTCGCCGAGGAGCTGGCCGGTTTCGTCGGTAAGCTCGGTCGGGAACGGCCCGGCGCCGACCCGCGTGGTGTAGGCCTTGGTGATGCCGAGCACATAGGAGACCGCGCCGACCCCGAGCCCCGCCCCGACCGAGGCCTGCCCCGCCACCGTGTTCGAGGAGGTGACGTAGGGGTAGGTGCCGTGGTCGATGTCGAGCATGGCCGCCTGCGCGCCCTCGAACAGGATGCGGTCGCCGCGGCGCCGTGCGTCGTCGAGGCATTTCCAGACCCGCGCCGCATAGGGCGCGATCTTCGGCGCGATCTCCGCGAGCTGCGCCATCAGCTCGGCGCGGTCGACCGCCGGCGCCCCCATGCCCTTCAGCAAGGCATCGTGATGCGCGAGCAGCGCATCGACGCGCTCCTCGAGCGAGCCGAGGTCGAGCAGGTCGCAGACCCGGATGGCGCGGCGCCCGACCTTGTCCTCGTAGGCGGGGCCGATGCCGCGCCCGGTGGTGCCGATCTTCTGCGGTCCGCGCAGCTCCTCGCGCAGCCGGTCGAGCTGGCCGTGCAGCGGCAGGATCAGCGCCGCATTCTCCGCGAGCTTCAGCGTCTCGGGCGTGATGCTCACGCCCTGGCCGCGCACCGTCTCGATCTCCTTCAGCAGCGCCCAGGGATCGACCACCACGCCGTTGCCGATGATCGAGACCTTGCCGCGCACCACGCCGGACGGCAGCAGCGAGAGCTTGTAGGTCTGGTTGCCGATGACGAGCGTATGGCCGGCATTGTGCCCGCCCTGGAAGCGCACCACCACGTCGGCGCGCTCGGAGAGCCAGTCGACGATCTTGCCCTTTCCTTCGTCGCCCCATTGGGCGCCGACGACGGCGACGTTGGCCATGGCTCCTGCTCCTCGATCGGTGGGCGCTAGCGGATGCGCCGGGCGCGGCCGGCGCGCCAGAGATGCGTGCAGCCGAGCCGCCGCGCCTCGGCTTTCGGATCGGCGGCGCCGAAGCCCGCGAGCGTGACCCAGCCCTCGCGGCGCAGCCGGGCGCCGACGCTGCGCGCGGTCTCCGGCGGCAGGTAGATTCTGGGCTGCGGCGAGGGGGCCGGCAAGGCTTCGATCAGCGCGTCGAGATAGAGCGAGAAGCCGGTCGAGGGCTCGCCCTCGCCGCTCACATAGCGTCCGCCGCGCCCGAGCTCGCTGCGCGCGCGGTTGGCGAAGAGCGAGAAGCCGACGCCGTTGTGATATTCGAAGCCGCGATGCTCGACCGGATCGATGGTGAGGCTGAGCCGCTTCATGCCGGCACGGAGCGCCGCCACGACCGCGACCAGCTTGTCGAGCTCGGCCGCGGCAGCGGGTGGCAGGGCCAGCGCCTGCAAGGCACCGAGCGCACGGTCGGCCGGGCCGGCCGCGCGCTGCAGCTTGCCGAAGAGGGCGGCCTCGCGCCCGGCGGCGCGTGC
>CAZMUZ010000060.1:0-22006 GCA_964569315.1 uncultured Rhodospirillaceae bacterium | reverse complement strand
CGGGCGGGATTGGCCGCCTGGCAGCGCGGCTCGAGATCGCTCGTCGCCTGTTGCAGCCGCATCAGCAGCGCTTCGCGCCCGGCGACCTCCGCGGCCGTCAGGGGGCGATCGGCGCTCGGGAGCTGGATCGGCTCGTCCATCGGGGGTCCGCCGGCGGCGATCACCGAATCGATGAAGCTTTTCAGCGCCCCGGTGTCCTCGTCGAGCAGGATGTGGAAGGTCTCGTTCGCCGACTGCCGTTCCAGCAGCTCGCGGCCGCTCTGCGGCGCGCCCTCGACGGCGAGGAAGGTCGGCCGGTCCGCGAGGGTTTCGGTCCGGGCATAGAGCCGCCAGACGAAGGTCGACGTATCGATCACCACCTGGACGCGGGCGGCAAGCTCGTTGCACACCACGTCCCAGCTCGTGGCCCGCACCTTGAGGAGCGCCGCGCGGTCATCGTCGAGCTCGACCTGGAGTCGCGCATTCTCCTCGGTCAGCTTCTTGTTCTGGAAGATCGGCGCGGCTTCGGTCAGGCCGTAGATCGCGGCGCTGACGCCGACCACCGTCGCCGTGGCGCCGATCCATTGCGGCAGCGTTCCCTTGTCCGGGCAATAGGTCCTGATCCAGCGCCAGAATCCAGCCATGCGCGCTCCCCATTCGGCCCGCGCAAGATAGCGCGAGTCGGGGGCGGGAGCGGAAGCCGGCGATTGCGGGCTGCAGGCATATGGCGGCAAAAAAAGCGCCGGTCCCGAGACCTGCGTCCCGGAAACCGGCGAAGATAGGAGACCGACTGTCAATCCATCGATGTCGAGGTCGGACCCGGCGGCGGCTGCAGGCCGAGGGACTGGGCGACCCGTGGCACCGACAACATCAGGAGGGCCAGGAGCAGCGCACCCGAAATCAGGCCCAGTCGCAGCCACGATCTGAGCCTTTTGGCACGAGCCCCGCGCGGACCATCGGCAATCGGGCCTACATGTGCGCGCATCTCACCCTCCCCTTCAGGTTCGGCGTCATGCCCGATGGACATGACGCCCTTGCAATCCCTGATATCTGGGCGGGATTCGCGGCAATTCCCGCGGTCGAAAACGGCTTTCCGATGATCTTTTGCGGCGGAATCATGGCCGTCCCTGCTCGTCGGAACGCGCACCGAACAGCAGCGCCGCAGGGCTTGTGGAGGGGAGATCCGTTACCGCAAGGGCTGGCGGTTCGCGCCCGTCATCTCCAGGCCGCGTGCGCGGACCTCGCGGGCGATGAAAAGCCCCATCGGCAGCCAGAACTCGATCCAGGTCGCATCCGCATTGCCGATATAGAGACGGTTGCCGACGAGCCCCTTGACGGCGACGGAGACCGCGATCGCGAGCGGCAGGAGGCCGACCGCGCTTTGACGGTTGCGCCAGCCCAGCAGCGCCACCGCCGCCAGCAGGGCGAGCAGCAGCAGGAGCCCCCCGATCCCGCCATGGAGGAGGTGCTCGAAATACATGTTGTGGGGATGCTGCAGGATGCGCCCCGACGGCATCGGAAACTGAAGCTCGGCGGCGGTGCCATAGCCGAGGATCGGCCGCGCGCCGATGAGCTCGATCGCGCGCTCCCAGATTTCGCTCCGGCCGGAGCTGCCACGCGCAATCATGGTCCGGGTGGGACCGAGCCCGGCGAGAACAATCCCGCCGATGCCGGCCAGGGCGAGGCCGAAGATCGCCAGCAGGCGCTGATGACGAAGCAGGATGACGAAGACCAGCAGCGCCGCCGCGAGCGCGATCAGCGAGCCGCGGCTGCCGCCCGCCACCAGAAAGGCCAGCAGCACCAGCGCCACGCCCGACCAGAACAAGGCGCGGCGCCGGTCGGGGTTGCCGAGGATGCCGTGGACCAGCAGCCCGAGCAGCACCGTGGTGAACATGGGCGCTGCCACATTCGCGTTGGCCGACGCGCCGAGATTGAGGTCGAACACCCGGATGCCGGCAAGCCGCATGGAGGGCGGGTGCGTCGCATAGAACTGGATCGCGGACACCACGGCGGCGACGGCGGCAACGAGGGCCAGCAGCTTGAAAAGACGGGCCTCGAACTTCGGATCGGCGAGCGCGAGCCCGGCGGTGAGGACGAGGAAGAAGGCGACGAGCAGACCGCGGCGGGTCACGTCGATGAAGGGCTGGAGCGAAGGGTCGGGACTCCAGGCGACCGCGACCACGAAGAAGGCGAGATAGGCGACCGAAATCCGCCAGAGCTGTGTCCGCAGCACCGATCCCGGTTGCAGCGAGGGCAGCAGCAGCAGGCCCAGCGGCAGCACCGCGACATAGAAGAAATCGCGATTTACGCGCAGGTTGGTGAAGAGGAAGAGCGACGCGAGGAAGAGGAAAAAGACGATCGGCAGGAGGGCATGGCGCGTCGCGAAACCGCGAATCGCCTCCAGATCCCGAACGACGCGGCGCCTCGCGGCGGTGGCAAGCTCCTGCATGGCGCGCGTTTCGCCCTCGACTCCGCTCTTGCTGCCCCGGTACGGAGGCGGTGCGCCGCCTCCGACCGAGATCGTCGGGGAACCTGACACGCCGCGCGGCCTCGCACCAGAGGCGAGGGCGGGGCAAGTTCCGCGTCGGGACGACACCTGCTATCGGCGCCCGCTTCGGCGCCCGGACCGCCATGGCCGCGCTCGGCGACTCCGCCTAGGATGCGGGAGCTACCGGAGTCGGGGGCCGTCGCCTTCCGGCGCGGATTTCCGATGCAGCGCGAGCCCCGCAAGCGACATGACGGCACCCACGATCTCGGTTCTGCTGCCGGTGCGCGATGGAGAGCGCTATCTGGCGGAGACGCTGGAGAGCCTCCGGGCCCAGTCGCTCGGCGATTACGAGCTCCTCGCCATCGACGACGGGTCGAGAGACCGCACCCCGGAGATCCTGCGCGAGGCGGCGGCGCGCGATCCCCGGCTGCAGGTCGTCGGGCAGGGTCGCGAGGGCATTTCGGCGGCGCTCAATCGCGGCCTCGCGCTCGCGAAGGGCGAGCTCCTGGCGCGGATCGATGCGGACGATATCGCGAGGCCGTCGCGCTTCGCGACGCAGCTCGCTTTCCTTGGCGCCCATCCCGAGGTCGCGGTAGTGGGCAGCGGCTATGAGGAGATCGATGCGGCAGGCCGAATCTTGCGCCGGGTATCGCCGCCGACCGCACCCGCCGAGGTCCGCGCCTGGCTGCCGCGCGGCAACTGCCTCGCCCATCCGGCGGTGATGATGCGCCGCGCGGCCGTGCTTGCCCTCGGCGGCTATCGCCGGGCCTTTGGACGCGCCCAGGACTACGATCTCTGGCTGCGGCTCCTCGATCGCTGGGAGCTGGCGAACATCGCCGAGCCGCTGCTCGCCTATCGGCGGCACGCGACCGCGGCTTCCGCGCTCGGCGTGGCCGAGCAGACCTTCGCCGAGCTTGCGGCGCGGCGGGCCTATGAGCGGCGCGCCGCTGGCCTGCCCGAGGGCATCGACGAGGCGCGGCCCGTCGACCGGGAAACCTTGGGCGCGATGGGGGTGAGCCCTGCCGCGATCGATCGCCAGTTGGTGAAGCGGTTCATGGCGGCCGCGCGCATCGCCCACCGGATCGGCGATCGCGCGCGCGCCGAGGAATTGTCCCGGGAAGCGGCGGGCTTCGTCCCGCGCGGGGACCTCGCCGCCCAGCTCGATTACGGCTGGCGCCGTTTCAAGATGCGACGTTGATCGGGAGAGGTTCGCGGGACATGTCCCCAAGGCTCGGGTTGGCCCGGCCGTCCCGGAACGTCAATGGCCGCGGAGCCGCCAGAGCCTGCGGAGGAGTGCGTCCGGAAGGCGCCGCTTCTGCCAGCGCGCGCGCCGTGCCTCGATCGTGGCGATGTCCGGCCGGTATCGGTCCAGGGCTTCCGCGAGATAGGCGCCGCCCTCGGCGCCCCTATAGGTCGCGCGGCAATGGCGATCGAAGCGCGCGCGGAGCGCATTGGCGGCATCCGGCCCGTCCAACAGCCGTCGAAGCGCCGCCTCCCAGTCCCGCGTCTCGTCGGGGAGCGCCATAACGCCCTCCGCCTCGCCGAGATCGACGAAGGGGCCTTCCCGCGTCACGATCGGCAGCGCGCCGATGGCGCGCGCGGCGACGACGGTTGCGAAGGATTTGTAGGCGACGTTCCCGGTGTCGGCGGCGGGATGCAGCACTGCGTCGATGGCGGCCTCGCGCATCCGGCGCTGGAAGGCTTCGTAGGAAAGCTCGAAAGGGAAAGTCTCGATGGCGATGCCGGCCGCGCGGCATTGCGCGACGGTCGCCGCCTCGAGCCCGCGGTCGCGAAAGCCGCGGAGGAACAACGTCACCGGCCTCCCTTCGGAGGCCGCCATGAGGGCGGGCAGCACGGTGTCGCGCAGCGCGCGCCAGCGAAACGAGCCGCCGATGAAGGCAAATCGCGAGGGCGGGACAGGCTGCGCGAGAAGCGGCGGCGTATCCGCCGGCAGGGCCGGGCGCCATTCGGCGACCTCGGGATGCAGCCGCTTGCGGCGGAAGAACGCGGTGAGCGGCGCGCTGCCGCAGACGACCCCGGCGAAACGGCGGCGAAGCAACCGCCGCAGCTTGCCCGCGCCGTAGCTCTCCCAGCCATCGTCCTCGATCGAAAGCTGCACCACATTGTCGTCGACGAAATAGACGAGCGGGATGCGGAGCATGCCGCAGCGCGAGATGATCGGCCCCATATTGACGAAGCGGCGGACCAGGATGACCAGGCTCGCCGCCATGAAGAGCTCGGGTGCGGCCTCCGCCTCCGCCGGGAGCAGGATGCGGATGCGGCGCCGGATCGCGTCCGGGAGGCCGTCGAAATAAAGGGCGACGCTGGCGTCGCGTGCCGGGGTGATGACGAGGATCGCGGGGTCTTCCGCCGCCGTCGTGCCGAACCGGTCCGTCATCGGGAAAGCGCTCTTGCGTGCGAGGAATCCGACCGTCGATGGAGCACGTCGAATCGACCCCGTGTTCGGCGCGAGGAGCGGCGCCGACGATAGAGCCGCGATGCGCGATGTCAATTGCGCACGGAACGACGTCCCCGCGAAGGCTGTTCCGGCCTTGGCGAAATCCGATAGAGTATGCGCCGACGCGCGGGCCGTGCCCTCAGTTCCGCAGCCGTCGGGATGGGGAACATGCAGGACAGGTCGGATCGCCGCCGGCGGGAGGCGCGCCGCGATGCCGGGTTCCGGAGCGCGATCCGCCGGGCATCGCGGTTGTGGGGCATCGGCCGTCCTTGCCGGCTGCGTCACGGCGTGGCTTCGCGATGAAAACGAGCCCGGCGGATGTCGGATGCGGACGCATGCGGGGCTGGCTCGAGCCGCCTCGGCTCATCGCGACCATGATCTGGGCGATCCCGCTCCTCGCGATCTTCGCCTCCATCGCCAATACGCTGATCCTCGGTCTGATCGCCGCCGCGGCACTCTTGCACCGCGAGGTGCGCGCCGCCGCCTGTCGTCTCGCGCTGTCGCCGATCGGCGGGGCGGCGCTCGCCTTCCTCGGCTGGTATCTGGTCAGCGTCGCCTGGTCGCCCTTGCCCCGCCATGGCCTGCTGATCCTGGTCGAGGCGCTGCTGATCATGGCCGGCGGCGCGCTGCTGATGGGGATGCTCGCGGGCGCGCCGGCGCGGATGCAATCCCGATATGCGGCGCTGGTCGCGGTCTCGGGCAGCGTCTTTCTCGTCCTCTTCCTCTTCGGCATGTCGGCCTGCCACTGGCTGCCTCTGCCGCCCTCGATCCATTGGGGGCAGAAAGACGAGCTCTGCGTGCGGGAAGCGCTCTGGCGGTCCTCGCCCCTGCTCGGGCTCGCCGCCCTGCCTTATGCCGTGGCGATCCGCCATCGCTTCGGCTGGCCCGCCTGCCTGATGTTCGTCGCGGTCGCGGGGATCGGGCTTGCCGTGCATTTCCGCTTCGCGGGCGTGCTCAGCTTCGTCGTGGCGCTCCTCGTGTTCTGTCTCGTCTGGGCGGTCGGACGGATCGCCGCGCGCCTCGTCGGCGCCGCGATCGCGCTCTGGATCCTCGTGGCGCCTTTCGTCTTCCGCGCGATCCTGTCGGCGCCCGAGTTCCAGGCGAAGCTGCCGGGCCTGCCCGAAAGCTGGCAGGAGCGGGTCTTCATCTGGACCCGCTGCCTCGAGCTGATCGCCGAGAACCCGATTTTCGGGAGGGGCCTCGGCTTCGTGAAGTTCTTCAGCCGCGTGAAGGGCGAGACGGTCACCGTCTATCGCGCGGAGGGCCCGGATCCCTGGCTGCTCAAATTCACCGACGGCCATAGCAACTGGATCAATCTCTGGCTGGAGACGGGTCTCGTCGGGGCGCTGCTGCTGGCGGCGCTCGTGATCGCGATCCTGTGGTGGCTCACGGCGCGGGCGCGCGACCGGCTCACCATGGCGCTGGGCATGGGGCTGATGGCGGGCGTCGCCGCCATCGGCACGATCGGGCTCAACCCGATCTATGACTGGTGGCTGACGACGATCTGGTCCTGCATCCTGCTGATCGCCGCGGTGACGCTCGGCATTCGCACGGACCCCGCAGCCGGCACGCCTTCGCTCAGCGGCGGGTATAGCGATGCTTCACGCCCGGCGGGAACCAGTCCGGATCGCCCGCCGGCCGCAGGCTGACCCTGACCTCGCGCCGCTCCGGCGGCGCATAGTTGGCGAACTCGCTGTTCAGCCGCAGGAGCTGCTCGAGGATCGAACGCGCGGCCGCATCGCGGCGTTCGTCGGATGCAGACTGGCCCGGCGCCAGCTCCACGGCGACCGAGAGATGCGGATCGCCCGCGAGGCCTTCGATGGCCTGCAGCACGAACTTGCCGGTGACCCAGTCGCGGATGCCGGGCTGCTCGAGCCCGACCGTTACGTTCTCCGGAAAGATGTTGGCGCCGAAATAGGAGACCGTGAAATCGGCGCGGCCGAACACATGGACGAAGGGCAGGCGGCGAACCCCGCGCCAGGCCTCGCCGGCGAGCGCAGCCATCGGATCGAAGCCGCTGTCCCGGCAGACGGCGAGCATATGGTCGTAGCTCGCGATGCCGCCGCGATCGGCGATGTGGTAGCGGACGAGCGGGACGCCGTTGTCGCCGGTGAAGGCGAGGGTGCCGTCCTCGAGCCGCTCGAAATAGCGGCTCGTCGGATCGTACTGCAGGAGGGAAGGCAGCCGCGATTCGCCGAACAGCTCGCGGGCCGCCTTCGGCGTCTCGGCGAGGAAGCGCCGGATCGCGATGGAGAGCGGCGTCTCGTTGCCGAGCACGCCCGCATCCGCCGTGCCATAGAGCGAGGCCTGGTCGTAGCAGGGAGCGGTCGAGCCGAGCCGACTGCCGACGAGGCTTCGCCATTCCTCGCTGAAGACCTCGCCGGCCATGACGAGCTTTGCCTTGAGCGGCCGCCAGTCGATGCCGGCGGCGATGCCGCCGTCGATCACGTCCTTGAGGAAGGGCGGGTAGCCGAGCAGCACGGTCTGGTCGAATTGCGGCCCCAGCGCCTGGACGACGCGCCAGATCTCCGCCTTGTTGTTGCCGGGCGCTACGCAGAGGATCGGATACCCCTTCGCCGCCAGCAGCCGGCAGCAGCCGAGCGTGTAGAGCCCGCCGACCCAGCTCCCGAGCGCGAAGCAGACGACGGCCAGCGTGCGGCGCCGATCGGCGAGGAACCCGTCGGCGAAGACCTGCTCGAAGCGCACGGCGATCGCCGCTTCGTCGCTCTGGAAGCGGGGCCAGAAGGTGGGTTCGCCGGTCGAACCCGAGGAGACCGCGATCATGTCGCAGCCGACGAGCCGCCCGCCCCGCACCCGCTCGGCCAGCGGATAGCGCCGCAGATAGTTCGCCTTGGTGAGGAGCGGAAGCCGATGCAGGTCGGCCGGCTTCGCGATGCCCCGGGGATCGATGCCGGATGCGGCGAGAAACGCGCCATAGGCCGGCACTTCCGCTACGACCTCGCGGAAGAGGTCCAGCGCCCGCGCGGCCGGGTCGGCGGTCTCGCCGGGCTCCAGCAGCTTGTCGAGCGGCGTTTCGACGAAATGCCGCCAGGCCTGCTGCGCACGCGCGGTCTGCCTCGCATCGATCATGGGGCGAGCTTAGGATGCGTCGCCTTCAGCCGCAAATTCGACGAAGCCGGACGGCCGCGCCGGCTTTCGCCGCATCGCGGCCGTGGCGCCGCCGCTCTCAGGGACGCTTCTCGAGCCAGGCCTTAAGCTCGGTCAGCTCCGTCTTCGCGCTTTCCTGGATGGCGTCGGCAAGCTTCTTGATTTCGGCATCCTTGGTCTCGGCGGCCATGACGGCCGCCATGGCGATTGCGCTCTCGTGATGCCGCACCATCGTGAGCACGAAGTTTCGATCCGGATCGGCGTCGAGCGCCCCCATCATCCCGACGGCCGGCATCGAGTGGCCCATCATGCCCTGACCCATCATGCCCTGGCCCATCATGTCATGGCCCATCATGCCCGCGCCCATCATGGGGCAGCCCATCATTCGCGGAGCCATCATCGGGGAGCTCGTTCCCGAGCTCATCATGTCCTGGTTCATCATCCCTTGGTTCATCGATTCGGTACCCATGCCGCGCTGGCTCATCATCCGCCGCATGAGTTGATCCATCTGTTGCATCTGCCCCTGCATGGCCATCATCTGGCTGCGCATGTCCTGCATCTGCTGCTGCATTTCCGCCGGCGTCGGCACCTGCGCGCCGGCCGGCGGGAGCGTAACGGTGCCCAGGAACGCGATCAGCGCGAGCGCCAGTCCGGGGGCACGGAATCGACGAAGCGTCATTGCGGTTCTCCTTCCGACCCATGTCCGAATGGAGGGCGGCGGTCGGGACGCCATCGACGAAATAGTAGCGCCGTCGCCGCCCCCCATGCTGTCGAGATTGGGGTCGGCCGGGCCGGCCTCACCCAGTCGTGAAGCCACCGCGGCGGTTGCGCGGGGTCGGTCCGGGAGCTATGGTCAGCGCCGTTTTCCGCCGGATTTCCGTAATCTCGGGCCCCTTTCATGTCCTTTCTCGCCGAACGCCTCGACCGCATCCAGCCCTCGCCCACCATCGCCGTGACGATGAAGGCGCGCGATCTCAAGGCCGCCGGTCGCGACGTGATCGGCCTCGGCGCGGGCGAACCGGATTTCGACACGCCGGAGAGCATCAAGGCGGCCGCGATGGAAGCGATCCGCCGCGGCGACACGAAATACACCAACGTGGACGGCACGGCGGAGCTGAAGAAGGCGATCGCCGCGAAGTTCGAGCGCGAGAACCGCATCACCTACAAGCCCGAGGAGGTGACGGTCGGTTCCGGCGGCAAGCAGGTGATCTACAACGCGATGGTCGCGACCCTCAATCCGGGCGACGAGGTGATCATCCCGGCGCCCTATTGGGTCAGCTATCCGGACATCGTGCTGCTCTGCGAGGGCAAGCCCGTCTTCGTCCCCTGCCTCGAGAAGAACGGCTTCAAGATGCAGCCGGCGGATCTCGAGAAGGCGATCACGCCGAAGTCGAAGTGGATCATCCTCAACAGCCCGTCGAACCCGACGGGGGCGGCCTATACGCGCGACGAGCTCAAGGCGATCACCGACGTGCTGGTGCGCCATCCGCAGGTCTGGGTGCTGACCGACGACATGTACGAGCATCTGGTCTACGACAACTTCGTCTTCACCACGCCGGTGCAGATCGAGCCACGCCTGCGCGACCGCACCCTCACCATGAACGGCGTCAGCAAGGCCTATTGCATGACCGGCTGGCGCATCGGCTACGCCGCGGGCCCGGTCGCGCTCATCAAGGCGATCGCCAAGGTGCAGTCGCAGAGCACCTCCAATCCCTGCTCGATCAGCCAGGCCGCGGCGGTCGCCGCCCTCGACGGGCCGCAGGATTTCATCGCGAAGCACAACGCCGTCTTCAAGGAGCGGCGCGATCTCGTGGTCGGGATGCTGAACAAGGCGAAGGGCATTACCTGCCACAAGCCGGAGGGCGCCTTCTACGTCTATCCCTCCTGCGCCGGCGCGATCGGCAAGAAGACGCCGGACGGCAAGGTCATCGGCAGCGACGACGATTTCGTGACCTATCTCCTGGAATCGGAAGGTGTGGCGGCGGTGCAGGGGTCGGCCTTCGGGCTTTCGCCCTATTTCCGCATCTCCTATGCGACGTCCACCGAGGCGCTGAAGGACGCCTGCGCGCGGATCCAGCGCGCCTGCGCGAAGCTCGGCTAGGGAAAGCGCCTAGCCGAGCTGCGCGGCGATGAAGTTCGCGATCGCCTTCAGCGCCGCCCAGCCGAAGACGAGGGTGAGGGTGGTGGAGGCGATGGCGCCGACCGCGCCGATCAGCGCCAGGAGCCCGTCCCTTGCCACGAGCCCGAGCCCGAGGAACACCACCGGGATCGCGAGCGGGATGTTGGTGAGGGGAATCGGCAGCGGCAGCAGGATCGCCTGGCAAAGGCACAGCAGCCCGATGCCGCGTTGCGCCGTGTCGCTCACCAGCGGCAGCAGCCGCGGCTTCATGATCCGCTCGAGCTTCGCGAGATAGGGCGTGGCGCGGCCCATCAGCCGGTCGTAGTCGGCATGGCTGATGGAGCGGTCGAGCAGCGCCTTCGGCAGCCAGGGACGATCGCGTCCGACGATCATCTGCGCCGCGACCACGCCGAGCGGCAGGCCGAACACGGCGGAGAGGCCCGGCAGGTAGATCGGGAGGCAGTTCGGCAGCGCGAAGAGCAGAAGCAGAAGCCCGTAGCCGCGATCGGCGAGCTCATCGACGATGTCGCGAAGCGAGATGCGCTCGCTCGTCGTGGTCTTGCCGAAATCCGCGAGCACCTCGGACACGGCGCGCCGCCGACCGTTCGGACGCCGACCGCCACGCGAACCGTCGAAGGAACTCTCGGCTGTCACTGAGGCTGCTCGTGGGGATGGTTTCGCCGGATCGCCGTTCGAAACGGTCGCGACCGCCGGGCCATTGGCGATGCGCCGCAGCGTCTTCTCCCAATATGGCCGGGAATTGCGGCAAAATCATGTAGGTAGGGACTCGTTCGCTGCGGCGGCGAAGCTGGCGGCTGCCGCATCAAATGCCGTCCCTCCTGCGGGAGAGCGGTCGCCCGGGCGAATCCGCTTGCCACGCCGCCATAGAGCCCGGAATCATTGGGCGGAAGCAAGAGGCGGACCGGTCCGCCAGGGCCGCGACCGCTTCGCTCGCCAACAACGAGGGAGGACGGTCATGCCGGAGAGAGCATCGTCGGCGCCCCGGTGCGCCGCGTTGGTAGGTCCTTATCTGAGCGGCAAGACGTCGCTCCTCGAAAGCCTCTTATTCGCCGCCGGCGCCATCGGCCGGAAAGGCACCGCCAAGGAAGGCAACACGGTCGGGGACAGCACGCCGGAGGCGCGCGCCCGCAAGATGTCCGTCGAGGTGACGGCCGCATCGGCAGAATTCCTCGGCGAGCACTGGACCTTCCTCGATTGCCCGGGCTCGGTCGAGCTCGGTCAGGAGACGCAGCATGCGCTGATGGTCGCGGACGCGGCGATCGTGGTCTGCGAACCGGAGGTCGCGAAGGCGCTGACCCTCTCGCCGCTGCTGAAGTTCCTCGACGACCACAAGATCCCCCACATGCTGTTCGTCAACAAGATGGACATCGCGGCGCATCGCGTGCGCGAGGTGATGGAAGCGCTGCAGGCGGTCTCGGAGCGGCCCCTCGTGATGCGGCAGGTACCGATCCGCGAGACCGACAAGACCGGCGCCGAGCATGTGACCGGTTATGTCGATCTGGTGAGCGAGCGCGCCTATCAGTACAAGCCCGGCCAGGCGTCGGACCTGGTCAAGATCCCCGACGCGGTGCAGGAGCGCGAGCAGGAAGCGCGGCGCGTCTTGCTCGAATCGCTCGCCGATTTCGACGACAAGCTGCTGGAGCAGCTCCTCGAGGACGCGGTACCGGACAAGCAGGAGATCTATGCCCAGCTCAGCAAGGATCTCGCCGACGATCTGATCGTGCCGGTCTTCCTCGGCGCCGCCGAGAAGGATCATGGCGTGCGCCGCCTCTTCAAGGCGTTGCGGCACGAGGTGCCGGGACCGGCCGAGACGGCGAAGCGCCTCGGGGTGAAGGCGGACGCGGCCGATCCGACGGCGCAGGTCTTCAAGACCTATCACCTGCCCCATACCGGCAAGCTCAGCCTCGCGCGGGTCTGGGCCGGCAAGCTGCAGGACGGGATGACCCTCGGCGGCAACCGGGTGGGCGGGGTCTCGCGCATGAAGGGCCATGAGCTGCAGAAGCTTCAGACGGTGGGCCCGGGCGAGGTGGTCGCGCTCGGGCGGATGGATCAGGTCGGGACCGGCGACCTGCTGTCCCTCTCCGGCAAGGCGAGCGTCGCGACACCCTGGCCGGGCCGGCTCTCGCCGCTCTTCTCGCTCGCCATCGAGACCGAGAACCGGCAGGACGAGGTCAAGATGACCGCCGCGCTTGCCAAGGTGGCGGAGGAGGACCCGTCGCTTTCCGTGGATCACAATCCCGACACGCACGAAATGGTGCTGTGGGGCCAGGGCGAGATCCACCTGCAGATCGCGATCGACCGGCTGAAGCTCAAATACAACCTGCCGGTCAAATCGCACCGGCCGCAGGTCAACTACAAGGAAACCATCCGGCACGGCGTCACCCACCATGCGCGGTACAAGCGCCAGACCGGCGGGCACGGCCAGTTCGCGGACATCCACATCAAGATCAACCCGCAACCGCGCGGTGCTGGATTCCAGTTCAACGACGAGGTGGTCGGCGGCTCCGTGCCGCGGAACTACATCCCCGCGGTCGGCGACGGCGTCGAGGAATATCTGGTGCGCGGACCGCTCGGCTTCCCGGTGGTCGATGTCGGCGTGACGCTGTTCGACGGGCAATATCACGCCGTCGACAGCTCCGACATGGCCTTCAAGACCGTGGCGCGCCAGGCGATGTCGGAGGCCATGCCGAAATGCGACCCGGTGTTGCTGGAGCCGATCTTCAGCGTGCAGATCGCCGTCCCGACCGAGTTCACCTCGCGCGTCCACGGCCTGATCAGCGGCCGGCGGGGGCAGATCCTGGGGTTCGACTCCAAGGCCGGCTGGGCCGGCTGGGACGAGGTGAACGCGCTGCTGCCGCAATCGGAGCTGCATGACCTCATCATCGAGCTCCGCTCGCTCACCCTCGGGGTCGGCAGCTTCGCCTGGAAGTTCGACCATCTGCAGGAGTTGACGGGAAGGCTCGCCGACAAGATCGTCGAGCACCGACTGCAACCGGCGCATTGACTCCATGAAAATGACCCTGCCGGGCGGGACCGCGGACGAACCGCGGCTCGCCCGGGCCCAGATCTTTCCGGAGCCCGAGCTTCCCGACGCCGCGGCGCCGATCGCGCGGGGCCGGACGCTCGCCCGCAGCGTTACGGTCGGGCCGTCGCCCTTTCTCGCCGAGCAGGGCGTCGCTTGCGAGAACGACTACAAGCGCCGCGCCATGGCGGAAGGCCGCGTGATGCTGCATGCGCAGATCGGCTTCCGCGATCCGGCGCGAAGCCGGCGTGCCTGGGCCGAGATTCACGAGCGCACCGCAAAGGCGGGGCGGCCGGTCGAGCGCTACGGCATCTGCCTCGATTTCTCGATGGGCTATCCGCCGGCGGAGCGTGCGCGGCGGCCGCGCGGCACCGGCATGATCCTGGAGCGGCCCGAGGATTTCGCGGCCTTGACCGCGATGGCGCCGGTGGCGCCGCATTTCGGCGATTTCGTGCTGGGCACGCCGGCGGCGGTCGAGAACACCGCGGCGGCGCTGCAGGCGGGTGCCACGGCGATCGGCAATCTCGGGCAGTTCTGCACCTTCCGTCTGCCGCACTGGAACGACGACGTCGCCACGACGGAGGCGACGCTTGCCGCGCTCGCCCTCATCGCCGCCCAGCCGGTCGAGGTCGCCGTCCATTCCAATCTGGACGACGGCTTCGCGGCGCTGATGACCGATCTCGCCTCGGTGCTGGGCGTGGTGCTGATCGAGCAGCATATCGTCGAGCGGCTCATCGGCGGGCGCATCGCGCATTGCTATGGCCACAGCTTCTCGCGGCCGCTGACCCGCATGGCGTTCCAGCATGCGCTGGCCGAGGTCGCGACGGGCCCGGGCACCATGGTCTATGGCAACACGACGATCTATGGCGAAGGCATGGGCGCCAACTATGCGGCGCTCGGCAGCTATCTCATGGCGGACATCCTCGCCCAGCGACGCCGCCCGAGCGGCCATGCGATCAATGCCGTGCCGGTGACCGAGGCGGAGCGCATCCCCGACATCGACGAGGTGGTGGAGGCGCAGCGCTTCGCAGGCCGTCTCATCGAGCGCGCCGACGGTTGGGAGGCGATGCTCGACCATGCGGAGCTCGACGCGACGGCGGCGCTCATCCTGGAGGGCGGGCGACGCTTCCATGCGCGCGCCATGGCCGGGTTCGCCGAGGCCGGCATCGATACCGCCAACCCCTTCGAGATGCTGCTGGCGCTCCGGCGGATCGGGCCGCGCCGGCTCGAGCGGCTCTATGGTCAGGGCGCCCCGGACGCCGAGCGCCCCGGCGGGCGCCGGCCCTTGGTCGAGGCCACGACCATCGGCGAGCTCGACCGGCTCGCGGAGCAGACCGCCGGCGGGCTCGCGGCGCCGGACCGCGTGCGCATTGCGGCGGCCGGGTTCCGCGCCTGCGTCGCCACGAGCGACGTGCATGAATTCGGCAAGATCCTGCTCGACGGAACGCTGCGCCGCCTCGGCGTCGGGCTCGTCGATGCGGGCGTCTCGAGCGACCCGGAGACGGTCGCGCGGGCGGCCAAGGCGGCGAAGGCCGATTTCGTCGCGGTCAGCACCTATAATGGCGTGGCGCTCGACTACATTTCCGCCCTGAAACGCGCGCTGGCGGGGCTCGATCTCGATCTGCCGGTCTTCGTGGGCGGGCGGCTCAACCAGATTCCCGACGCCAGCAATTCGAGCCTGCCGGTCGATGTCGGCGCCGAGCTCGAGGCCGCCGGCGCTATCGTCTGCCGCCGCATCGAGGACATGCTGGCGCGGCTGGTCGCGATCGCAGAACGCCGCGACGCGCGGTGACCGAACGCCGCGTCGCCCGCCGAGGAACGCCTTGGAATGATCGCAGCCGATCACTATATTTGACGTATAGCGACTGTAGGAATGCGGCGCACCGAGCGTACCGCAAGAGGGAGCGGACATGGCAATCGACATCGGCATCAAGGAAAAGGATCGGCTCAAGATCACGGAAGGGCTGTCGCATGTGCTGGCCGACAGCTACACGCTCTACCTGAAGACGCATAACTTCCACTGGAACGTCACCGGGCCGATGTTCAACACGCTGCATCTGATGTTCGAGCAGCAATATACCGAGCTCGCGACGGCGGTCGATCTACTGGCCGAGCGCATCCGCGCGCTCGATCAGCCGGCGCCGGGCAGCTACAAGCAGTTCGCCAAGCTCTCCACCATCAAGGAGGCGGAGGGTGTGCCGGCCGCCGAGGAAATGATCGCGCAGCTCGTCGCCGGCCAGGAAGCGGTCGCGCGCACCGCGCGCCGCGCCTTCGCCGCCGCGGAGAAGGGCGGCGACCAGCCGACGGCCGATCTCCTGACCGAGCGCATGCAGGTGCATGAGAAGAACGCCTGGATGCTGCGCAGCCTGCTGAAGAAGTAGATTTCGCTTCATCGCGTCGCCGCCGAGCGGCCCGATCCCTCGAGGGATCGGGCCGTTTCGTTATGGACGCCGTTCCGGTAACCGCGCTCTCACCCTTTGTTGAATTGTCCGCGATCGGCGCAGGACCTAGGTTCTGACCATTCGACATCGAGGGAGGGCGACGCCATGCATATCCGTGTCCGGCGCGGCTGGGAAATTCCCGAGCGCAAGGCGACCCCCGAATCGGTGTTCCTCCGGCGGCGCAGCCTGATCGCCGGGCTCGCGGCGGCCCCAGCACTCCTCGCGGGCGCCAGGCTGCTGACGCGACCGGCCTTCGCCGACGCCGCCGAAGATCCCTCGGCCGGTCTCTATCCGGCGACGCAGAATCCGAAATATCTGCTCGACCGGCCGCTCACCGCCGAGGCGGATGCGACGAGCTGGAACAATTTCTACGAGTTCGGCTCCTCGAAGGACGTGGTCGAGGAGGCGCAGGCCCTGCCGATCCGCCCCTGGATGGTGAAGATCGACGGGCTCGTCGAAGAGGAGATCGAGATCGGCATCGACGATCTCCTGAAGCGCATGCCGCTGGAGGAGCGGCTCTATCGTCACCGCTGCGTCGAAGCCTGGTCCATGGCGGTGCCCTGGAGCGGGTTCCCGCTGGCCTCGCTCGTCGCCTTCGCCAAGCCGACCGGCGACGCCAAATATCTCAAAATGACCACCTTCATGAACCCCGAGGTGGCGCCGGGCCAGCAGGTGATCTGGTATCCCTGGCCCTATGTCGAGGGCCTCACCATGGCGGAGGCGACCAACGAGCTCGCCTTCATCGCGACCGGCTTCTACGGCAAGCCGATCCCGAAGCAGAACGGCGCGCCGCTGCGGCTCGTCGTGCCGTGGAAATACGGCTTCAAATCGATCAAATCGATCGTGCAGTTCAGCTTCGTGGCGGAGCGGCCGGTCGGCTATTGGGAAGCGCTGCAGGAAAGCGAATATGGCTTCTGGGCGAATGTGAACCCCGAGGTGCCGCATCCGCGCTGGAGCCAGGCGACCGAACGGCAGCTCACCACGGACGAGCGCGTGCCGACGTTGCTTTTCAACGGCTATGCCGACTATGTCGCGGAGCTCTACAAGGGGCTCGAGAACGAGCGGCTTTACGCCTGAGGTGCCGACGCCGAGCGGAACTACGGCGCGGCGGTCAGCCGGTAGCCGACGCCGGGCTCGGTCAGGATATGCGTCGGGCGCTCCGGGTCGGCTTCGATCTTCTGCCGGAGCTGGCGGATATAGACCCGAAGATATTGCACCTCGGTCTCGCCGCCCCAGACCTCCTTCATCAAATGGCGGTGCGTCAGAACCTTTCCGGCATGCCGCACGAGCTGCGCCAGGATGCCGTATTCCTTGGGCGAGAGATGCAGCGCCGCGCCGCGCAGGGTCACCAGCCGCTGCACGAGATCGACCGTCAGGTCGCCGCTGCGGAAGGCGGGGCGCACGCCTTCGACCTGGAGCCGGTGGCGGAGCGCCGTGCGGATGCGCGCCACCAGCTCCTCCGCGCCGAAGGGCTTGGTGACATAGTCGTCCGCGCCGAGATCGAGCGCCGCCACCTTGCCCTTCTCGTCGTCGCGGCTCGAGAGCACGACGATCGGAACGGGCGAGCCGCGCCGCACCTCGCGGATGAAATCGAGCCCGTCCATGTCGGGGAGACCGAGATCGAGGAGGATGAGGTCGGGGCGCGCGGCGGCGAGCTGCGAGAGCCCCTCGCGCCCATCGGCCGCCTCGACCACGCGGTAGTTCTGGACGCCGAGCGTGTTGCGGAGCAACCGCCGGATCGAGGGCTCGTCCTCGACGATGAGGATGCCGATATCGCTGCCGCTCGCCATCGCCTCACTCTAGCGCGGGTTCGGCGGCGGAAGCCGCCGGAAAACGGAGGGCGATGCGGGCGCCGCTGCGATCCGTGCGGTTCGCCGCCTCGATGCCGCCTCCCATCGCCTCGACGAACCCCTTGCAGATGGCGAGCCCGAGGCCGGTGCCCGCGCGCTGGCGGTCGGCTGCGGCCGCCCGATAGAACTTGTCGAAGACGTGCGGCAGGGCCGCCTCCGGGATGCCCGGTCCCTCGTCCAGCACCTCGAGCAGGATGCCGTCGCCCTCGCGCTTCGCCCGGATCTCGATCTCGGTGCGGGCAGGCGCATATTTGGCCGCATTGTCGAGCAGATTGGTCAGCACCTGCTCCGCCAGCACGAAATCGAGCTCGGCCATCGGCAGGTCGGGCGCCAGAGCGAGCTTCACGCGATGCCGGGCGAGCAGCTTGCCGCTGCGCTGGAGCGCGACGCCGACCAGGTCGCTGAGATCGACGCTCTCGCGCTTCACCGCGAGCGCGCCCGAATCGAGCCGCGTCATGTCGAGCAGGTTGGCGACGAAGCGGCTCAAGCGCTCGGTCTCCTCCTGCGCGCCCGCCAGCATCTCGTCGCGCGTCGCGTCGTCATAGAGCGCGCCGTAGCTGCGGAGGCTGCTGACGGTGCCGAGGATGGTGGCGAGCGGCGTGCGCAGATCGTGCGAGACCGAGGTGAGAAGCGCACCCCGCAATCGCTCGGTCTCGGCGAGAAGCCGCGTCTCGTCTACGGCCTCGGCGAACGCCGCCCGTTCCACCGCCACCACGGTCTGGTCGATCAGCGCGTCGACCAGCCGCCGCTCGTTCGCCGCGAGCGGCGGACCCGAACCTTCGCGATGCAGCCCCAGCACCCCGATGGGCGCGCGGGCGGAACGCAAGGGCAGAAAGAGACGGCGTGCGCCGGGGAGATTGTCCGAGCCGCGGCCGGCCGGCTGGTTATGGTCCCAGCTCCATTTGGCCGCCGCGAGATCGGCCTCGTCGATCCGGTCCTCCGGCGGCCAGGCGACGCGGACGGCGAGGCTGCCGCCGGCGTCCGGGAGCAGGAACAGCGTCTCGAGCCGCAGCATGGCGAAGAGCTGATGAGCGGCGGCGAGCAGGATGTCGTCCGGTTCGGAAAGCGCTGTCAGCTTGCGGCTGAAAGCATAGAGCTCGGCGGTGGTGCGCGCCTGCTGCCGGACCGAAAGCGTCTGGGTGCGCAGCCGAGCCGCGATCCCGCTTGCCACGCCCGCCACGAGACAGAAGAAGACCAGCGACATGACGTTGGTCGGATCGGCGATGGTGAAGGTGTAGAGGGGCGGCAGGAAAAGGAAATTGTAGACGAGCACGCTGACCAGCGCGGTCGCGAGCGAGGGCAGGAGGCCGAAAGCGATCGCGCTCAGCAGGACCGCCACGAGATAGACCATCGACAGGTTCGGCACGTCGATGAAGAGGTCGAGCAACTTGCCGACGCCGGTCGCGCCCGCGACGAGGAGCGCGCTCGCCAGATAGGGCAGAAACCGAAAGGCGGGGCGTTCGGTCGATTGCGGCGTCTCGGACGGTTGCGGCCGAGCCGCCTCGGCGGGGATGACATGGAGAATGATCGACCCGGCGCGCGCCACGAGATCATGCACGACCGACCCATGCAGCAGCTCGAACCAGCGCGAGCGCCGGCTTTTGCCGAGCACGATCTGCGTCACGTTGTTTTCGCGGGCATAGGCGACGAGTTCGTCGGCCGTTTTCGCGCCCGGAAGCGTCAGAGCCTCCGCGCCGAGCCGCTCGGCCAGCCGCAGCACCGCGGCGATACGGTCGCGCTCGCGCTCGCCGAGCCGACCATGGCGCGGTCCTTCGACATGGACGGCGAGCCAGGGCGCGCGCAGCCGGTCGGCGAGGCGCTTGGCGTAACGAACCACCTCGGCCGCATCGGGCTTCTCGTCGACGCAGACCAGCACCCGCTCGCCCGCCGCCCACGGCCCGCGGATCGCCTGGGAGCGCATGATCTCGAGCATCTGGTCGTCCACGCGCTGCGCCGTGCGGCGGAGCGCCAGCTCCCGGAGCGCGGTGAGATTGCCGGGCGAGAAATAGTGCCGCAGCGCGCGCTGGGCCGCGTCGCGCACATAGACCTTGCCCTCGCGCAGGCGCTGCAGCAGGTCGGCGGGGGTGAGGTCGATGACCTCGATGTCCGTCGCGCGGTCGAGGATCCGGTCCGGCACGGTCTCGCGCACGCGGATCCGGGTGATCTTGGCGACGACGTCGTTCAGGCTCTCGACATGCTGGATGTTGAGCGTCGTATAGACGTCGATGCCGGCCGCGAGCAGCTCCTCCACGTCCTGATAGCGCTTCGGATGGCGGCTGCCGGGGGCATTGCTGTGGGCGAGCTCGTCGACGATCGCAAGTGCGGGACGCCGCGCCAGGATCGCGTCGACATCCATCTCCTCGAGGCTGCGGCCGCGATAGGCCACCTGCCGCCGCGGCAGGATCTCGAAACCCGCGAGCAGCGCCTCGGTCTCCTGCCGACCATGGGTCTCGACCACGCCGATGACGACATCGGCGCCTTGCGCCAGACGGCGCCGGGCCGACTGCAGCATTTCATAGGTCTTGCCGACGCCGGGCGCCGCGCCGAGAAAGATCTTGAGCTGGCCGCGACCTTCCTGCCCGGCGAGGGCGAGCAGCGCCTCCGGCGAAGGACGGCGGTCGGCGTCAGGAAGCGCGGCCATGTCCCAATTCTACCATCGGGCGGGGCCGCTTGGCATCAGAGGCCGGGTTTCATTGCGCGGAGAGCGCGTCGAGCGCCAGATTGAGCGCCAGCAGATTGACACGCGGCTCGCCGATGAGGCCGAAGAGCGGCATCTCGGTCTGTCGCGCGATGAGGTCCCGCACCGCCGCTTCCGGAAGACCGCGGGCCTTCGCAACCCGCGCTGCCTGAAAGCCGGCCGCGGCCGGGCTGATGTGGGGATCGAGGCCGCTGCCGGAGGCGGTGACGAGATCGACCGGCACCGGCCCGGTCTCGCCCTCCGCGCGCAGCGCCGCCACCGACGCCCGGGTGCGATCGACCAGCGCCCGGCTGGTCGGGCCGAGATTGGAGCCGCTCGAGGCCGCCGCGTCGTAACCGTCGGCGCCGGCCGCCGATGGCCGCGAATGGAAATAGCGCTCGCTCGTGAAGCTCTGCCCGATCAGGGTCGAGCCGACGATCTGCCCGTCCCGCTCGACGAGGCTACCGTTCGCCTGGCCGGGGAAGGCGAGCCCGGCGATGCCGGCGATGGCGAGGGGATAGGCGAGCCCGGCGATGAGCGCAAAGGCGATCAGCAGGACGAGAGCGGGGCGAAGATGGCCGGTCATGAGGGTCTCCTCAGGCAAGTCCGAGCGCCGAGACGAGCATGTCAATCGCCTTGATGCCGATGAAGGGCGCCACGAGTCCGCCGAGCCCGTAGATCAGCAGGTTGCGGCGGAGCAACGCGGCAGCACCGCGGGCGCGATGCCGGACGCCGCGCAGCGCCAGCGGAATGAGGGCGACGATGATGAGGGCGTTGAAGACGATCGCCGACAGGATCGCGCTTTCGGGCGAGGCGAGCCGCATGACGTTGAGCGCGTCGAGCTGCGGATAGAAGGCGACGAACATCGCCGGGATGATCGCGAAATACTTGGCCACGTCGTTGGCGATCGAGAAGGTGGTGAGGGCGCCGCGCGTCATCAGGAGCTGCTTGCCGATCGCCACGATCTCGATGAGCTTGGTCGGGTCGCTGTCGAGATCGACCATATTGCCGGCCTCGCGGGCGGCGGCGGTCCCGGTCTGCATGGCGACGCCGACATCGGCCTGGGCGAGGGCGGGCGCGTCGTTGGTGCCGTCGCCGCACATGGCGACCAGCTTGCCTCTGGCCTGCTCGTCGCGGATGAGCTTCAACTTCGCCTCCGGCGTCGCCTGGGCGAGGAAGTCGTCGACGCCGGCTTCGGCCGCGATTGCTGCGGCGGTCATGGCATTGTCGCCAGTGATCATCACCGTGCGGATGCCCATGGCGCGCAGCTCGGCGAAGCGCTCGCGGATGCCGCCCTTGACCGTATCCTTCAGATGCACGATGCCGAGCGCGCGGTTGCCGCTCGCGACTGCGAGCGGCGTGCCGCCGGACTTCGCCACCTTCTCGGCGATGGTTTGCAGTTCGCGCGGCAGGACCGCATGACGGTTCGCGCGCCGGAGATGCTCGGTCACCGCATCGACCGCGCCCTTGCGGATGACCACATCGCCGATATCGATGCCGCTCATCCGCGTCTGGGCGGTGAAGGGCACGAAGCTCGCATGCAGCGGCGCCATTTCGCGGCCGCGAAGCCCGTAACGCTCCTTCGCCAGCACCACGATGGACCGCCCCTCGGGCGTCTCGTCGCTGAGGCTCGCGAGCTGGGCGGCATCGGCGAGCTCGCGGTCGGTCACGCCCGGCAGCGGCAGGAACTCGGCCGCCTGGCGGTTGCCGAGCGTGATGGTGCCGGTCTTGTCCAGCAGCAGCGTATCCACGTCGCCCGCCGCCTCGACCGCACGGCCGGACATGGCGAGCACGTTGAACCGGACCAGCCGGTTCATGCCGGCGATGCCGATGGCCGACAGCA
>CAZMUZ010000059.1:20744-22471 GCA_964569315.1 uncultured Rhodospirillaceae bacterium | reverse complement strand
CCTAGGAGGTGCCGGTGTACCGCGGCCCCACCACCGTGGTCTCGTCGAAGCCGCCGGCCCCGGCGATGCCGGCCGCGGCCTCGGGCATGTCGAGCGGCCTCAAGGTGGCCGGTGTCGGCCTGGTGGCGATCCTGCTGGCCAAGGTGCTGCTGTGAAGGGCTTTGCCGGGATCATGGCGACCATGCTCGCGATGGGGATCGGCAAGGGCGCCAGCGCGCCCGCGGCGCTGCCGAAGGGCGCCGACAACCGCGGGCCGATTCCGCCGTGGATCTGGCGCGGCGAGCGGTCGCGCCGTCGCGCGCGCCGGGGCCGCTGATGGCGAAGAAGCCGGGCACGCCGATCGCGACGTGGCTGGGCAGCCGGCGCAGTCGGATCGCGTCGCGCGCGGCCGATGGTTCGCGGCTGCAGATCAAGCGCCTGAAGTCGGGCGACTTCGCGGCGTGCACGATCGTTCGCAAGGTCAAGACGTGCGGGGTCATCCCGCCGGGCGCGACGGTGCAGGATGTTCGCCGGCTGTTCCGGCGATCGTTCGCCAAGGGCTGACGCCGTGGCCGACGAAAAAACCAAGCTGTTCATGGATGGACTGGCGGCCGGTCGCTTCGGCGATCGTCCGCTGACTCCATATGCGGCAGACGTGGGCAAGTCGATCGCGCAGGGAAGCTCGATCGCGTCCAGGATGGCGCAGACAGGATACCCCGCGATCCAGCTGCAGTATCAGGGATGGACGGCGGCCGAGGCGGAAGCGTTCATCGCCGGCGCCCTGTACGCCAGAAACCAGGTCATGGCAGATAGGGCGCAGGCGCAGGCCGCCGAGCAGAGGGCGATGGGGCCCGTCATTCCTCCTGGCCGCGCCGTCAAGGAGGGGATCGAACTGCAGCGCGAGCAGGAGGCCCACAACGCGCGATGCTGGGAGCTTCGGAAGCTGATGCGCGATCTTGCGATTCGACGCGAGAACGCCGAGCGCAACTTCTACGAGAAGCAGACCTATCAGGACGTCGCGCGCCGATCGCTCGCTGGACACAAGGAAAAGCGGATCACGCACGATCAGGCGAAGGCCGCCGCGAAGGCCAGGATCGACAAGATGCACGCCGACTATCGCAAGCTCGAGGACGAGTTCAAGCGGCGCGGGTGCTGACGGATGCCGCCGCGCGGAGGTCGCAACACCTGGCAGCAGCGCCCCTACCCGAAGGAGCGCATCGACGCCTGCATCAAGCGCGGGCGCCCGGTGTGCTTCCGCTCGCGATCCGACATGCTGAAGGCGCTGCAGGGAGAAAACGTCGACGTGCTCGAGGCGATCGACCCGCGCGACAAGTCGGGCGACACCTTCGATCCGGTGAACGTGCGGCTTGGCCTCGAGGGCCGGCGCAAGGCGCGGACGATCTATCAGGCGATGTGGGCCGCCACCGCGAAGGGCGGCCGATGCCTGACCGACGTCGACATCAAGCTGCTGAATGAGATCGAGCCGATCCGGCGGGCCGGCGGCCTGAGGCTGCCCGGCCAGGTCATCGAGAACACCGCCGACGAGGCCCAGGCGGAATATTACCTGCAGCGCATGCCGGACGCTGACCCCGACGAAGATCCGCCGTTCTGATAGGATGGTGCCATGAACAAGCTGGTTCGCGCTGGAGTCGCATTCGGAGCCGCCGCCCTGGTACTGCGCGGGATGCCCGCGCCGGCCGCGGACAACGTTGCTGGGCGTCGCATGCGCTGGGGGATCGCTGTCGCGG
>CAZMUZ010000059.1:8619-20734 GCA_964569315.1 uncultured Rhodospirillaceae bacterium | reverse complement strand
GCTTGGCTGGCCGCGCCGACGGTCCTGGGCGACGGCAAGGCCCTCTGAGGGCGTCAGGCGATGGCCTGCCAGGGCAAGATCGATCCGGCCCTGCAGGCCAGGTATCAGCGCGAGGTCGGCAGCTGGCGCTATGCCGGTAGCGCCGGCCGATCGCTGTGGTGGTCAGACGGGAAGGCCGCCGCCTGGCTGAACGAGCTGGCCGCGGCAGTGCGCGCCGAGGCGCCGTCCTTCGGTCTGCCGCCGCGCCCGACCGATCTGTTTGTCGTGGCGCACGCCGCGATGTCGAGCGGCTATGGGCGCAGCCTCGCAACGCAGCTGACGCATAACACCTGGGGCGTCAAGTGCGGCGCCAACTGGACGGGCCCCGTGCTGCGCACCGGCGCGACCGAGTTCGACGAGGACGATCGAGAGTACCCGGTCACGGCCGAGTGGCGGATCTGGCCGAGCTGGCGAGAGGGGGTGAGATCCTATCTGGATCTCGTGACCAGCGCCCCGCGCTACGCGAAGGCCGCCGCGATGCTGCGCGCTGCCGATCAGGGCTACATGGCCGAGTTGGGCCGCGCTGGCTGGTACACCGGGGCGCCGGCCCGGGCGTCGTCGATGTGGCGCGCGGTGCAGCGCAAGATCTCGCCGATCATCGGGACGCCGCTGGCGCCTCTGCAGGTCGACACGGGCAGCGTCGTCGCCTGGGCGCTGGCTGGACTTGCGGCGGCGCTGGTGGCAGGATTCTAGGCATGGGCGATCCATTCGAGGGCTGGCTGTGGCCGATGGAAATCGACGCGATTCCGCCCTGGGACATCGACCCATCCCGTCGGGTGTTCCTCGGCGTGCCGGTGATCTCGTCGGAGTTCGGGCCGCGCGATCGCAACACGTATAGCTGTGGAATTCACCTCGGCGTCGACATCTGCTACCGCTGGAAGCCGGGCCACGCGACGCGCGGGCCGATGGCGTCGACCAGGATGAGCGGTGGAAAGCGGTTCGGCTACGCGATGCCGCCGGCCGCGCTGGTCTACCCTGTCGGGCCCGGCGAGATCATCAAGTGCGGGCTGAATTCCCGCGGCTTCGCCGTGGCCATCGATCACGGAAACACCGTGATCACCTGGTACCAGCATATCCGGCAGGGGTCGGTTTCGGGGCTGATCAAGAAGGGCCGCACGCTGGCCGTGACCGACTTGCTTGGCGTCGCCGGCTACGACCTGGCCGACGCCAGGGCGTCTGGCCGCGAGGGCTTCAACCATCTCCACTTCGCCTGGCTGTTCAAGAGCGCGAAGCATCCCGCGCCGACGCGGTGCCACGACATGGGCCGATCGCTGGGCCTCGGCTTCCGGGCCATCGCGCTCGATCCGGCCGTCTATCTCGCCAAGCTGTCGCAGCGGAGCGCGCAGCCATGAGCGAGACAGAGGCCAGGGCGCAGATCGAGGCGCAGGGCGGCCGGTTTCAGCCCGACGTTTCTAGCCGCAAGATGCAGATCTACTACGTGGCCAGGCTGCGCCAGTATTGGACGATCTACCCGTCTGGCGGCGGCAGGGTGAAGATCGAGAAAACGAAGGACTGCCCATGCTCGCATGGCTGATGTTGATCGGCGCGGCCTACCTGCTGACACGCCTGCTGCGCGTGCTCCCGGTGCTGGCTCGCTGGGCCGCCGAGGGTCGCCGGCCGCTGGCCTGCAACGTGTGCATGGCGGTGTGGTCGGCGCTGCTGGCGCTGGTGCTGCGCGAGCTGCAGCCGCGCGCGCTGGAGTGGGCAGCCGTGGCCGGCGGGGTGCTGTGGGCCCTCGAGCTGGCGGAGACACTGAGGCCGCCGCCGATGCCGCCGCCGATGCTTGCGCCGGGCCCGGAGGACGTGTAACCTCGCCTCTGTGAGCACGGAAAGCAGCGGCGATCGTCCCGACGATCCGACCCAGGAGTTTCGCAACACCTACGCCATGGGCGCGGGTGGCGCGGCTGGCGAGCCAGGGATCCTGGTGGATCGGCGCACCGAGCCGTCGATGTGCCTGCTGTTCGCCAAGCTGGGGACGGGGGTCACGCCGGCCGTGGCCGAGTTCTCGACCTACCCGAACCAGGCGGCCTGGATGCCGCTGGCGCCGCGCACGCCCACGTATGTGCGGCTGATGCCCGGCAGCGTGATCCGCGTGCGCGCCGTGGAAGGTGTCGCGGGCGACGCGATCCCCGAGGTCGACGTTTCGGCCAAGGTCTGGCCGGACTACCAGTGGCGCGCGGCGCCAGGAGCCTGAAGCGATGTCGCAGAGCCTGATCGAACGGCAGACGGTGGCGCTTGCCGCCCACGCAACCTCCGCGCTGATCCCCCACACCCTGCGGGATCCGAACGGGCCGATCGCTCCCAACTGGATCTACCCGACCAAGCTGACGACGATCCGGCCCCTGAGCTGGACGAGCGCCGGTGTGGTGTACGTCAACGATGGCGATCAGACTGACTCCGCAACTTTCTCCCTGAAGTACGACATGACGCCCCAGCGCAGCAGCGCCCAGGGCGTGCCCGCCGGGATCGAGTTCATCTATGCGGGCGCCGCTGGCGTGCTGAACGGCGCCGCCGGATTCAGCAACGATCCGGCCCTGGACCTCCCGATCTACCTGGACGGGATCAACGGCCTCGACACCAACGACGGCCTGTCACCGACGACGGCGAAGCGGACATTCGCGGCGATCACGCGCTCGTTTCCACAGATCGTGGCTGGCGGGGCGAAAATCCTGCTGCATATCGCGGGAACCGGTGGGTTCGGGGTCAACGCGACCGCTCCGCTGTCCTACGAGGAACCCACGTTCCTGGTCGCCGGCCCTGGCAACGTCTCGCACAACGGCTACTGCATCCGGGCCGCCGAGCGCGTGCCGTTCCTCCCGACCACTGGCCCGGCAACCGCCGCGCTCGACGTGGTCCCGTGCGTCGAGGTCGACCAGGCCGGCGCTGCCGCCCCTGGAACCGGCTTTCGTACCCGCTTCGACTTCACCGCGGCGGCGCCGGGATGGACGGTCAACAACTTCCGCACGTCGCGCGCCTGCCTGCGGGTGCGCCGCGCTGGCGTGGACGTGATCCCCGAGACTCCGATCGCGGAGAACACCGCCGACACCATCACGATCGACGTGCTGTGCGTGGCGCAGATTCTGGCCACCGACACGGTCGAGATCGTGCGGCAGTCCGTCGAGTTCACGGGGCCGGCGGTGGACTTCAACACCTTCGTCATCACGGGCGGCGGCACCATCGCGCCGTTCGATACCGATGGCATCGGCGGCCCCGGCAACGGCAACACCATCGAGGGCGTTGCCTTCGTGGGGCGCGCCGTGCTTCAGCGTTTCATCGGCGGTCTCGATCGCTGCGCGGCGTCGGGTACATCGATCGTGATCACCTTCAGCGATGTATCGTTCATGCAGTGCAAGTTCCAGTGCTCGACGCAGATGATGTGGACGATCGCGAACCGCCAGCCCGGCCACTTCAGGGCCGCGAGCGCGGTCAACCCGATCAACCAGGGCGCGCTGTTCCGACAGGCGCTGTGCGTCGTCGGCACCATGACGATCGGCGACATGCGCGGAGGCCCCGCCGCCTACCAGGTGGATGACGCCCTGGGCAAGTATGCCGGTTCGTCGCTGCGCGTCTGGGGACCGGGATCGAGCCTCTCCGTGAGCGGCAGCAGCTCTGCCAACATCTTCGGTTCGGGCGCCACCGGCTCCGGCCTCTGGGCGCGCTTCGGCGCCAAGGTGGTCGTGAACCCCGGCACGCGCACGCAGATCACCGGAGCGACCGGAGCGCTGCGCGTCGGCGTCAGTGCCGTGATCGTCGCCTATGGCACTGGCGTCGGCCAGTTCGAGGAGGTCGCCGGCTTCAACGGCAACCTGTATCGCATGGACGGAAGCACGCCAGCGGCGCCCACGGGCGACGAGAGCCAGATCGCGCTTGCCTCCGTGATGTAAAGCGGAGAGAGGATCACACATGGAATTCACGCACGAATGGGATCCGGCCGAGTTCTCGGCGACTCACGCTGCCGAGATCGAGGCCGATCCGGCCCTGGCCGAGATGGTGGCGAGCGCCGTTCGTCGCTGCGCATCGACCGAGTATGTCGCCGCGCTGGCGTCTGCCCGTGATCTGGCGCCAAAGATCGAGCGCGCGATCAGCGATGTGCGGCGCATCGATGCCGAGACGAAGGGCCTCGCGCTCGACCCGATCAAGGATCGGATCGTCATCGTCACGATGACCAACGCACAGCGCGAGCTGGTGCGTCTGATGGATGGCTACGAGCGCGCCGCCGCCGTTCTGGACGTGCCCCGCCTGGCCTGTCTGGATCGCGTCAGGATCCTGGCGGAGAGAGCGAGCCGTGCTCGCTGGGAGAGCGAGAACCCCGACGCGCACGAAGCCGAGCAGACCGCGCTGGACCACGCGCGCGCCGAGCGGATCGCCGCGCTCGCCCAGGGCCGCGCCGAGGGCTGATCGTGCCGTCGCCGCTCGAGCGCACGATCGCGCAGCTGGCCGGCCCCGCGCCGGCCGCCCAGGCCGGCCGCGCCGCCGTCGGCCTCGTGGCGCTGGCGCTGCCGTTCGGCGGCGCGTTGCTGGGCGCCAAGGTCGCTGGCCCGAAGGGCGCGACGGCCGGCGGCCTGCTGGGGCTTGCCGCCGCGATCTATGTTATGGTCAAAAACACCAAGTCGGCGCTGGCCGACACCTGAAAGAGAGGAACCATCATGGCCGTTGCCGTCTCCGCGATTCAGCTGATCTCCCCCAAGAAGGTGTCCGCCACCGTGACCTACGATGGCACCGCCGGGACCGGCCTGCTGGGCACCATCACCGGCGTCGCCATCCGGGCGGCCCTCGCGGCCCTCTTTCCGGCCGTCGCCACCAACCCGGCGGCCTGCCCGCTCTACTGGTGGTACACCGTCGGCGCGCCCCTGGTGGCCACGCAGGCTGCCGGCCGCGCCCGCTACTTCGGGTGGGGCACCGCCAACGTGATCCCGGGCGCCGTCAGGGTGGCCCAGCTGCCCTATGTCACCGTCCAGGTCGAGGGTGGCACTGCCAGCGCCAACCAGTTCCCCGCGCTCGACGTCAACGCCAACGGCGACGACGTCGAGGTGAGCTTCCTGGGCGCCGTGTCGTGCGTCGCGCGGATCGCCCTGGGCGTCGAGCTGTCGCAGGAGATCTGACCGTGAAGTTCAAGGTCGTGGTGCCGCGGCCGGCGGCCGCCGCCGAGGAGTCGCCGCCCGCGCCAAGCAAGCCGGCCTGACGCATGCCGCAGGGGCTTGGAGCGACCGCGACGACGCCCGGCGGAAAATCCGCCGTGGCGCGCCTCGCCTCGTTCCTGCCCCGATCGTCGGTCGACGCCATCGTCGCCGACCTGGAGTCAGCCGCCCGCGCCGCCGCTGAGCAGGGCGCCCGCAAAACGGTCATTGTCGGCGGTCTGCTGATCATCCTGGTCGCCTACATCGTCTCGCGCTGAACCGCGGCAATAATGCCTGATGTCATGCGGATTTGCTGCTGGTAGGGTGGATCGCATGAGCACCGCAACGATCGAGCGCATCTTCATCGTGGGATTCTTCGTGGCCGGCGGGATCGTCGCGCTGGCGCTTGGCGATCGCATGGTCGCCACTGCGCTGGTGTCACTGGCCGGCGGCTACGCTGCTCCTCGAGGCGCAGGCGACGGTGACGCCGGCCGCGCGCTCGAGGCCATGAGGGCCGAGCTGGAGAAGCTGAAGTCCGAGAACGCGCGCTTGCGCGGCCTGCCGCTGCGCGCGCCGATCGAGCGCAACCGAGACAAGGGAGGTTGATCCGATGCTGCTGATCTGCCTGATTCTGCTGACCGGGATCGCGCTGTATGTCGTCGGCCGCGCACGCCACATCGAACGGCTGGCCGAGGTCGGCCGCGGTGTGTGCTGGATGGGGGCCTGCGCCGCCGGGATCGCCTTGCTGGTGCATGTCGGCGGCTGCGCCGGGGTCAGCACCGATCGATCCTTCGCTCGCGCGGCCTACGCCACGGCGTCTGATGCGTTCGTGGCCTGGGACCTGGAACACCAGCACGAGCTGGTGAGGGCAGCCCCCGACGCTGACGCCGCCCAGGCCGCTGTCGATGCCTATCGGCGCGCTCGGGCCGTGGTGCTGGCGCGCTTCGCCGCGGCTGCTGCGCTGATCGACTCGGCGCGCTCCCTGTCGCCAGCGCCGGCGGCGGCGGCCCTTGCGAGGGCGTCGGCGTGGCTATGGGGCCTGCGAGACGAGATCGAGGCCCTGCCATGATGGCCGAGCTTCAGCGCCTGCAGGCGCACGCCTGGGAAGCCCTGGGCCGCGTTCTGAGGTCGCCCGCGTCGCCGTCGGCCGCCACCGCCACTGCTCGCGCCATCTGGGCCGCCGTGAACGGCGCCGCCGAGGGCGCGACCGACCCGGCAGAGGCCGGGCTGACGATCGAGCGCCTCGAGGCCAGGCTCGCCGAGAACGACGCCGAGGTCGACGCCGCCGTCTCCGCCAAGAGGCACGAAAAAAAGTAGGCGGTTCGGTAGTCGCGCCTACAGAAGCGCCAGGTCGATCCTTGCTATGGGTAGTGCATGGGCAAACCTCGACGGATGACGATCGCGCAGGCGGCGGAACGCTTCCTGATGAACTTCAACCCCGATCGGCTCGACCTGGTCGGTCGGCAGGCGCGCCACGACTATGACGAACTACGCGCCGCGCTGAACCGCGCCGCCGCGCCTGATGGCTTCCGGCGCTGGGTGATCGCGTTCGATGTGGCGGAGAGGTGGGTCGAGGACGGCTTTGACCCCGATGACGCCGACGCGCTGAACATGCTCGCGACGCGCCTGGGCTACGCCAACGTCGACCGCGAACTGCGCGCCGTGGTGATGGCGGCGCCGGATCGCGAGGAGGTTGCGAAGCTGATGGGCTACCAGAGCGCGGCCGATCGCGCGGCGCGCGGTCGCTGATGATCGCCTGTGCATGGTGTCGCTCAGAGCAGCTGCGCGCGCATGGCGCGATCTACTGTTCGCGCAAGTGCCGGCAGTCCGCGTTCCGGCTTCGCCGTCGTGTCGCTCAGGACCTGGGCGACGCCGATCCCGGGCGCTTCGCCTATGCTGACCCGCCGTATCCCGGTCTGGCCAAGCGGTACTACCAGGGCGAGCCGAGCTTCGCGGGCGAGGTGAATCACGCCGAGCTGGTTGCGTCGCTGGAATCTCAGAACTACACCGGATGGGCGCTGTCAACGTCGGCGAGGGCCCTGCGCGACGTTCTGCCGCTTTGCCCGGCTGGCGCCAGGGTCTGCGCCTGGGTGAAGCCGATCGGAGCCGCACCGGCAACCTTTGGCCTGCATAACACCTGGGAACCGCTGATCGTCGTGGGTGGCCGCCAGCGACGCCCCGGAAAGCGCGATTGGTTGTCGGCGCAGCCGGCCCGTCACGGTGGAAGCCTGCCCGGCCGGAAGCCGATCGCCTTCGCGGCCTGGCTGTTCCAGTGCCTTGGCATGGTGTCGGGCGACCTCCTCGACGACATCTTCCCGGGCACCGGCGTAATCGGTCGGGCATGGGATCTCCTGTCGTCCGCTGCCGGCGCCGGGCGACGCCCGTCGCTCCTGCAGCACGACGACACCTCCGCGGCGGTGTCGAGACCGGATCCGGGCGACTCCGCTGCCGTCGCTGGAGTACTGCTGTGACGCGGCGTCGCCAGCCGCGGCCGCCGACGGCAGCCGGCGCGGACGTCGACGCCATCATGGTCGAGGTGATGCTGGCCCAGCGCGACGCCGGCGCCGACGGCCAGATCGATCGCTGCCACTGCGGGGCCTGGGGCGTCGTCTGCGCCGGCTGCGGGCGTGCCGTCTGCGCCAGTTGCCCGCCTCTCTGCCCCCACGACGGCGGCGAAACTGACTCAGAGATCGGCGTCGAGGATGGCGCCCAGGCCGGCCTGCTGCGCGTCGCCCTGGGCCACGTGCGCGAGGGCCTCGAGCTGGTGCCGGCGATCGATCGGGCGGCGCAGAGCGGAGGTCGTAGCGGTTACGGGGCCAGGTTTTCCGTGGCAGATACCATCGCCGCGCGCAAGCTGGTTGATGAGGTGCGGGGTAAGGTAGTGTTCCCGGGTGAGAGGATCGCGCGCGCTGAGGCGGTTTCGGCACTGCAGAGGGCGATCGCGTTGGCGAGAAGCACCGGAAGCTGAGAGAGGGGATCGATCATGGGCATGATCACGACGCCGCTGGTGCGGCAGGTTGCGCGCGGACTGGCCAGGATCCTGGGCGACATGGCGCAATTTTGCGACGCCGCCGCCGGTGGCTTGCCGCCACGGAGAAGCGAGATCGAAGGGGGCGGCGTGCTCGAAGATCCGTGCCCCCGCGATGAGTGGCTGACGCTGGCGGCGCTGCTGCGCGGGTGCATTCGGACGCTCGAGGCCAAGCTGTGATCCATCCCATCGAGTGCGGCTGCGCCTGGTGTTCGCAGGGGCGCGCGATCGTCGCCCGTGCGTCGCGCCGCGAGGGCCGCGCCTGGTCGCTGTGGGTGCACGGCTGGATCGTGGCGGTCGCGGTCGCCGGGCTGGCGCTGGCCGCGCTGGCGACGTTCGGGGCCGCCGTGGCGGTGTGCCGATGAACCGCCGCGCTATCCCAGCCGAGCCGTGCCCGACCTGCCAGCTGCGCCACGTCGGCGTGCGCGCCTGTTACTACGATCGGATCCTGGCGGCGCTGGGCTTCGGGCCCGGGAATCTTTCGACGAAGGAAGATCGCACGCTGAAGTGGCTCGCAGCCGTCATCGACAACCAGGGCGCCACGTGCCTCTCTGACATGATCAGGCGATCGACGCTGGCGGCCTCGAGGGGCGGGGTGGTCACTCCCTCCGCCTGCACCGACGGCCAGGCCGTCACGAAAGGCGAGGCGCCGACGTTGGGCGCCTCGCCCCTCGAGGCCGCCAGCGTCGGCGGGTTCACCGGATACATGTGCGCGAAGGGATACGCACACTGCTTTGTGCCGTCGTGCACGATGGACGGGATCACCCTTGTCAGGGGATCGCAGGTGTGGGCGTTTTGCGTCGCTCATGGTGGCCTGCAGTACGCTCGCGAATGCATGGAAAGGTACGGCCGCTGATGTCGTCCGCGCCGGCCCCAGCGATGAAGCGAGCAGGCGGCCCCACGCGCGCCGGCAAGTGGACGCCGGCCCGCTGGATGGGCGTCCGCAAGAGCGAACGCGGCTTCCGCTGGGCGCTGGCGAACGAGCTGCGCCAGTATGCGATTTCATCGCTTCCTCGAGGCCGCGGCCGGCGGAGCTGGAAGCACAAGGCAATGGATCTCGTCCACTGCTGCGCCGGCGTGCGCGCGCGCCAGTGCCGGGCCTGCGGGACGCTGGACTGCAAACACGCCAGCGTGATCGCGAGCTGCGACCTGCGGACGTGTCCCGGTTGCGCGCGCCGCCGCGCCGACGTGTTCCGCAAGCGCCTCGATCGCGCCATCGCAAAGGGCGTGCACCGCGAGTTTTCCCTGTACATGCTGACGTTGACGCTGCGCTATGACCCCAACTCGCCCACGAGCGGCGACGTTGCGGACCTGGCCGCGCGCCGCGATCGCGTGCTGGACGGCTGGCGCTGGATCTGGCGTGACGAACTGAAGTCAAAGACCATCGTGCACGGGGAGCGCCTCGGCGGCGCCGCGTGCTCGCTCGAGGTGAGCCACCGCGGCGCGGTGCACGCCCATGTCCTGTTCCTGGGCCGGCGCTTCGACTACTCGACCGTCAACGCGAGCTACCAGGCGCGCCTGGGCGGTGCCGGCGAGGGCTATGTCGACGTGCGCCGGGTCAAGGGCAACCCGCGCAAGGCCGTCAACGAGATGGCGAAGTACCTGCTGAAGTCGACCAGCCCGAAAAGGGCGCTGCGCGGCGAGATCGGCGAGTACCCCGATCCGAAGCTGGCGGCGCGGGTCGAGGTTGCTTTTGCAGGCGCCAGGCTGTTTCAGTGCTACGGCGGTTGGCGCGGCATCACCGACGAGGGCGACGAGCTGCCAGACGAGCCGCCATTGTGCGACGGCTGCGGCCTCGTCGATGCCTGGATCCGCGTCACGATGACGCGCGAGGAGTGGCTGCGGATCGCGAGCGGGGCGTGGCTTCCGACCTTCCAGCGCGCCGGGCCGCCGGCAGAAGTGGCAGCGCGGCGCGCGCGGTCAGTGACTACGGCGGAACCGAGCTAGGAGCTTTCGACATGGGCAAAGGTCGGACGATGAGGGAGGCGCACGCCATCGGCGCGCGCTTGCCGTTGTTGAGCAGGATCGGCGAGGTCGTGAGCCTCGACGGGCGGCCATGGATTGCGCGCGTGTTGCGCCATAACCAGCAGGGAGGGATCTGCGCGGCCGGGTTCGTGCACGGCGGAAGCCGACCGATCACCGCCCGATCCGGGTGGCTCGAAACGCACGCATGGCTGCCGTCGTACACTCCGCCGTATATCGTTCCCGGGGATGGGTGCCTGGTGCTCGAGCGCACCACGGTAGACGTCGGGCGAGAACGCTTCGACTCGGCCCTGGTGCGCGACATGATGCCCCCCGGATCGTCGTGGGCCCTCGGGAATCAGGTCGAGATGCTCACCACGCGCGGGCGCGTTCACGGCTACTGTCGGCCCCTGCAGATCACCGCTTGCAATTGGCGGGCGGTTGTGATGCCGCTCGCCACCGAGGAGGATGACCGTGGGCGCTGACGGCATGCGCGAACCGTGGACGATCGTCCCCTCGGCGTGCGATGGGCCCGCCGGGCTGACGCGCGTGCCCAACCTGGGCGTCGACGTCACCATCACCGATCCGCCCTACTCGGCCAAGACGCATGAGGCGCAGCGCCGCGGGCACATCGGGCACGAGAAAGGCAAGGGCCGGGCAGCCTTCAGCCGATCGATCGATCTTGGCTTCGATGCGCTGACGCCGGGGCTGCGCGCTGTCGTGGCTGGCGAGCTGGCGCGCATCACGCGGCGCTGGGTGCTGGTGTTCACAGACGCCGAGGGCACGCGAGGGTGGATCGACGCGCTCGAGGGCGCCGGCCTCGAGCATGTGCGCGTCGGCTGCTGGGTGAAGGTCGGGTCGACGCCGCAGTTCACGGGGGATCGCCCGGCGAGCGGCCACGAGGAGATCGTGATCGCGCATCGGCCCGGCAAGAAGCGATGGAACGGCGGCGGCCAGCATGCGGTGTGGTCGGTCCCGATCGCGCTGGACCGCGGCGGCCAGGGCCGGCGATTGCACACGACGCAGAAGCCGCTGGCCCTCATGGAAGCGCTGGTTCGGCTGTTCTCGGACCCTGGGGAACTGATCGCCGATCCGTTCGCTGGCAGCGGGACCACTGGGGTTGCCGCTGTGCGCCTGGGCCGCCGTTTCGTCGGGTGGGAGCGCCAAGAGAAGTACGCGGCGGCGGCCTCGAAGCGGTTGGAGGCCACGCGCTACCAGCCCGAACTGTTCGCGGACAAGGCGCCGCGCAGACGTGAAAAACAGGCCGATCTGTTCTCGGTCGAGAAAGGCAAGGCGAAATGCGACTGATCTACATGGCCCACGAGTACGGGGGCAAGCCGGAGAACCTCGAGGCCGCGCGCAAGTGGCTGCGCCTCTGCAACGACGCCGCCGCGCTCGACGGCGACGTGGTGATCGCGCACTGGATCGCCGCCTGCGAGGTGTTCCCCGAGTCGGACGCCGAGACGCGCGAAAGACAGCTCCAGGGGGACGAGGAGCTTGCGCGCCGCTGCGAAGAAACCTGGCTCGTGGGCCCTCGGATCTCGACCGGGATGGCGCGCGAGATGACGGCGGCCATGGAGGCGGGGCGCCGTGTGATCGCGATGATCCATCCTGTCAATCCGGCGCCGGTGTCGCCGCCAACCGCCAGGTCGATCGCCGAGTTCGTGCGCGTCGCAAGACTTCAATCCAAGAGCAGATAGACAGACCGACAACAGAAAGGACAGTGAAGCAATGGCAAATGTCAACATGGTGATCCTGATCGGCAACGTGGGCCAGGATCCCGATGTCAGGTATACGGAGTCCGGCCAGGCGGTGTGCACCGTGTCGCTGGCCACCAACGAGACGTGGACCGACAAGAAGGGGGCGAAGCAGGAGCGCACCGAGTGGCACCGGGTCGTGGCCTGGGGCAAGACGGCCGAGAACATCGGGAAGTTCGTGAAGAAGGGCAAGCCGCTCTACGTCCAGGGCC
>CAZMUZ010000059.1:0-8609 GCA_964569315.1 uncultured Rhodospirillaceae bacterium | reverse complement strand
GAGAAGGATGGTGTCAAGCGGTACACCGCGGAAGTGGTGGCCGATCGCGTCCAGTTCCTCGGCGCGCCGCCGCGGGCTGGCGAGGCTCCCCCACCCGGCGACGACGACGCCCCCGGCAAGGCTGGCCGAGACGATGACTTCCCGCCGTTCTAGCCGCGCCGACGTGCGCGCGCGCGTTCCGAAGGGCCTGGGCGCGCGCAACCGGATCGCCGACTTCGAGCCGGGGGAGCGGTTCGAGGTGTTGCTGCCGCCGCTGGACGAGAGCGGCAACGCCGATCCGGGACTCGAGCCGCAGTGGGTGCCCTGCATGCGCTCGTTCGGCGACAACGTGCGCCGGCTGCACCAGGACGGCGGCCAGGGCGAGATCGAGACGCCGCCGCCCGACACCGAGGCACGGGAGCTGCGAAGCTGATGCTGCGGGTGTTCGCGACTGCAAGGGAGGCCGCCGAGTGGCGGGCCCGGGAGATCACGCAGTACCGGATGGAAATGATCGACGTGGTGGCGAACGATCTGGTGTGGTTCGCCGAGCACGGGATCTTGGCGCGGCTGGTGCTAGAGCAGGCACGGGAGGAACTGGAGTTCACGGACATCGGCGGCGAGGGCTGACCGAGGAAAGGAGGATCGACGATGGCAAACGGACTGAGCGTGAGGACTGCGAACGAGATCGACGCCGAGCTGGGCCGGGCCCGCAAGGCTTTCCCGACCACGGCGCACATGACGGTGGCGCTGGTCGAGGAGGTGGGCGAGGTCGCCCGCGCGCTGCTGCAGGGCAAGCCGGCCGGCGAGCTGCGTCGCGAATGCATCCAGGTCGCCGTGATGGCTATCCGGGTCATGGAGGAGGGAGACGCCGACTTCGGCCGCGAGGCCGGCGGCAAGCTGCCCGCGAAGGCGGGGCAGGGCGGGAAGCGGGGCCGCCGGTGACGGAGGCCGGCCGCAAGCAGCTTCGCGAAGCCAGCTACCGGATTCACCATGAGCACAGCTGTCAGATGGAGATCCAAGGCATGTCGCCGGCAAGGATCCGTGACGCGTGCAAGTGCGGGGCGATCGAGGCCGTCGAGGCGATCGTCGACATTTTGCGGGCGACCGAGCCGCGGCTGACAGCGGCGTTCGCGTCCGACAAGGGCCCCGGCCAGTAGTCCAGAACGTCACCAGAGGCCCCTGCGACGCGATTGCAGGGGCCTCTGGCTTGTCCGGGGTACGGTTGCGGCCAACTCGCACGGGGCCCGCCAGCTGACGGACGGCCGAGGTGCTCCGTGGCGGGGGGTGCGGGGGGCGAAGCCCCCTGCGAGGTGCCGCGAAGCGGCGCCCTTCACTTGATACATACGGGGACAACTCGACCAGAACACGATTTCAAGCCGTAGCGGTGCGGACCAACTTTGCGATAACCGTTAGATTCAACACAGTTACCGTGGTGCTGTAACTACACAGTAGGCAATGTGCGTGCCAATGTACGCGAGCAAACAGAAAGGGGATCGAAGATGCCGATACTTTTCAAGCCAATCATCCTGGTGTGCGACACCTGCGGCCGGTGGATTCATGCGGCTTTTGCGCCTGATCCGAGCGGCAAGAGCGGCGGTGTGCTGATGCCTGTGATGTGCGACGCACACCCGTTCCACGTGAAACATGGCGAAATTCACCATGAGCAAGGGTGCAAGGCCGGCGAGCCGGTTCGCGCGAGCCTCGATCCGCCAGTGCTGGGCGTCCTGGCCGGCCCGGTGCTGCGAACGTGCGAGGTAGCGCCCCCGCTGGCCGACGTGACGCAGGGTCCGCTGGTCGGCTCGCCTCCGGTGGTGACGTGCTTGGCTTGCAGGCGCGCCACGGGTGGTAAACTGGACCAGGTAACCGACGAGGGCGATCATGGGTAATGAACACGAACAAGCTGGCTATCGCGGTGTCGATGGCTGCAAATGTCGGCCAGGGCCGATCATCAAGCTCGATGGAAAGACCTATCATTTCCAGGCCCCGATCGAGGAGCGATCGATGTCTGTCGCTGGGCAGCCAGGATGGTGGTCGAATCGTCGCTGCACCGGATGCGGAGCAACCGATCGCGTATGGGTTGCGGCGGCGGCCAATGCGTAGGTTGCTGACGCTGTGCGCGCTGCTGCTGGCAGCCTGCGGAGACAACGAGCGCCTCGAGCCGCCGCCGGCCTGCGAGCCAGTGACGTTCACGCCCGCGGCCGGCGGCGAGGTCTGCCCGGACGAGCGGCACACCATGACGGTCGAGGTGCGCGGCGACACGGCCACCGTTGTCTGTTCCTGCCCAGATGGCCTGGAGAGCGAACGGGCGGAGCCATGGTCGAGTGGCGTTTCCGCTGGTGAGGACAGCCAGTGAAGTTACCAGCCGGCCGGACTGAAACCCTGAAGTCGCTATATCAGCGGCGTCTCGCGTTGCGCACGGAACTGGCAGCAATCAATGGTATGGTTCGTGAGCTTGAACGGGGATCGTCGTGGTACGCGCCTCATTGCGTTCACTTCGCCGGGATGTGCGAGTCGGGGTCGAAGCACACCTCGGACTGGTCCATGGTTGACTGCATCGTATGCCACCGTCGCAGAGCGAGGCAGGCCGCCGCCGAGCAGCGCGGACGTATCAGGGCGTTGCCAGGAGAGGATTGGGCAGACGCACTCAAACGAGGCCCACGCTGACGCGGACTGCGCTACCATCCGAACCATGCTCGCCTGCTGGCCCCTCTACGAGTACAAAGGCCGTCGCCCGGTGATCTCGTCGGGCTTCGGCCCACGCGCGCGCAACACCTATAGCTGCGGGCTCCACCTGGGCGCGGACATCGACTACCGATGGGAGCCGGGCGATCCAGTCTCCGCGCCGCTGGCCTCGACCGACGTCGACCGCAACGGCAACCGACACGGCTATGTCACCCCGTCAGGCACGATGGCGTGCGCGGCGGCGCCAGGCCGCGTGCTGCAGTCTGCTCACAACTCGCGCGGCTGGGGCGTTGTGCTCGAGCACGATGGCGGCTGGATCACCTGGTACCAACACCTGCGCAGTTCGCCATTGCGGCGCGGCGCGCTCGTCGACGCCGCCGCCGCGCTGGGCCCGGTCGGGGCCGACGAGTCGGACACGCGCGAGAGCGGCGCCGAGGGCTTCCGCCACCTGCATTTCGCGTTGGCGAAGCGCGGGGCGCCGTCGGGACAGACCGAGTGCCATGACCTGGGCCGGCGCCTCGGCCTGGGTTTCTCAACGACGGCGCTGGATCCGGCCCCGTACCTGGCCGGCCTTCCGATCGCGCAGCGCGGCACCGGCGGCGCCGGGCTATTCGTTGCGGGCTTGCTTGTCGCCTACCTGGTGGCGTAGGCTTCGACCATGGTGTCGTACTCGCATTCTGACCTGCCGCGCCCGACGGCAACGGTTGTCCCGCGCAGCAAGATCCAGACGATCGCCCAGGCGTACCACTACGCCCTGGCCGGGTTCCATGCCACCGTCGACCTGATCCAGAAGTACCCGTCGAACGCGCTCGCCAGCGCGGCCGGCCTCTACTGGGACGCCGCGCGCCAGGCGACGATCGATCCGCCCGACGTGGCGCGTCTGCCGTCCATCATCGGGATCCTGGCCGCCGCTGATGACCTGGTGGCAGTCGAGGTCGATCGCCGCACGCCGGACGCCAGCGTGGCAGCCGCCGAGAAGGTGCTTGACTCGCCGAAGGCGGACGCCGCGCCGCCGCCGCGCGCCGCTGGCATCACCGGCGGCGGCTGGCCCTGGTGGGCCAAGATCGGGGCCGCGATCGCCGGGATCGTGGTGGGCCGGAAGCTGCTGCGCAAATGAGCGGCTGCGCGCCCTGCGACGCGCAGCGCGCCGTCCTGGGCGCCGCGACCACGCGCGACCTGACCGACCTGATCCGCCAGGCCGAGGCGGTGCGCGCCGAGGCGCGCCGCATCCCCGCGAGCATCGTGGTCCCTCGGGTGCCGATGCTACAGGTATGGGACGCCGATCGCCGCGTGCGCGACGCCATCGATCGGGCGATCTACTCGTTCCTGTCGACGTCGATCTACGATCGCGATCGTCAGTGGAACGACGACTGGATCGCCATCCGGGATCGCTACCATGACAGCTTCATCGACAACCTCGGGCGCTACGTGCCGAACGTGCGCTATGCGCGGGATCCGGTCACGCCGCCCGGTGAGCCGATCACGGCCGTCGACCCCAAGACCGATCGCGTCGCCATGCCTGACGCGCGCTTCGCAGCGTCGATCGCCAAGGATATGGACGACTCGATCGCGGTGCTGAAGCTGATGAACGTCCAGAAGGCCGTGATCGAGGAGATCTTCGGCGGCTTCACCAGCGGCCGGAATTGGGCCGATGACCTGGGAGACGCCCTGGGCGACGCCGCCACCGGACTGGGCGCCTTCGGAGCCGCCATGCTGCGCCTGCTGGGCGACGCTGGCCGCGGCGTCGCTGGCCTGTTCCGCGTGCTGGGATGGGCCGCGCGGAATGCGATCCCGGTCGGCCTCACATACCTGGCTTACAAGCTGCTGACCGCTCCCGACCGTCGCCGCTCGTAAGTCGTTGCATTCGCCAGCGTCGCTGGTTACAGTCCATCCGTGGACCTGACACCATGGCGGAATGAGATCCAGTCGAGGGTATCGGCTCGCACGGTCGACATGTACGCCGATGCCATGGCGAAGATGCTGGAAATTCACCCGGATCCGCTCGACTGGCCGCCATCGGCCATGGAGGACCTCGGCGACGCCTTACAGGCCAGCGGGCTGGGCGAGCCGGGGATCAAAATGTCGATGTCGGCGGTTCGCCAGTGGGTGACCTGGGCCCGCGAGAACGGGATCCAGGTCCCCGAGCTGCGCAACCCGGCCCCGGGCCGCTGGAGGGCCAAGCTCGAGGACGTGGCCAAGAAGTGGGTCGGCCCGGCAGAGTCTCCGCCGGCCGACGACGCGCCGCCGACGGACGTTGCCGGTAGCCCCGAGTGGGGCAGCCGCGAGGCCGTCGACGAGGCCGCCCGCCAGGCCGCCCGCGAGAAGCGCGCCGCCGATCGCGCCGTTGCCCAGATGCGCCAGCGATCGCAGCAGGCCAGCGCCCAGCGCCAGGGGCGCCTGACCAAGCTGCTGCCCGAGCAAAGCACGCTGGTCGTCCAGCGCCGCGGCGTGATGGGCGATCTGATCAACGTGAACGAGTACAGCCAGCGCGACGTGGCGCAGTCGCAGACGATCGAGGGCTTCCTGCGCCGCTGGGTGCAGCCACACCACGAGGCCCCATACGAGTACGTGCTCACCGAGATCTTGCCGAACGGCGACGTTCGGCCCGCCTACAATGTGAAGCTCGACCCCCCGCTGGAGGATGCATCGATGAACGCAGTGAACGGAGCCCAGGCCGCCGCCGCCAGCGTGGCCAACGAAGTCCGCAAGGCGCTGGACCCCGACGAGCAGATCGCGCGCCTGACGCGCTGGCGCGCGGCGCTGGCGCCGCCAGAGGACGGCGCGGCGCCCGATCCCATGGCCCGGATGTTCGCCATGTTCGAGATGAAGCAGATGCATCGCGTGATGTCGGACATGTTTGATCCGCCGCCGCCGCCGGTGGCCGGGATGGCGGGGCCGCCGCCTCCGGATCCAGAGCTGCAGGCGCTGCGCGCCGAGGTCAAGGCGCTGGGCGAGGCGCTGAAGTCGAGGGGCCAGGCCGCGGAGATGCTCGCGATCATCAAGGCGGCGCAGGAGCCGCTGATCGCGATCATGACCTCGGAGGGCCGGCGCAAAGGCGGCGGCGTGTCGGAGCTACTCGAGATGGTGCAGGGCCTGAAGGCCCTGGGCATCCCGATCGGCGCCGCCAAGGAGGATGACGGCGGCGGCGCTCTCGTCAAGCTGTCGTCGAACATCGTCGCGGCCATCAAGGAGGTGGGCAAGATCCAGGCGTCGCCGAAGGCCGCCGCGCCGGATGAGAAGTTCGTTCCACCGCCCGGCTTCAAGGAGAAGTGCGCCGAGCTGGCCAACGCCAAGGACGATGAGACGCGCGTGGGTGCGGCGGCCGAGGCGCTGGAGATCCTCGCGACCAAGAGCACCGATCGGCGCTGGGGGATGCTGTTGCTGGACATCGCGCGCAAGGGCAAGGCCGCTCACCAGGCCGAGGACGAGGGCGCGCGCGAGGCAGGCCGCACGGAGCTGATCGATCTGATCGGCCAGATCCTCGACTCGATCCGCGAGGAAGGCTTCATCGACGGCCCGACGAAGGACGCCACCGTCAAGGCGTTCACCGCGAACATCGCAAGCTTCTGCGAGCGCATGTCGATGGTGCCCGGGATCTGATATCGTTCCTGCATGGATCCGCGCTGGGCTCGCACACTCCGAGGTCTGGGACAGGTCGCACGCGCCGCGGGGCTCCCGAATGCCGCGCGCGCGCTGCGCGGCGCTTCGCAGCTCGACCTGGAGATGCTTGGCGAGGGCGACGACGGAGCGACGGCGCGGCGCATCCCGGTTCGCACCATCGGCGATCGCGTCGCCATCCTACGCGACAACCTGCGCGCCGGTGCCCACTATCCGCCGATCATCGACCTCGCACGGCGGATCGTGTCGCAGCAGTGCGGCACACCGCAGGCGCCGGCCTGGTGCATCGCGCCCAACGACAACGCCGCCGAGGTGCGCGCGTTCCATCGGTTCACGCGCTGGAACGTGCGCTATGGTGGCGATCCGGTCGACCTGGACCTGTACGCGCACCCGCGCCACAACCTGCGCCAGCAGTTCGGCGACTGCGACGAGCAGCAGGCCGTGATGGGCTCTCTGTGCGGGGCCGTCGGAATCGTCTGCTACATCGTGACGGGCTGGGAGTATGGCGCGCCGACGTGGAACCACGTCTGGATCGAGGCCAGCTGCAAGGACGGCCAGCGCATCGTGAGCGATACAAGCCTATTCGATGAAGCCGGCCTCGAGTTGGGCAACCTCAAGGCGCGCCAGGTCTGGGCGGTTTGGTAAGCAAGAAAACGCTTGACGGAAAATCGGTGCGCTGGCACGCTTTGCACATGGCGTGTTCCCCGACGACGAAGGCGAAGGGTCTGTTTCAGTCCGGCCCCAAGAAGGGCAAGCTGAAGCCCCACCACAAGTTCACCAAGGGCGGCCGGATCGTCAAGTGCACGCCCAAGAAGGGCAAGTGACATGAAGGTCGGCGCGCTGCTGTCTTCGATGTTCGGCAAGTCGGCGCTGAAGGCCGCGATCCCGCCGGCCCTCGGCGGCCTGGGCGGCGGCGTCGCCGTCGTCTGGGTCGACAAGGGCCGCGAGGCCCTCGTGGGCGCCGTTCCGGCGCTGGGCGTCCTGCTGGACGGCAACCGCGGCCGGATCGCCTCGAGCGTCTTCACCGCGCTCGTCGGCGGCGCCCTCGCGCGCAAGAAGTCGGCGCTGGCCGCGGCCGGCCTGCAGGGCGCCATGGCCTACCAGATCGGCAAGGACGTGGTCGAGATGCTGTCCTTCCCGGTGCAGGTCGGCCTGAGCGGCTCGATCGCCGAGATGGCCGGCAGCCGCCGCTTCCTCGGCCGTCTGCGCGCCGATCGCAAGATGGCCGGCAGCCTGGCCCAGCCGAGCCGCACGCCCAACGGCGTCGCCGGATCGTTCGTGGAGGCCGCCAAGGGCATGTCCGGCACCGCCTATGGCGGCGCCCCCGTCAGCGCCAGCCGCGCTGGCAAGATGTAACAACCAGAACTGTTAACCACGCCGCTTTGCGGCGGCGAGAGGACAACGACGATGGCGAACCCGTACGACAACCGAGCCGCGCTGGATCCCAGCCTGACGCCGAACCCCGTCCTGACCACCCCGGACGGCAAGCGGTATCAGACCGGCGAGTATCACTTCGCGCGTGTCTATGACACCGTGAAGATCCCGGCGGGCGCGATCGGGACCAACCAGATCAAGCTGTTCGAGCCGCAGGGGAAGTCCCCGCTCGACACCAACGTCAACACCGCGGCCAAGATCCCGTCCGGCCAGGTGCTGGCGATCGAGCGCATCGGGATCCGGATCCTGGACTCGCGCGGCGACGTGCTGACCGTGGGCAGCGACGTCAAGAAGATCCTGACCGCGTTCTACCTCGACCTCAAGGTCAACAAGATCGAGATCGGCCTCGGCCCGCTGGTGCACTTCCCGCCGGGCATCGGCGTCGACGGCTTCACGCAGGAGGCCGGCCAGTCGGTCGTGCACAACGGCGTCGTCAACGACTCGGCCCCGATGGGCCTGCGCAACCCGGTCGTCATCGACAACACCTACGAGCTGATCGGCTTCATCGCCGCGCCGCTCCGCGACACCTGGGATGTGGGCGTTGCCCGTCCCGTGCTGGACGCCGCCTGCTACCTCGAGTGCAGCGTCCAGGGCATGCAGTTCCAGGCGGCCCTGATCGACGGCTCGCGCTGACCCATCGGGCCGCGCCCGCAAGGATCTAACCCCCATCGGGCCCGGTCGATCGTCGTCGCCCATGCGACGGTCGACCGGGCCCTTGGATTTTGAGAGGACAGAACATGCAGCCCGGAACGATGGTCCCCGATTTCGAGTGGACGAACATCATGCAGCTGTTCCGCAACATGCTGGGCGTCCAGCCGCGGAACGTACAGGCCAGCCAGGTGACGCTGCAGCTGCGCTATGGCGCGGGCGGTGGCACGCACATCGAGACGCAGAAT
>CAZMUZ010000058.1:0-22802 GCA_964569315.1 uncultured Rhodospirillaceae bacterium | reverse complement strand
AATACGGCTTCTGGCTCGGCGACGCTTTCGCCTCGGGCGGCTCGGCCGGCTACGATCACAAGAAGATGGGCATCACCGCCCGCGGCGCGTGGGAATCGGTGAAGCGCCATTTCCGCGAGATCGGCCACGACACCCAGGCCAAGGACTTCACCGTGGTCGGCGTCGGCGACATGTCGGGCGACGTGTTCGGCAACGGCATGCTGCAGTCGCCGCACATCAAGCTGCTCGGCGCCTTCAATCATCTCCACATCTTCGTCGATCCCGATCCCGACCCGGCGAAGAGCTTCGCCGAGCGCCAGCGGCTCTTCGACCTGCCGCGCTCGGCCTGGACCGATTACGACGCGGCGCTGATCTCGCCGGGCGGCGGCATCTTCGACCGCAAGGCCAAGCGCATCGAGCTCACGCCCGAGATCAAGAAGGCCTTCGCCATCGCCGCCGATTCGGTGACGCCGCTCGCGCTCATTCAGGCGATCTTGCGGGCGCCGGTGGACCTGCTCTGGCTCGGCGGCATCGGCACCTACGTGAAGGCGGCGTCGGAAAGCCATGTCGATGTCGGCGATCGCGCCAATGACGCGCTCCGTGTCGATGGCGAGACGCTCCGCTGCAAGGTGGTGGGCGAGGGCGCCAATCTCGGCTTCACCCAGCGCGGTCGCATCGCCTACGCGCTGAAGGGCGGCAAGAACAATACCGACGCGGTCGACAATTCGGCCGGCGTCGATTGTTCCGACCACGAGGTCAACATCAAGATCCTGCTGAACGGCGTCCTGCAGGCCGGCGACCTCACCTTGAAGCAGCGCGACAAGCTGCTCGCCGACATGACCGACGAGGTGGGCGCGCTGGTGCTGCGCGACAACTATCTGCAGACCCAGGCGCTCTCGATCGCCGAGAACCAGGGCTGGCTCCGGCTCGATCAGCAGGGGCGCATGATCCGCGCGCTGGAGCGCGCGGGGAAGCTCGACCGGGCGCTCGAGTTCCTGCCGGACGACGAAACCATGGCGAACCGGCTCGCGCAGCATCAGGGCCTGACGCGGCCCGAGCTCGCCATCATGCTCGCCTATTCGAAGATGTCGCTCTACGAGGAACTGCTGCCCTCCGACCTGCCGGACGACCCGCAGCTCCTCGACGACCTCAAGCGCTACTTCCCGACGGTGCTTCGCGAGCGCTTCGCCGAGCCGATCGCCGACCACCGCCTCCGGCGCGAGATCATCGCGACGGTGGTGACCAACAGCCTCGTCAACCGCGTCGGCGTCACCTTCGTCCATGTGATGAAGGAGCGGACGGGCCTGGCTTCCTCCGACATCGCGCGCGCCTATGCGGTGACGCGCGGCGTCTTCAAGCTCCGCGACATCTGGGGCCAGATCGAGGCGCTCGACACCAAGGTGCCGGCGAAGGTCCAGGCGGTGATGACCGACGCCACGCTCCGCCTCGCCGAATCCGGCACGGTCTGGTTCCTGCGGAACCGCAAGCTGCCGCTCGACATCGCCGCCAACATCGCGGCCTACGAGCATGGCATCGAGGAGCTGATCGGCGCGCTCGACGGCATGCTGTCCGAGGGCGACCGCCAGGTGCTGGCGAGGCGCGCGCAATCCTTCTCGGAGCAGGGCGTGCCCGAGACGCTCGCCAAGCGCGTCTCGGTGCTGGAGGTGCTGGCGCCGGGGCTCGACATCGTCCGCATCGCGGAGAATTCCGGCGCGCCGATCTCCAAGGTGGCGCGCACCTACTATGCGGTGGGCGTGCGTTTCCACCTCAACTGGCTGCGCGGCGCCACCGGCGGCATCAATCTCGACACCCATTGGGACCGGCTCGCCGTCGCCGCCATGGTCGACGATCTCTACAGCCATCAGCGCGATCTCACGCTCAGGATGCTGAACGGCTCGCACAACGACGCCTCGGAGCAGGAAACCATCGAGCATTGGGTCGGCGACCGCGGTCCGTCGGTGCAGCGGGTCGAGATGCTGTTCGCCGATCTCCGGCAGCTCGGCGGCCTCGACCTCGCGAAGCTCGCCGTCGCCAACCGCGAACTGCGCAGCCTGATCGGCGACTGAGTGACGATTTCCCCGCTGCCTCATTGCCCGGCAGGCGGGAAGCGGCGTTTCCGGCCATGAGCGCAGCGCCGCCCGCCATCCTGCCGCCCGCGTCGCCGCTATCGCCGCCCCGGAAGGGCGCGATCGCGGCCTGGGCCTTCTACGACTGGGCGAACTCGGCCTTTCCGACCGTCATCCAGACCTTTCTCTTCAGCGCCTATTTCGCGACCGCGGTCGCCGCGGACGAGCGCAGCGGCACGGCGCTCTGGGGCAACGCCACCAGCCTCGCCGCCATCGCCATCGCCATCGCGAGCCCGGTTCTGGGCGCCATCGCCGACCAGGGCGGCCGGCTCAAGCCCTGGCTCGGCACGCTGACGCTCCTGACGGCGCTCGCGACCGCCGCGCTCTGGTACGTCGAGCCGGATCCGTCCTTCGCCCTGCTGGCGCTGGTCGCCATGGGCATCGGCACTTTCGGCTTCGAGCTCGGCACGGTCTTCTACAACGCGCTGCTGCCGGCGATCGCGCCGCGTTCCATGCTGGGCCGCATCTCCGGCTGGGCCTGGGGGCTCGGCTATATGGGCGGCCTCGCCTGCATGGCGGCGGCGCTCGTCCTCTTCATCCAGCCGGCCACGCCGCCTTTCGGGCTCGACCCGGCGACGGCCGAGCCGGTGCGCGCCGTGGCGCTGCTCTGCGCCGGCTGGATGCTGGTCTTCTCGCTGCCGCTCTTCCTTTTCGTGCCGGACCGGCCCGCGACGGGCATAAGTTCGCGCCGGGCCATCGCGCAAGGCTGCCGCACGCTCTACGAAACCCTGAAGGCGTTGCCGCGGCATCGGAACGTGGCGCGCTTCCTCCTCGCCAAGATGATCTATATCGACGGGCTCAACACGCTGTTCGCCTTCGGCGGCATTTATGCGGCGGGCGTGTTCGGTTTCGGGCTTGAGGAGATGCTGCTGTTCGGCATCCTGCTCAATGTCGCGGCGGGTGCCGGCGCCGCCGGCTTCGCCTGGCTCGACGACTGGCTCGGCGCGAAGCCCACCATCCTCATCGCGCTCGGCGCGCTCACGCTTCTGGCGCTCGCCATCCTGCCGGTCACCGACCGCGACTGGTTCTACGGCCTCGCGCTCGCCATCGGCATTTTCCTGGGGCCGACCCAGGCCGCGAGCCGATCCATGATGGCGCGCCTCGCCCCGCCGCATCTCGCGACCGAGTTCTTCGGGCTCTATGCGCTCGCCGGCAAGGCGACCGCTTTCATGGGGCCGGCGATCCTCGCCTTCGCGACGACGCTGTTCGACAGCCAGCGCGCCGGCATGGCGACCATCCCGCCCTTCTTCGTGATCGGCTTCCTCCTGCTGCTGGCGGTCAAGGAACCGAAGGCGCCCCCCGCGGCTTGAGGGAGAACCGTCGCCGCCTTGGCAGGGCAGGTCGCTCCTGCCAAAGCATGAAGCGGCGAAAGCGGCGAGGCTCATTCATGGCCGATCGCAAGGACACCCCCGAAGCGCCGCCCGTCTTCGATATGGATTTCATCGCGCGCTTCCGCGACCTGGTGCGCTGGCGGCGCGACGTGCGCCGCTTCCGCCCCGATCCCGTGCCGGCTGCGCTCATCGACGGGCTGCTCGACATCGCGTCGCTCTCGCCCTCGGTCGGGAATGCCCAGCCCTGGCGCTTCGTCGCGGTCGAAAGCGCGGAACGCCGCGCGCGCATCCTGGCCGATTTCGAGGCCGCCAACCGCGATGCCGCGGCGCGCTATCGGGATGCGCAGGCCGATCTCTACCGGCAGCTCAAGCTCGAGGGGCTGAAGCTGGCGCCGGTGCAGCTCGCCGTCTTCTCGGACGAGGCGACCGGGCAGGGTGCCGGGCTCGGCCGGCAGACCATGCCGGAGACCTTGAGCTATTCGGTGGTCGGCGCGATCCAGACCCTGTGGCTCGCCGCGCGCGCCGAAGGGCTCGGCATGGGCTGGGTCTCGATCCTGCATCCCGACGCGATGAACGAGCTGCTCGGGGTGCCGCCGGACTGGCGCTTCATCGCCTATCTCTGTCTCGGCTGGCCCGCCGAGGAGCATCTCGATCCGGAGCTCGAGCGCGCCGGCTGGCAGGCGCGAACGGAAGAGAGCCGGCGGGCGATCCGGCGATAGAGTTTCGGCACTTCTCACATGAGGCCGATGTCGTGAAGGAGTTCAGCATCGTTGAGATCGCAGCCATCGGCGTGGCGATCTGCCTGGCGGCATATCTGACCGCGAGATTTCTGACCGACACCCTGAAAGCTCGAGCGCCCCTCGGGAAGAGAAGTTGGCGCTACATCAAGAAGGTGTTCGACGCGCTTTGGGGTGCGGGTTGATCCTGATTAGAACGCAAACCCGTCGTGCTTAGGCGTGTCGAACGTAGCTCACGTTTCAATGGGCTCATGCTTCGACAGGCTCAGCATGAGGACTTTCTTTGAGGGCGATGCGACGGCGGCAGGACACGACCACGTCACCCTCGGGCTTGACCCGAGGGTCCATCCTGCCGACGCGAGGTGAAGGGTGGGTTAGCGCCGGAACCGCGACGAAGCATGGATGCTCGGGTCAAGCCCGAGCATGACGAGGGAGCAGGGACGCCTCCTCATCCTGAGCCTGTCGAAGGATGAGGCCGTCGGTGGCCTCCGCCTCAGTGCCGGAGATGCCGCATGCTGGCGAAGACCATGGCGAGGCCGGCCCGGGCCGCTTCGCTTCCCTTCCCTTCCCTCCAACGCTCACGACAGACTCCTGCCCGAACGGTCGGGAATGCGCCTCGACCCCGCAGGTTCGAACCTGGCGAACTCTTCCTTGCGCGCGACAAGCTCCGGGCGCGCGACAATTCGGGGAACAACTCGGGCCGGGGAACAATTCGGGCCTTCGCCGGTTCCTGATAGAGGTGCGGAAGCGTTGCGAGCTTTCCGCGAACTGCGCAGCAAGCCCGGCAGCGAGCCCGAATGCGCGCTCGATCGACGTTGCAGCATCGAGAAACGCACAGGCTGATCCGCCATGCGCGCCTCGCCAGGTCGCACCAGGTCGCAGAACTTGCGACGAGGCCTTTCGCCGCCCGATCGGCGTTCGGACTTTCTCGCCTTTGATGTGGCCAGCGGCATCGGGGCCCGCTGTCGGAGGGAAGAATGGGACAAATCGACGGGGCGACCGGCATCAGCCGACGCGATCTGCTCTCGCTGATCGGCCTGACCGCCGGAAGCGTGGCGATGTACCAGGCCATGACCAGCCTCGGGCTGGCGGCGGAATCCGGCTACAAGGGGCCGCTCAGGCTCGAAGGCGATCCGAAGGGGGCGTCGGTGCTGATTCTAGGCGCGGGGCTCGCCGGCATGACCGCCGCGCTCGAGCTGCGCCAGGCCGGCTACAAGGTACGGATACTGGAATATAACGGCCGTGCGGGCGGCCGCAACTGGTCGCTGCGCGGGGGCGACAGCTATACGGAACTGGGCGGCGCGACCCAGAAATGCGAATTCGACGAGGGCCTCTATTTCAATCCCGGCCCGTGGCGCATCCCCTACCATCACAATGGGCTGCTTGCTTACTGCAAGCGCCTCGGCGTGACGCTCGAACCGTTCCAGCAGCTCAACCACAATGCCTTCCTTCATTCCGCCAAGGCGTTCGGCGGCAAGCCGCAGCGCGTCCGCGACATCAAGATCGACTTCCAGGGGCATGTTTCGGAACTGCTGGCCAAGGTGACGCAGAAGGGAAAGCTCGAGGATGCCGTCACCAAGGAAGATCAGGAGATCCTGCTCGAAGCCCTGAGATCCTGGGGCGCCCTCGACAAGGACTATGCCTATTCGAAGGGAATGGTTTCAGCCGAGTTCCGCGGCTACCAGAAAGATCCGGGCGGCGGCCTTAATGCTGCTCCCGTGCCGGGGGATGCGATCGGGCTATCCGAGATACTCGGTTCGCGCCTGTGGGGCGATCTCGCGAACTTCGCCCTTTACGAGTTCCAGACGACCATGTTCCAGCCGGTCGGCGGCATCGACATGATCGGCAAGGCCTTTGCCAAGGAGGTCGGCGATCTCATCACCTACAACGCCAAGGTGACCAAGATCGAGCAGAACGACCAGGGCGTGACCGCCTTCTATGAGGACGTGCAGAAGCCCGGCACCATGCAGCAGGCAAGCGCCGACTGGTGCGTCTGCACCATTCCCCTGTCCATCCTCAGTCAGATCGAGATGAATGTCGGCGGGCCGATGCAGGCGGCGATCGAGGCGGTGCCCTACGTATCGTCGGTCAAGGTCGGCCTGCAGTTCAAACGTCGCTTCTGGGAAGAGGACGATCTGATTTTCGGCGGCGTCAGCTATACCAATCTGCCGATAACGCAGATTTCCTATCCCAGCAACGATTTCAACAAGGCCGGCAAGGGCGTGCTGCTGGGCTGCTATACCTGGAACGGGCCGAATTCCTTCGAGTTCACGTCGATGGCGCCGGAAGAACGCGTCGCACGTGCCGTCGAGTACGGCTCGCAGATTCATCCGCAATACAAGGACGAGTTCGAAAACGGCGTCGCGGTTGCCTGGCACCGCTCGCCCTTCACGCTCGGCTGCGCCGGGGAATGGACCGAAGAGGCGCGCAAGGAGCATTACGACAATCTGTGCCAGATCGACGGGCGCATCGTGCTTGCCGGAGAGCACGCCTCCTACATCCCGGCCTGGATGGAGGGTGCGATCCTGTCGTCTCTGGATGCGATCGCCCGCCTGCATCAGCGCGTAGTTGCGGGGTGATGCGATGTCGATCGAACGCTTTCTGACCATCCTCGGGAGGTATATCGGCATGACCGCTCGATCCGGACGGCTGCGCGGCCTCGCCGCCGCCACGACGCTTTTCGCAGCGCTTGCCGCATCGGGTGCCTTTGCCGATTCGGCCGGCGTTACACTCAGCCAGTCGGACCGCTTTTCCCAGCAAACCGGCGAAGAAATATATGCCAACGCTTGCCAGGCCTGTCATATGGGGCAGGGGCAGGGCGCGGTCGGTGCGGGCCGTTACCCGGCACTCGCAAAGAACGAGAACGTGGAGTCCGGCGACTATGTGGTCTACGTGATCCTGCATGGTCTGAAAGCCATGCCGCCGCTCGGCGGAATGATGAGCGACGAACAGGTCGCGGCCGTCGTCAATTATCTGCGGACGAGCTTCGGCAATGACTACAAGGAAGACGCGGTTACGGCCGAAAGCGTGGCGGAAGCTCGCTGACGGATCGATCGCAAATCCCGATCCGGCGCGGTCGTGCTCGAAGCGGGTGTGACGCCGCCGCCGCGCGCCACGCCTGTCGCCATCAGCGGAGGAGAAGACCAATGAACCGATTGCGGGTCAGCGCCGCCATGCTCGCGGCCGGATTCTTGTGGGCCGGCAGTGCGACGGCGCAGGATATCGTGCGTCACAAGATTCCCGATTCGGATTTCCCGATCGCACAGGCCGTCGAGGTGCCGGCCGGCAAGACCACCGTCTATGTCAGCGGCGCGGTGCCTCCCGTCGTCGACGAAAGCGCCGAGAAGAACTCGCTTGCCGCCTATGGCGATACCAGGACCCAGACGGAATCGGTGTTCAAGTCCGTCGACAGGACGCTGAAGCGGCTTGGCCTCGAGATGGGCGATGTGATCAAGATGCAGGTATTCCTGGTCGGCGACCCCGCCCAGGGCGGCAGGATGGATTTTGCCGGCTTCATGGAAGGCTATACGCAGTTCTTCGGCACGCAAGCGCAGCCCAACCTGCCGTCACGGTCGGTCGTGCAGGTCGCCGGGCTTGCCAATCCTGGCTTTCTTGTCGAGATCGAGGTAACGGCCGTCAGGCCTTGATGTCCGGATCGAACCGGCGGGCGCTATTTCGACGTCATGCGAGTCTGCGGGCGGATCCGGCGCAGAGGCGCGGCTTCGGCGATCGACGACGCGATCCGCATCATTGCCGGGCTCATGCTTCGACAGGCTCAGCATGAGGACATTATTCGGGGGTGATGATGCGACGGCGGCAGGGCATAGCCACCGTCACCCTCGGGCTTGACCCGAGAGTCCATCCCGCCGATGCGAGGTGACGGGTCGGTGGCTCCGGAGTCGCGCCGAAGCATGGATGCTCGGGTCGAGCCCGAGCATGACGAGGGAGCAGGAACGGTCGACGCAGGCGGAGTCTCTTTCCCGCGAAAACCAGCTTCCTCATCCTGAGCCTGTCGAAGGATGAGGCCGTCGGCGGCCTCCGCATCAATGCCGGAAATGCCGCATGCCGGTGAAGACCATGGCAAGGCCGGCCCGATCGGCGGCCTCGATCACCTCGGCGTCGCGCATCGAGCCGCCGGGCTGGATGACGGCGGTGGCGCCGGCTTCCGCGGCGGCGAGGAGCCCGTCGGCGAAGGGGAAGAAGGCGTCGGAGGCGACGATCGAACCCTTCGCGCGGGATTCTTTCTCGCCGGCGGCCTCCGCCGCCTCGCGCGCCTTCCAGGCCGCAATCCGGCTCGAATCGACGCGGCTCATCTGCCCGGCGCCGATGCCGACGGTGGCACCCGCCTTCGCATAGACGATCGCGTTCGATTTCACATGCTTCGCCACGCGGAAGGCGAAGAGGAGATCGGCGAGCTCGCGCGCGGTCGGCTGGCGCTTCGTGACGACCTTGAGGTCGCCGGGGGCGATCCGGCCATGGTCGCGGTCCTGCAGCAGGAACCCGCCGGAGAGCAGCTTCAAGGCCGGCCCCGGCTGCGCCGGATCGGGCAGCGCGCCCGCATCGAGCAGCCGGAGATTGCCCTTGGCGGCGAGCAGGAGTTGCGCCTTGTCCTCGACCGCGGGCGCGATCACCACCTCGAGGAAGAGTTTGCTCAAATGCTCGGCGAGCTCGGCGTCGAGCGGCCGGTTCACCGCGACGATGCCGCCGAAGGCGCTGACGGGATCGCAGGCGAGCGCGTGGCGCCAGGCCTCGGCGAGGCTCTTCCCCACCGCCACGCCGCAAGGATTGGCGTGCTTGACGATGGCGACCGCCGGCTCGGCGAACTCCGCTACCAGTTCGTAGGCCGCGTCGGTGTCGTTGAGGTTGTTGTAGCTGAGCTCCTTGCCCTGGAGCTGGCGCGCCGTCGCGATGCCGGGCCGCCTGTCGGCCGTCGCATAGAAGGCCGCCTCCTGATGCGGGTTCTCGCCATAGCGCAGGAGCTGTCGGCGGTCGCCGCCGATGACGTAGCGGCGCGGGAAGCGGTCCTTTTCCTCTTCCTGCATCCAGCGCGCGATGGCCGCGTCATAGGCGGCGGTGCGGGCGAAGGCAAGCGCGGCGAGTCGGCGCCGCAGCGCGAGCGGCGTGGCGCCGCGGGCCTCCGTCATCGCCTCCATCACCTGATCGTAATCGACCGGGTCGGTGACGACGGTGACATAGTCGTGGTTCTTCGCCGCGGCGCGGATGAGCGCCGGCCCGCCGATATCGATGTTCTCGACAGAGGCCTCGCGCCCCGCGCCCTTCGCGACCGTCGCCTCGAAGGGGTAGAGATTGATGACGACGAGATCGATCGGCTCGATGCCATGCGCCGTCATCGCCTGGCGATGGGCGGGCGCGTCGCGTCGCGCGAGGATGCCGCCATGGATCTTCGGATGGAGCGTCTTGACGCGCCCGTCCATCACTTCCGGAAAGCCGGTATGGGTCGCGACCTCGGTGACGGCGATGCCGGCCTCGAGGAGCGTCTTCGCGGTGCCGCCGGTGGAGAGGATCGCGATGCCGTGCGCCGCCAGGAACCGGCCGAACTCGAGGAGCCCGCTCTTGTCGGAAACGGAAAGTAGCGCTCGCTCGATCTTTCGCGCATCGCTCATGCCGGGAACCTTGCTGCTGCCGAAGGGGAAATTGCGGCGGGTGCCGCGCCGGGGATCGCATAGTCGGGAAGCAGCCGCCGCAGCGCCTGCCGGATCGCATCCTCGTCGCCGGCGCGGGCGAGCGCGTCGAGCCCATCCAGCTCGCGCTCGAGCGCAACAAGGTCGGCGGGGGCGGCGGCGGTCTGGAGAATGTCGGGCAGGCCGGTGGGTTCGGGCCGCTCCGCCGCGCCGAACAGCCGTTCGGTCAGCTTCTCGCCGGGCCGGAGGCCGGTGAAGCGGATCTCGACGTCGCGGCCGGGGGTCTTGCCGGCAAGCCGGATCATCTGGCGCGCGAGGTCGACGATCCTGACCGCCCGCCCCATCTCCAGCACCAGGATTGCGCCCCGCCTGCCGCCGCCCACGGCGAAGGCGGAGGCCTGCAGCACCAGCTCGACCGCTTCCGCAACGGTCATGAAGAAGCGTTCGACCGCGGCATCCGTCACGGTCAGCGGCCCGCCGCGCGCAAGCTGCGCCTGGAAGAGCGGCACCACCGAGCCCGAGGAGCCGAGCACATTGCCGAACCGCACGATGGCGAAGCGCGTGCCGGCGCCGACGCTCGCATCGAGCGCCTGGCAGTAGCGCTCGGCGAGGCGCTTGGTCGCGCCCAGCATGCTCGCGGGCTCGACCGCCTTGTCGGTCGAGATCAGCACCATCGCCTCGACCCCGCGCGCGCGACAGATCGCCGCCAGGTTGCGGGTGCCGAGAATGTTGGTGCGCACCGCCTCGCCGGGATGGGCCTCGCAGAGCGGCAGATGCTTCAGTGCGGCCGCATGGAACACGAGCTCGGGCTTCGCGGTCTCGACCGCGCGGTCGAGCGCCGGCCGGTCGCGGATGTCGCAGAGCTGCGGCTCGATGGCGAGGCCGGGATGGGCCGCGGCGAGCTCCGCATGGATCGCATAGAGCAGCGATTCGGAATGGTCGAGCAGCACGAGCAGCGCCGGGTCGAGGCCGGCGATCTGCCGGCAGAGCTCGCTCCCGATCGAGCCGCCGGCGCCGGTCACCAGCACGCGCCGGCCCGCCACCAGCCGCTCGACGGGCGCGCGGTCCAGCACGCGCTGCGGCCGGCCGAGCAGATCCTCGATCGCGATCGGCCGCAAGGCGAGCCGCGCGGCCGCGTCGCCGCCGTGGAAATCGGTGAGGCGGGGCAGCCGCGCGAGGCTGAGGCCGTTCGCCTCCGCGATCGCGAGCAGCGCCTCGATCCGTTCGCGGGAGAGGTCCTCGGTCAGGATCAGGCGCTGCGGGGCGAGCCCTCGTCGTCGCAGCCGTTCGATCGCGGTTTCCGCGTCGGCGAGGCCGCCCACGACCTCGATGCCCTGGATGCGTCGGCCGATCCGGCCGCCATCCTCGTCGAGGATGGCGACGATGCGGTAGGCCGAGGCCGGATCGCGGCGCATCTCGCGCACGAAAAGCTCGGCCGCGTCGCCGGCGCCGACGAGGAGCACGTTGCTCAGCCCCGCGCGCTCACGCTCGAAGAGATTGGCGAGGCTGCGGTCCTTGAGGAGCCGGTAGGCGAAGCGCGGCGCGCCCAGCAGGAACAGCAGCACGAACCAGTTGATGACGAGCGCCGAGCGCGGAAAGCCGTAGAGCCGGTTCGCCAGGAAGAGGAGCGGCAGGAAGAGCAGGATGGTGAGGCTGACGGCGCGCAGGATCGCCGTCAGGTCCATCATCGAGGCGTAGCGCCAGACATTGCGATAGGGCCCGACGAGCGCGAAGACGATCGCCGCGAGACCGGTGAAAAGCGCGAAGCCGAGCCAGAAGAAGCGTTCGGCGAGCAGCCAGAAATTCTCGCCGAGCCGGAGATAGAGCGAGAGCGGGAAGGAGATCGCCGCCATCGCCACGTCATGCAGCAGCGTGATGCCGGCGCGGCCGGCGAAAGGTGAACGGGTAGCCATCGACCCTTCCGCGGTCGGAAAGGCGACCTACTTAGCGCGCCGGGCGAGCTTGCGCCAGCCTCGGCCCGGCGGCGCCGGGCGAAGCGGCGGATTTGTGCGCCGGCGCGGGCGGTCAGCCGCCGAAACGCGGCTTGACGGAACCGGGCGGCCGGGCGAGCACGCGAATCAGCAGCCAGCAGACGAGCGCTGCACCGCCGAGCGCGACGAACGGCTCCTCCCGCATCGCGCCGAAGGCAAACCCGACAAGCGCGAGATCGGCGATCAGCACGGCAAGCGCGACCTTGCCGTGACTGCGGCCATGGCGGATCGCCTGCTGATAGAAATGCTCGCTATGGGCCTCGAGGATCGGCGCGCGGCGCCAGCAGCGGCGCGCGAGCGTGACGCCGCTGTCGGCGAGATAGTAGGCCGGCAGGATCAGCGCCGCGGCCCAGGCCCCCTCGCTCGCTGCGACGAGCAGGAGCCAGCCGACGAGATAGCCGAGCGGCACGCTGCCGACGTCGCCGAGGAAGAGCTTCGCCGGCGGCCGGTTCCAGACGAGAAATCCGAGCGCCGCGGCGGCAAGCGCCAGCCCATGCAGCGGGGTGAGGCCGCTCCCGCCGAGCTCGAAGGCGACGAGGGCGAGGCCGGCGCCGATCATCGTCGTCTCGGTGCCGGCCATGGCGTCGCTGCCATCCATGAAATTGAAGAGGTTGACGAACCAGACCCAGGCGAGGCCGGCGAGCGCGAGATCGAGCGGTTGCGGCAGCAGCCCCTGGAAGACCGGCGGCCGGTGCAGCAGCGTGGCGAGGCCGAGCAGCACGGCGGCGGCCTGGACGGCAAGCCGCGGCAGCGCCCCCAGGCCCCGCAGATCGTCCCACCAGGAGATGGCGGCGAGCAGGATCGCGCCGATCAGGATGGCGCCCGGCAGGCCCATTGCGGCGGGGTCGAGCAGCGGGGCGAGGGCGAAGCCCGCCAGCAGCAGCGGCACCAGCACCAGCCCGGCGCCGCGCGGCACGGGCGTCCGGTGGTTGCTGCGTTCGTTCGGCTGGTCCAGCACCGCGAAGCGGCGCAGCGCCGCGCGGGCGAGCCCGCAGCCGATCGCGCTCAACCCCAGAAGGACAAAGAAGAAAATCGCGTAACCGGCGCCGGTCATGGCTCCGCTTTATAGCCGGGCGGCCCGGTGTGCGATAGCTGTGGAGGCGGCCGGGCCTCGGTTGACTTGGGTTTCCGGGGCGTGGGAAACAGGGCGCCTTCTCTGGTGAGGACCTTTCCCCATGGCAAACGGCCGGCCCTCCACGGGCGAGCGCGTCGCCGTCATCGGCCTCGGCTATGTCGGCCTGCCGCTTGCGGTCGCGCTGGCGCGCGGCCAGGGCAATCGCGGGCCGGTGCTCGGCTACGACATCGACCGGACCCGGATCGCCGAGCTGCAGCGCGGCCACGACCGCACCGAGGAGATCGAGCCCGCGCGGCTCGCCGCGGCGAAGATCGACTATACGGACGATCCGGAGCGGCTCGTCGGGCAGGACGTCTATATCGTGACCGTGCCGACGCCGGTGGATGCGGCCAACCTGCCCGATCTCGCGCCGGTCGAGAGCGCCTGCCGCAGCATCGGCACCGCGCTCGCCGCCTCGAACGGCATCGACGGCGCGCCGATCGTGGTCTTGGAAAGCACGGTCTATCCCGGCGTCACCGAGGATATCTGCGGTCCGATCATCGAGCAGGTTTCCGGGCGCAAATCCGGCGAAGGGTTCCTGCTCGGCTATTCGCCGGAACGCATCAATCCCGGCGACCGCAATCACACGGTCGATCGCATCGCCAAGATCGTCGCCGGCCAGACGCCCGAGGCGGCGCAGAAGCTGGCCGCGCTTTATGGCCGCGTCACCAGCGGCAGCATCCATCTCGCGCGCGACATCCGCACCGCCGAGGCGGCGAAGGTGATCGAGAACGCGCAGCGCGACATCAACATCGCCTTCGTGAACGAAGTCGCGATGATCTTCGGCCGGCTCGGCCTTTCGGTGCATGACGTGCTGGACGCGGCCGGCACGAAATGGAACTTCCTCGATTTTCGCCCCGGCCTGGTCGGCGGCCACTGCATCGGCGTCGATCCCTTCTATCTCGCCCATTGCGCGGCGGCGGTCGGGCATCCTGCCGAGGTGATCCTCGCCGGCCGCCGGATCAACGACCAGATGGGCGCCCATATCGCCGACCGCGTCGCCGATGCGCTGCAGCGCTATGGCGAGCCGCGTCAGCCGCGCACCCTGGTGCTCGGCCTGACCTTCAAGGAGAACCTCCCCGATCTTCGCAATACGCGCGTCGTCGATGTGGTGCAGCGGCTGAAGAAGCGCGGCCACCGCGTCGATGTGCATGACGCGCGCGCCGATGCCGATGCCGCGCGCGACCATTACGGCATCGAGCTCCTGCCCGAGCTGCCGAAGGCGAAGCCGGGGGAGGGCGAGTATGACTGCCTGATCGGCGCGGTCGCGCACGACGCCTATGCCGCCTTCACCACTGAGGATTTCGCGCGCCTCGTGCGGCCGGGCGGCCTCGTCGCCGACATCAAGGGCATGTGGCGCGACGCCGACCTGCCCGAAGGGCTCGGCCGCTGGCAGCTTTGAGCGGCGTTATTCGCCGGGCGTGACGACGGGTTCGTCCAGGACCCGATCCGGCTCTGCCGGCAGCTCTTCCGCCGCGGCCCGCGCCGGCCTTTCCCGCCGCTTCGCATCGCGCGCGAGTGCCCAGCGCAGACGCGATTCGCCGCCGCCATGATGCGCCTCGACGACGACCTGCTGCGTCCGCCGTATGCGGCCGCGCTCGCCGAGATAGACGCTGTCGGCGAGGCTCATCGTCCCGCCCTCGACCCGCAGCCGCCAGCCGCTGCCGGCGGGCGTGCGCAGGATGGCCGCCTGGCCGCTCTGCGCCAGCGAAACCTTCACCGCCGGGTGGAGATGGAAGCGGAGATGGAATACCGGCTCGCCCGGCCCTTCGAGCGCATCCTCGCCGCGCAGATCCTCGCCGTTCGCCGCGAGATAGAGCCGGCGGCGATGCCGGATGCCGAAACCCCGGCGATAGCCGTCATGCAGCATGTCGAGCCAGACGCTGCCGTCCCGCTCCTCGCGCTTGCAGCAGATCATGGCGGGCCGATGGCCGATGCCCTCGGCAAGGAGGCCGCTCGAATTGGTGTCGGCCAGCACCAGCGTCGAGTGGGCTGCCGTCGCGCGCATCGCGTCCTGCCAGGCGGGCTCGTCCGGATGGCTGCCGCCATTCACGATCAGCCGGTCGCGGCCGATGCTGACCTCGAGGCCGAAGGTGCCGGCATGGGCGATGGCGTCGAGGCCCGGCGCCGGCGGGCGGCCGCTATCGACGATGGCGACGAGCTTGCCGGCGACGAGGCGCTGGAATCCGGATTGCGGCGCCTGGCCCAGCGGCACCAGCGGATCGCCCGCCGCGGCGAGCACCCGCTCGATATAGCCCGCGCGCTCCTCGTTGCCGCCATTGAAGAGGGCGAGCCCGCCATCGCCATGCTGCAGCAGGCGCGTCACCGGCGCGAGCGCCGCGATCGCCACCTCGATCGGCCCCGGGATCGGCAGGCCGCGCCGCTGATAGCCATAGCGGAGATCGCAGAGATCGGCGATGAGGACGAGCTGGCGCGAGGGGCAGCGTTCGACATGGCCGCCGTCCGAGAGGATCTGCCGTCCGAGCTCGCGCTCGAGCAGCCCGTAGCCGCGCGCGAGCCAGGCCTCGCCGCCGGGCAGCGCCAATCCCGCGAGCGTGAGCGCCTTGGCCGCGCCGATGAGGGCGCTGCCGGAAAGCTCCGCCGGGAGCGCGCGGGCGAGCCAGGCCGCATCGTCGAGGAGCGCACCGAGGAAGCGCGTGCGGAAGGTCGGGTCGGCGCCCGGCAGGAAGCGCTCCGCCTGGAGCAGCCAGTTCTGCAACCGCTCGGCCCGCACCGCGGTCGGGTTCGGCAGCGCCGTATCGCGGCGTCCCCGATCGAGCCAGCCGGCAATGAGCGCGCGGGCGCGGAGCGCGCCCGGCTCGCCGGCCGCCGTCAGATCGGCGAGCCAGACGAAGCCTTCGAGCGCGATCCGCGTCGACGCCGGCAGATAGGCGTCGCGCCAGAGCGCGTCGTTCAGCATCAGGTGACGCCCGCCGAGCGCGATGCCTTCGGCAAGGATCGCCTCGCCGGCTTCCGGGCGGCCGGTGCGAAGTCCCGGACCGATCGCGAGGATGGCACCGCTCATCCGCCGGCCGCGCGACAGGATCGGCAGCTTCGCCGCACCGTCGGCGAGATGGCGGCGGAACCGGCCCTCGATCCGGTCGCGCAGCATCCCCTCCGGCAGGGCGCCCAGCCGCGCCATGCGATCGAGGCCCTGTCTCAGCGATTTCAGCGGATTCGGAGTCCGGGCGGCCATGGCGGCGTGCCCCCGCGTCAGGCGCCGGCCTGGCGCAGGCGGCGGATATTCTCGGCGTAGGCGCCCGGACCGCCGGTGAAGCTCGCCGTGCCGGCGACCAGCACGTCCGCGCCGGCGCGGATCGCGTCGCCCGCCGTCAGATCGTTGATGCCGCCATCCACCTCGAGATCGATCCGGTGGCCGGGCCTGCCGTCGGTGACGGCGTCGATCATGTGGCGGAGCGTCGCGATCTTCTCGAGCTGGCTGCGGATGAACTGCTGGCCGCCGAATCCCGGATTGACCGACATCACCAGCACGAGATCGATTTCCTCCAGCACCGGCTCGATCGTCGAGACCGAGGTGGCGGGATTGAGCGAGACGCCGGCCTTCCTGCCGAGCGACTTGATGAGCTGCACGGTGCGATGGAGATGCGGGCCCGCCTCCGGATGCACGGTGATGATGTCGGCACCGGCGGCCGCGAACTCCGGCACGTAGGGATCGACTGGCGAGATCATCAGATGCACGTCGAACGGCCGCTTGCTGTGCGGGCGAAGCGCCTTCACCACCGAGGGGCCGATCGTGATGTTCGGCACGAAATGCCCGTCCATCACATCGACATGGATATAGTCCGCGCCGGCCGCGTCGATCGCGCGCACTTCCTCGCCCAGCCGTGCGAAATCGGCGGAAAGGATCGAGGGCGCGATTCGGACCGGCTGACGCATCGGCCCCTTGGTAACAGTTGCGCCGCGATTTGAGAAGCCGGCGGCGGGCGAAGGCGCGGATTGTCGCGGCGCTTGGGCTTGCGCGACTCGGGGGAAGCGACGCGTCAGCGCCGGCGCAGCCGCACCGCGTAGAACCCGTCCATGCCGCCCGCCTGCCCCATATGGCTCGGCAGGGTTCGCAACTCGCCTTGCGGCGTGAGGGCGCCGGCGAGCCCGCCGATCTCCGCCGCCTCGACCGGTACCCGGTCGAACGGTGCGCCGCCCTCGAGAAAGGCGTCGATCCGGCGCTCGCCTTCCTCCGGCTCGAGCGAGCAGGTGCAATAGAGGAGGATCCCGCCCGGCCGCACCATGGCCGTGGCGTTGGCGAGCAGGCGGTCCTGCAGCCGCACGAGCGTGTCGATGTCGCGCTGCCGCTTGATCCAGGGCAGGTCGGGATGGCGCCGGATCGTGCCGGTGGCCGAGCAGGGCGCGTCCAGCAGCAGCGCGTCGGCGGGCGCCGCGGGCTGCCAGACGGCGGCATCCGCCTCGTGGATCTCGGCCTCGAGATGGAGCCGCGCCAGATTCTCGGTCAACCGGCGCAGCCGCGTCGGCGAGCGATCGACGGCGATCGTCCGGGCCCCCGCCGCGGCGAGCGCCGCGGTCTTGCCGCCCGGCGCGGCGCAAAGATCGATCACCGTCTGCCCCGCCACCGCGCCCAGGAGCCGCACCGGCAGCGCGGCGGCGGCGTCCTGCACCCACCAGCCGCCCTCGGCGAAACCAGGCAGCGCCTCGACCATCCCCTCCGCCGCGAGCCGGAGGCTCCCGGTCGGCAGCACGGTCGCGCCGAGCCGTTCGGCCCAGCCGGCCGGGTCGGATTTGACGCTGAGATCGAGCGGCGCTTCCTCGAGATGGGCGGTCGCGATCGCGGCTGCGGTCTCCGCCCCATAGGTTGCGACCCAGCGACGATAGAGCCAGCCGGGGCTGTTGATCGGCACGGGCGGCAATGCGGCGAGACGCTCTGCCCCCTCGCGCCCGATCCGGCGCAGCACGGCGTTGACGAGGCCGCGATAGCCGGCGACGCCGGCGGTAAGGAGCTGCACGCTGCCATCGACCGCGGCATGGGGCGGAGTGCCGAGGAAGAGGAGCTGCGTCGCGCCGAGCCGGAGCGCATCCATCGCCGGCGCGCCGCGGCCGGGCAAGGGCCGCTCGAGGCAATCCGAAATCAGCCGGTCGATCTGGCCGAGCCGGCGCAGCGTCGTGCCCACCAGCTTGCGCGCGAAGGCGCGGTCGCGCGGCTCGAGCCGCGCCATGCCCGCATGGCCGGCGATCACCTCGTCGAGCGGCCGGTGCCGGCGCAGCACGGCCGCCAGGAGCTCCTGGGCGACGGCGCGGGCGCTCGCGGGACGGGTGCGGCCGTTCATCGCCCGGCCGGCGGGAGTACGGCCGGAACGCCGCGGCGGCCGGCGGCTTTTCCAGGGGTCTGGACAAGCGGGCCCCGGAGGGCGTGAGATTTCATCAGGCGTGGCGCGGTGGGGCGGCGCGGCGCGGCAGGGCAACGCGCGGGGGAAAAGCCATGCGGAGGTTCGTTCGAAGGGTGGCGTTCGTCATGCTGGCGGGGATCGCTGGCGCGGGCCTGCTGGCCTCGGGTCCGGTCTTCGCCGAGAGCGAGAAGGGCGCGCGCGGCGGCATGCCCTCGAGCGGTTCCGGGTCGCCGGATAGTTCGGGGACCACATCGGACGAAAGCAGCACCGACGATCTCGTCGAACCGCTCGACATCGGGAGCTGGGTCGGCGGCGCCTATCGCGGCATGGAGGACGAGGTCTATTGCGAAGTCTCCGACGATTACGGCGAGGGCACCGTGCTCTATGTGGGGTGGGACGATCTCGGCTTCTATGTGCTGATCGAGGATCCGCAGAACCTCCAGCTCGAGGAATTCAGCGAGTTCGATATCGAGATCACCATCGACAATTTCTACCGCCGCACCATCGAGGCCTTCGCGCTCGACGTCGGGTTGCTCGACCTCACCTTCGGCGACGATCCCGAAGCGGTCCAGGCCTTCCTCAGGGGGACGACGCTCACGCTCGAGCAATGGGGCACCTGGTATACGCTTTACGGGCTCGACAAGGCGATCCCCGAGCTGCAGGCCTGCTACAAGCGCCACAATAGCTGAGCGGCCCTGCGGCCGGGGCGCTGAGCGGCCCTGCGGCGGCGGCGCGGTCGCGCGCTCCCCGTCGGCGGCTCGAAGGCCGGCACCGCGTTTCCCGCTGCCGCTCAGCCCCACGGCCCACGGGGAGGATTGCCGGCACTCGCCTGCCTCGCGCCCCAGGGCCCGCGCGCGTTGGCCGAGCCGCGTCCTGCCGCCATTTCCTCGAGCCTGCGGATGCGGTTCTCGAGGCTCGGATGGGTCGCGAAGAGGCTGTCCGCGCCGCGCCCGCTCAAGGGATTGACGATGAAGAGATGCGCGGTCGCGGGGTTGGCTTCCGCCTGCCGGTTGATGACGCGGCCCTGCACGTCGCCGAGCGCGCGGAGCGCATTGGCGAGCCCCAGCGGGTTGCCGGCGATCGCGGCACCCTGCCGGTCGGCCTCGTACTCGCGGCCGCGGCTGATCGCGAGCTGCACCAGCATGGCCGCGAGCGGCGCCAGGATCATCACGGCGAGCGTGCCGAGGAGCCCGAGCGGGTTGTTGCGATCGTTGCCGCCGAAGAAGAACAGGAAATTCGTCAGCATGCCGATGGCGCCGGCGAGCGTCGCGGTGATCGTCATGGTGAGGGTGTCGCGATGCTGCACATGGGCGAGTTCGTGCGCGAGCACGCCCGCCACCTCTTCGCGATCGAGAAGCTGCATCAGCCCGGTCGTGACCGCGATCGCCGCGTTCTCCGGATTGCGGCCGGTGGCGAAGGCGTTCGGCTGCGGGTTGTCGACGACATAGAGCTTCGGCATCGGCAGGCCGGCGCGTCCGGCGAGCTCGCGCATGATCGCATGGAGCTCGGGCGCGCTCGCCGCGTCGACGGGCTGCGCCTTGTAGAGCCGCAGCACCATCTTGTCGCTGTTCCAGTAGGCGAAGAGGTTCATGCCCGCTGCCAGCAGGAACGCGATCGCCATGCCGGTCTCTCCGCCGACCAGCCAGCCGACGGCGAGGAAGAGGCCGGTCATGGCGGCCAGCAGCAGCGCGGTGCGGAGATAGGACATCGTCTCGATTCTGCCTTTCCTGGACGGCGAACCGGCCGGGAGAACTGCCGCGGGAACTCCGTCGCCCGGGCCCGGTCCGTCCGCTCCAAGAGATAAGCCGGAACCATGCCGGATCAAGGTTCGGGCGCAGGCGCGGTCCGCGTGGTCTTGCCGGAACCGCCCCGGGCTTCTAGCTTTCGGTCATGAGCAGCACGGCACGCACCCCCGCCGCGAAGGACGCGCGCGACCCCGAGCCTGTGGCGACGGAGCCGGCGGCGGCGTCCCGCCCGAACCCCGTCGAAACCCCGGCGAAACCGGCGGGCAAGCCGGTGCCGGAGATCGGCGGCCCGAAGGGCCCGGAGCCGACCCGCTATGGCGACTGGGAAGTGAACGGCCGCTGCAGCGATTTCTGAGCCGGTCCCGCCCGCCATCCTTCCGACGGTGTCCATGATCCAGCCGCGTCGCCTTTCTCTCCTTGCGGCCGCCGCCGCTTTCCTTCTCGGCGCCTCGGCCGCGATGGCGCAGGAGCTGATCCAGCCGCTCTCCGTCGCGGGCTGGGAAGGCGGCGCCTATCGCCGCGACGACGGGCGCGTGCTCTGCGCGGTCTGGGATCAATATGCGGAAGGCGTCGGGCTCTGGCTCGGCTGGGACGAGACCGGCTTCTATATCGACGTGGTCGATCCGCGGCTCGGCCTCAAGCCCGACCATGTCTATGGCGCGACCCTGCAGATCGACGATCGCTGGCGCGCCGAGGCCGAAGGCTATGCGATCGCGCCGGACACCATCGCCATCACCTTCGGCAAGGACGAGGCGGCGATCAGCGCCTTCCGCGGCGGCAAAGAACTCTACCTGCCGGAGATCGACCGCAGCTACACGCTGCACGGCACCAAGGACGCGATCGCCGAGCTGCTCCGCTGCTACCGCGCGCTGCAGTAGGCGAGCGCCGACCGCTCCCTAGCGGTTCATCCGGTTGTCGACCAGGTCCTGCACCACCGCGGGATCGGCGAGGGTCGAGATGTCGCCGAGATTGCTCGGGTCGTTCTCCGCGATCTTGCGCAGGATGCGGCGCATGATCTTGCCCGAGCGCGTCTTCGGCAGGCCCGGCGCCCACTGGATGAAGTCGGGTTGCGCGATCGGGCCGATTTCCTTGCGCACCCAGGCGATCAGCTCCTTGCGCAGTGCCTCGCTCGGCGGCTCGTCGCGCTTCAGCGTGACATAGGCGTAGATGCCCGTGTGCTTGATGTCGTGCGGATAGCCGACGACGGCGGCTTCGGCGACTTTCTTGTGCGCGACGAGCGCGCTCTCGATTTCGGCCGTGCCCATGCGATGGCCGGCGACGTTGAGCACGTCGTCCACCCGGCCGGTGATCCAGTAATAGCCGTCGGCGTCGCGCCGGCAGCCGTCGCCGGTGAAATACTTGCCCTTGTAGGCGGAGAAATAGGTCTCGGCGAAGCGCTGATGGTCGCCATAGACCGTGCGCATCTGCCCCGGCCAGGAATCGACGATGCAGAGATTGCCCTGGCCCTCGCCCGCCACGACCTTGCCGTCGCCGTCGACGATCTCGGGCCGGATGCCGAAGAGCGGCCGCGTCGCCGAGCCCGGCTTCAGCGGCGTGGCGCCGGGCAAGGGCGAGATGAGGATGCCGCCATTCTCGGTCTGCCACCAGGTGTCGACGATGGGGCAGCGCGCGTCGCCCACCACGTTGTAGTACCAGAGCCAGGCTTCCGGATTGATCGGCTCGCCGACGCTGCCGAGGATACGGAGCGACTTGCGGCCGGCCTTCTTCACCGGCGCGTCGCCCTCGCGCATGAGCGCGCGAATCGCGGTCGGCGCGGTGTAGAAGATGTTGACCTTGTGCTTGTCGCAGACCTGCCAGAAGCGCGAGGCGTCCGGGTAGTTCGGCACGCCCTCGAACATCAGGCTGATCGCGCCGTTCGCGAGCGGCCCATAGACGATGTAGCTGTGGCCCGTCACCCAGCCGACATCGGCCGTGCACCAATAGACATCGCCCTCGTGATAGTCGAACACATACTGGTGCGTGAGCGACACATAGACCATGTAGCCGCCGGTGGTATGGAGCACGCCCTTCGGCTTTCCGGTCGAGCCCGAGGTATAGAGGATGAAGAGCGGATCCTCGGCCCCCATCTCGACCGGCGGGCAATCGGGCGACACGGCGGCGCATTCCTCGTGATACCAACGGTCGCGCCCTTCGACCCAGCCGATCTCGCCGCCGGTGCGGCGCACCACGATGCAGGTCTTGACAGAGGGGCAGCGCGCGAGCGCGGCATCCGTGTTCGCCTTGAGCGGCACCTTGCGGCCGCCGCGCAGGCCCTCGTCGGCGGTGATGACGCAGTTCGAATCGCAGTCCTGGATGCGACCCACCAGGCTTTCCGGCGAGAAGCCGCCGAACACCACCGAATGGATCGCACCGATCCGCGCGCAGGCCAGGAGCGCATAGGCCGCCTCGGGGATCATCGGCAGGTAGACGGTGACGCGGTCGCCTTTCTTGACGCCATGCGCCTTCATCACATTGGCGAGGCGGCAGACCTGCTCATGCAGCTCCGCGTAGGTGATCTTCTTGTCGTCCTTGGGATTGTCGCCCTCCCAGATGATCGCCGTCTGGTTGGCGCGCTTCGGCAGGTGGCGGTCGATGCAGTTGGCCGAGACGTTCAAGCTGCCGTCGTAATACCAGCGGATCTTGACCTCGCCGGTGTAATCGACGTCCTTCACCTTGGTGAAGGGCTTGATCCAGTCGATGCGCTTGCCCTGCTCCGCCCAGAAGCCCTCGTTGTCCGCGATCGACCTCTTGTAAAGGTCCTGGTACTCGGCGGCATCCAC
>CAZMUZ010000057.1:0-22871 GCA_964569315.1 uncultured Rhodospirillaceae bacterium | reverse complement strand
CATGGCCCTTGCCGGCGATGACGAGCACGTCGCCCGGCAGGAGGCCGGCGATGGCGGTGCGGATCGCCTCGCCGCGGTCGCCGATCTCGCGCGCGTTGCGGCAGGCGGCGAGAATCTCGGCACGGATGGCCGCAGGATCCTCGGTCCGCGGATTGTCGTCGGTGACGATCACCTCGTCGGCGAGCGTCTCGGCGATGCGGCCCATCTGCGGGCGCTTCGCGCGATCGCGGTCGCCGCCGCAGCCGAACACGACCGCGAGCCGATGCGTCGCGAGCGGGCGCAGCTCCGCGAGGATGGTGCGGAGCGCCTCGGGCTTGTGCGAATAATCGACGAAGACCGGCGCGCCGTTCGGATGGCGCGCGACGAGCTCGATGCGGCCGCGCACGCCGCTGACATGGGCGACTTCGGCGAGCGCGCGGGCCGGGTCGGCACCGCTGCCGATCACGAGGCCGAGCGCCGCCAGCACGTTATGCGCCTGGAAGGCGCCGGCGACGGGGAACAGCAGCTCGCTCTTCCGGCCGAGCAGCTCGACCGTCATGCGCTGGCCCTCGGTGGTCGCGGTCAGCGCCAGCAGCCGGATCTCCTTGCCGGCGCGGCCATAGCCGAGGATCCGCTGCTTGCGGTCGGCGGCGATCGCCGCGAGCTTGCCGAAAGCGTCGCTGTCGGCATTGAGAATCGCCGCCCCGCCTTCCGGCAGCAGCGCCGCGAAGAGCCGCGCCTTGGCCGCGAAATAGCGCTCGAGCGTGCCGTGATAGTCGAGATGCTCGTGGGTCAGGTTGGTGAAGGCGGCGGCTTTGAGCCGCACCCCGTCGAGGCGGAACTGGTCGAGCCCGTGGCTCGAGGCCTCCAGCGCCAGGTGATCGATCCCGTCATTGGCGAGTTCGGCCAGCACGCGATGGAGCTCGATCGGGTCGGGCGTGGTGAGGGCGCCGTCGCGGTCGTGGCCGGGCGCCACGATGCCGAGCGTGCCGAGGCTTGCCGCCTTGAGGCCGAGCAGGGTCCAGAGCTGGCGCGTGAAATGCGCGACCGAGGTCTTGCCGCTGGTGCCGGTGACGGCGACCGTGTCGGTCGGATGCTTGCGATAGAAGCGGGCGGCGATGAGGGCAAGGCGGCGGCGCGGATTCTCGTCGCGGATGACGGCGAGCGTGGCGGCTTCCGGCGGAAGCCTGCCCGCCGCCGGCGCGAGCAGCGCCACGGCGCCGCGGCGCGCGGCTTCGCCCACGAAGGCGAGGCCGTCGGTTTTCGCGCCCGGCAGGGCAGCGAACAGGAAGCCCGGCTCGACCCGGCGCGAATCCGCGCTCAAGCCCCGAACGTCGATCTCACCTGCTGCGCCCGCCACTTCCCTGTTCCGTTCACCCACAAGTGCCCTGAGCCGCACGGCTCTACTCCGAGCCCTTCGCCATCAGCAGCAACGAATCCGCGACCGGCTCGGTCGTGAGCGGCAACGGGGCGATTCCGAGAAGCGGCGCCATGCGCTGCACGATCCGTCCGACCGCCGGCGCCGCCACCCAGCCGCCGGTCGCATAGCCGTAGGAGCTGGCGTTGGGCTTCGGGTCATCGATCATGACCAGCAGCACGTAGCGCGGATCGTTGATCGGGAAGGCGCCGACGAAGGAGGCCATGCGTGCGTTGGCCGCGTAGCCCTGGCCGGAAACCTTGTCCGCCGTGCCGGTCTTGCCGCCGACCAGATAGCCGGGCGCATCGGCCTTGCGTCCGGTGCCGACCTCGACCACGAGCCGCATGAGCTGGCGAATGAGCTCCGAGGTCTCGGGCTTGATGACCCGCGTGCCGTCGGGGACCTGGTCGGGATCGCGCCGGATGAGCGTCGCCGGCCGCATCACGCCGCCATCGACCATGCCGGCGATGCCGGCGGCGAGATGCAGCGGGCTCACCGCGATGCCATGGCCGTAGGCGATGGTCATGGTGTTGATCGGCTTCCAGTCCGACGGATAGATCGGCTGGCCGACCTCGGGGAGCTCGATGCTGGCGCGGCGGAGCATGCCGAGCTCGGTCATGAAGTCGCGCTGGCGCTCGGTGCCGAGCTCCTTGCCCATCAGCGCCGCGCCGATGTTCGACGAATACATGATGACCTCGGGAACCGTCAGCATCCGGTTCTCGGGATGGAAGTCGGAGATGGTGAAGCCGCCGATGCGGATCGGGTGGCGGGCGTCGAAACTGTCGTCGATCTTCGCCACGCCGCTGTCGAGCGCGGCGGCCGCGCTGAAGATCTTGAAGGTCGAACCCATCTCGTAGACGCCGAGCGTCACCCGGTTGAAGCGCGCGTCGGCGCTGGCGCGGCCGGGCAGGTTCGGATCGAAATCCGGCAGCGACACCATCGCGACCACTTCGCCCGTGGTCGCGTCCAGCACGAGCCCGGCGCCGCCGATGGCGGTGAAATCCTGGATCGCGCGCGCGACCTCGTCATGCAGGATGTGCTGCACGCGCAGATCGATCGAGAGCTGCACCGGCTGACCCGCCTTCAGCATGTCGTCGAAGGACTGCTCGATGCCGGCGAGGCCGTTGCTGTCGACGTCGGTGAAGCCGACGATATGGGCGGTGAGCGACCCTTGCGGATAGACGCGGCGTTCCTCGCTCTGGAAATAGAGCCCGGGGATGCCGAGGCGGTTCACCTCATATTGCTGGCGCGGCGTCAGGTTGCGCTTGATCCAGACGAAGCGGCCGTTGGCGCCGAGCTTGCCGACGAGCTCGGCGCGACCGATCTCCGGAAGAACGGTCCGGAGCTGGTCGGCCGCCAGGTTGGGGTCGCTCACCTTCGACGGATCGGCGTAGAGCGACGCGGTGGCAAGGCTCGTCGCCAGCAGCACGCCATTGCGGTCGAGGATGTCGGCGCGCTGGGTGATCGCCTGGCTCGCCGGCAGGGCCGCGATGCGGACCGGCTCGGCGGCGCCGAAGAGCCCGACATCGAGGAGCCGCAGCGCCACGCCGAGAAACGCCACCAGGAAGAGCGCGCCGCCGAACAGGAGCCGCGTGTGCCCGACCTCGATCGCGCGTTTGGTGTCGCCGTCGAGCATATAGAGCTCGTCGTAGCGGGGCGGACGGGGATCCGCGAAATGCGAGCCGAGCGGCTGACGGAACTCGCGGGTACTGCTCATGGGGTCTCCTCGACCGCGGAGAAGAGATCCGTGAGCGCGGCGGCATCTTCCGCCGAAGGACCGCTGGGAACGGGCTGGACCGGGGCCGGCGCGGCGGCAGCGGTGACGGGCTTCACCGCCGCGATCGGCTGTGGTGCTGCGGGTTTCGCAGGCGCGATCGCGGCCGGGATCGCCGTCGGCGCGACCGAGACGGGCGTGATCGGGGTCGGCGGCGGCGGCGCGCTCGCGATCGGCGCCTCCATGTCCGGGATCTCCTCGATCGGCGGCAGCGTCTCCGGATCGGCCGGCGGGTCGATGCGGACCGGCAGCGCGTCGAGATCGACCATCTGGCCGGCTGCGACCGGCGCGAGGCCCAGATGACGCTGATTGAGATCGGCGAGCCGGCTCGGCTCGTTGAGATAGCTCCATTCCGCGCGCAGCACCCGCAGCGCCTCTTCGCTCTGCGTGATCTGTCGCTCGGTCAGCGAGAGCTGGGCTTCGAGTTCCTGCACCGCGAACTTGACGTGGAACATGCAGACGCCGACGAAGACGATCACGATCAGCCAGATCGGCAGGGAAAGTCGGCTCATGACGCCACCTCCGCGTCGAAATCGGCCATGCCCCAGGCCGGGGCGTCGCTGCGCTCGGCGGCGCGCATCCGCGCGGAGCGGGCGCGCGGGTTGCGCGCGAGTTCCGCCGCTTCCGGCCGGACGAGGTCGGGGTCGATGCGCCGGAAGCTCGGCGCACGCGCGGCCGGCGCCGCCGGATGATGGCGCGATGGCGCGGGCAGGCGTCCCGAGCGTTCGCGCAGGAACTGCTTCACCGGACGGTCTTCGAGCGAATGGAAGGACACCACCGCGAGACGGCCGCCGGTTTTCAGCAGCGCCTCGCTGGCGACGAGCCCACGCACCAGCTCGCCGATCTCGTCATTGACCGCGATCCGGAGCGCCTGGAAGGTCCGGGTCGCCGGATCGATGCCGTCGGCCGAGCGGCCCCGGGACCCGAGCGCGCGGCGCACGATCTCGGCGAGTGCCAGCGTGCGATGGATGGGGGCAGCCGCGCGCTCGCGCACGATGGCGCGCGCGATCGGCCGCGCATGCCGCTCCTCGCCATAGCGATGGATGAGGTCGGCGAGCTCGCCCTCGGAAAGCGTGTTGACGAGATCCGCGGCGCTGGGGCCGTCGCCGCCCATGCGCATGTCGAGCGGGCCGTCGAAGCGGAAAGAGAAGCCGCGCTCCGCCTGGTCGAGTTGCATCGAGGAGACGCCGAGATCGAAGGCGACGCCGTCCGCCGCCTCGAGGCCGCGGGCGCGCAGCAGCCGCTCCATGTCGCCGAAGCGGCCTTCGATCGCGACGAGCCGGTCCGCCGGCGCGAGCGCGGCCGCGCGCCGGATCGCGGCGGGATCGCGGTCGATCGCCCAGACCGTGCAGTCCGCCGCGGCGAGGATGGCGCGGCTGTAGCCGCCGGCGCCGAAGGTGCCGTCGATGTAGATGCCGCCATCGCGCGGCGCGAGCGCGGCGAGCACGGCGCCGAGCAGCACCGGCTCATGGCCGCCCGTCGCATGCCGGGGCGTGGCGCCGCTCAACGCGAATCTCCGCCGCGCGGCGGAAGCGTGCGGCCCTGCTCGAGCGCGCGGCGGCGCGCTTCGGCCTTGTAGGCCTCGAAGGTCCGGGGTTCCCAGATCTCGAAGAGATTGCCGCGGCCGACGAAGGCGGCGACGGCGGTGATGCCGGCATGCTCGGCGAATTTCTCGGGCAGCATGATCCGACCCTCGCCGTCGAAGGCGAGCTGCTTCGCGTCGGGGAAGAGCGACGCGGTGAAGTCGTCATGCTCGTCGGAATAGAGATCGGAATTCTGCAGCCGGTCGATCAGGCCCTGCATCCATTCGATGCTGCCGCACTGCACGCCGGCGTAGCGGAAGGCCGGCAGCGCGGCGATGCCGTTGAAGGTCTGGCCCGCCAGCGCCGCGCGGAAGGTCGCCGGGACCGAAACGCGGCCCTTGCGATCCACCTTGTTCACGAACGTATCGATGAACAGCGCCATCGCCTCTCGCCCTTCGCCCCCTTCGGCTGACGGAAACGCAAGAATCGGACGCGTTTCCAAAGGCTTGGCGGGCGCCCCCGAGGCACCCTTCGGCCTTTTATGGGATACCATGGGATACTATGGGCGTCAATGGTAATGAATAGTAAATCGCTGGATTTTCCTGACATTTGTGGGCTCTACGGGACCCCGGCCATAGTCTTCCAGGGTCGCAAACCTCGGGCCGAAGAGATCGTCCTCCGCAAATGCGGCAGAACGATGTTCTTTATTTGTTCTATTCTTGCTCAACCCAGGATCGCCGCCGCGACGCTGCGGCGGATTCCGCCCGGAATGGCGGGAAACGAGGCCAGACGACCGATAAGCCGGGTTCTGTGCCGCCCGAAAGCGGCGATGGCCATTCCTCTGGGACGCCCGTTGCCGGACGCCTCGCGCGACCTACCCGGACAACGGCGTGGAGATCCGCCCGACCGCAACGTTTCCGCTGCGGTCTGTCGCCCCTACATGGTCTTGCTCCCGGTGGGGTTTGCCGTGCCATGACCGTTGCCGGCCACGCGGTGCGCTCTTACCGCACCCTTTCACCCTTGCCGGCCCCTCGCGGGACCTCGGCGGTTTGCTTTCTGTGGCACTGTCCCTGGGGTCGCCCCCGCCGGGTGTTACCCGGCACCGCATCTCCTTGGAGCCCGGACTTTCCTCCCTCCGCCGGCCCGAGGACCGGCGAAGAGCGGCCATCTGGCCGTCTGGCGGGGTTTTAGGTAGGGGTCGGCGGCGGGCGCGTCAACCGATCTCGTCGAGGAGGGCCGCGAGGATCGAGGCGCATTCCGCGTCCGGTTCGCCATCGATCAGCGCGGGCCGGAAATGCCGCTGGAAGGCGACGATCGCCGCGAGGGTCTCGGCGTCGAGCGCACCGGACGGCCGCACGCCATAGCCGAAACGGGCGAGCGCCGCCTGGAATTCGGCGAGGCTCCAGCCCGGCGGATCCGGCCGCCGGCGCGGCCAGACGCCGAGCCCGAGCGCGGCGAGACGGCGCCATTCGAAGAGCTCGCCCGGATCCTCCTTGCGCGCCGGGGCGACGTCGGAATGACCGAGCACGCGATGGGCCGGGATCGGGTGGCGGCCGAGAATGCCGGTCGCCAATCGCACGAGCGCCGCCATCTGCGCTTCGGGGAAGGGGCGGTAGCCGAACTCGCGGCCGGGATTGGCCAGCTCGATGCCGATCGACCGCGCATTGATATCGGTGGCGCCGGCCCAGTGGCTGACGCCGGCATGCCAGGCGCGCCGGTCTTCCGGCACGAGCCGCCAGGGCGTGCCGTCCTCCTCGATGAGGTAATGCGCGCTGACCCGGGCCGCCGGATCGACGAGCCGGTCGAGCGCGGCGAGCGCGCTTTGCATGCCCGTGTAATGCAGCAGCAGGATATCGACCGGCTGCCCCGCCGGCCGGGCGTCGTGGTTGGGCGAAAGCCGCTCGCGCAGGCCCGCGATCTCCGGCGCGTCGCTCACATCCCGCCCTTGGTCGCGTCGGCCACCGCGCGCGGTCGCCTTATGACGCAGATGGCGACCCCGATCATCGTGGCGATGCCGCCGATCGCCATCGGCAGGGTCAGGGCCTCGCCCAACAACAGCACGCTCGCGCCGACGCCGAACAACGGCACGAGCAATGTGAAGGGCATCACCTGGTTGATCGGGAAGCGCCGCATCATGGTGTACCAGACAGCGTAGCCGAAGATCACCACCAGAAACACCTGGAAGCAGAGCACGCCCCAGACCGCGAGGTCCGTCCAGTCCACCGTCGCGAGCGGGTTTCCCTCGAAGAGGACGGTCACAATCACGAGTTGCGGCGTCGCCATGATCGCGACCCAGCCATTCAGGCTCCAGATGTCGACGTCTTCGCCGAGCGCCTTGATCTGGATGTTGGCGAAGGCCCAGACGCAGGCGGCGGCGAGCACCAGCATGAGCGGCATGAGCCCGCCCTGGAAGCGCGGCTCGCCGGCGATGAGGCCGACCCCGGCGAAGGCGAGCGCCATGCCGGTCATGCGTCGCCAGCCGAGCTTGTCCTTGAAGAAGAGCGCGGCGAGGAGGGCGGCGAACGGCACCTGGAGCTGCGTCGCGATCGCCGCGGTCGCCGCGTCGATCTGCTTCATGCCGGTAAACATCAGGCTGAAATGGAGCGCGCCGAGCGTGACCGAGAGGCCGAGCAGCGCCCAGGGCCGCTTCGGCCACTTGATGAAGGGCGCGAGGATGATCGCCACCATGATGAAGCGCGTCATCACGAAGGCGAAGGGCGGCATCACGTCGAGCCCGACCTTGACCACCACGAAATTGAGGCCCCAGACGATCATCACCGCCAGGATCGCAGCCAGATCGAGCAGGCTCATCGGGTCGAAGCCATCGGTCGATCGGACGCCCGCGATCTGCCATGGAAAGCGACGCGCGCTCCCGAGCCGGCCGTCGCCCGCGCCGCCGGATCAGGTGATGCCGCGCGCCTTCGCGATCGTGTCGTAGGCGGCATTGATGCGGGCCATTTTTTCGGTAGCAAGATCGATGAACTCCTTGGGCAGGCCCTGGGCGATCAGCTTGTCGGGATGGGTCTCGCGGATGCGCCGCCGCCAGCTCGCCTTGATCTCGGCCGAGGTGGCGTCGCGGGACACGCCGAGGATGGTGTAGGGATCGGCTTCGTCGGCGCCGAGATGGGCGTGGCGGATGCGCTCGAAATCCGCTCCCGAGAATCCGAAGATGGCGGCAACCTCGCGCAGGAAGCGAAGCTCCTCCGGGCTGACCCTGGAATCGGCCTTGGCGATGTGGAAGAGGCCGTCCAGGAGCTCTTCCAGGACTTTCGACCGGCGCGGGAACATCCTCGCGACCTGGCGGGCATAGGCGTCGAAGCCGGCGGTGTCCTTGCGCGCCTGGTCGAACAGCCGCCCGACATTTCCGAGTTCCTCGGGCGGCACCTGGAAGACCTGCTTGAAGGCGGCGATCTCCGCGCGCGTCACGCGGCCGTCGGCCTTCGCCATCTTGGCGCCGAGCGCGATGACCGCGATGGTGAAGGCGATCTGCCGCGTGGCCGCGCGCTCGTCCGGCATCGGCGCCTCGTCGATCGTCGCGACCTGCTGGTTCGCGGCATGCAGCCAGTCGACCGCATGGCCGGCCGCCGCGCCCAGCAGCGCGCCGAGCGGGCCGCCCAGCGCGAACCCCGCCGCGCCGCCGACGATTTTTCCCCAGATGCTCATGACGATATGCGGACGCGGGCGATCCCTTGATGGAGGTCGGGCCAACATATCGCGCGGCGCGACCCCAAGGCCAGCCCGCGGGGCCCGGGCCGGCGAGGCTTGGATCGATTCGGCGGCGGATGCGAAGATGCGCCCGACATTGGCGGCCGGCGCGGGGGCGGCCGGCGCAGGGGCACGGGTTCCGGGAAAGGCGGCGGATGGCGGAGGCGACGACCCTGGAGGAGCGGATCGAGCGCGCGATGGCGGATCATCGCGCAGGCGATCTCCGCGCCGCCGAGGCGGGCTATCGCGCGGCGCTCGCGGAAGCGCCCGCCCATGGCGCGGCGCTCGGCGGCCTCGGCGCGCTCTGCTTTCAGACGAAACGCGTCGCCGATGCGGTCCGGCTGCTGGAGCGTGCGGCTGCGATCCTGCCCGCCGATGCGCAGCTTCTCGCCAATCTCGGCGCCGCCTATGCGACCGAAGGACGAGAAGCCGAGGCCGTCGACATGTTACAGCGCGCCGCGACCCTCGACCCCGGCAATGTCGAGGCCTGGCGCAACCTGGCGAGCCTGCTTTCCAATGTCGGCCGCCGGTCCGAAGCCATGACGGCGGTCGATCGCCTGCTGGCCCTGGCGCCGGGCGATCCGGACGCGCTCCGCCGGCGCGCCGATCTGCAGCGCCGCCTGGGCAACTTCGCGGATGCGGTCGCGGGCTATCGCACCCTGCTCGCGACGACGCCGGAGGATGCGCGGCTCTGGTCCGGCCTTGCTGCTGCGCTCGCCGACCAGGATGCGCTCGACCCGGCGATCGAGGCCTATCGCCGCGCGATCGCGCTGGAGCCGGCGCGGCCCGACCATCGAACCCATTTCGGCAACCTCCTCCGGCGGCGCGGGCGGCTCGAGGAGGCGCTCGCGGCGCAGCAGGAAGCGGTCGCGCTGGCGCCCGACCGGGCCGCGGCGCAGATCAATCTCGGCGCCGTGCTGCATGAGCTCGGCCGGAATGCGGAGGCGATCGCCGCCTTCCGGCGGGCGAGCGAGCTCGATCCCGCCTCGGCGCTCGCCTGGTACAATCTCGGCACGTTGCACGAGGTGGCCGGCGACACCGTCCGGTCGCTTGCGGCCTACCGGCGCGCGCACGGGCTCGATCCCGAGAACCCGACCGCCGCCGCCCTCCTCGTGCGGCAGCTCCAGCAGGCCTGCGCCTGGGTCGAGGCGACGCCGGTCGAGCGCAAGGTGGCGGCGGACACGCGGGCCGCGCTTATGCGCGACGAAGCGCCGGCGGAGACCACGCTCTCGCACCTTTCTCGCTCCATGGACGCGTTCGAGAATCTCGCCATCGCGCGCTTGGCGTCGCAACGCATCGCGGCGCGGGTGCAAGGGCTTCCGATGCCCGCGATCTCGCGCGCGGTTGACCCGGACCGCCGCCTCCGCATCGGCTACCTCTCGAGCGACTATCGCGACCATCCGGTGGCGCATCTGCTGGGCGGGCTCTTCGAGCGCCATGACCGTCGCGCCGTCGAGGTCATCGCCTATTCGCACGGTCGCGAGGACGGCAGCGCCTATCGCCGCCGCATCGCGGAGACGGCCGATGCCTTCGTCGATGTGGGGCCGCTCGGATTCCACGCGGCGGCGCGGCGCATCGCCGAGGACCGCATCGACATCCTGGTCGATCTCAACGGTTTCACCGGCGGCGCCCGGCTGGAGATTGCGGCGCTGCGCCCGGCGCCCGTCCAGGTGCTGTGGCTCGGCTATCCGGGCACGACCGGGGCCGATTTCATCGACTATCTGGTAACCGATCGCATCGTCACGCCGCCGGAAATGGCGGGCGCCTTCCAAGAGAAGCTCTGCTGGCTGCCCCATTCCTTCCAGCCGAACGACGACCGGCAGCCCATTGCCGACCGCGCCCTGACCCGCGCCGCCTATGGGCTTCCGCCCGATGCCCCGGTTTTCTGCTCTTTTAATCAAGGCTTTAAGATCGAACCTTTATTGTTCGAGGCTTGGATGGAGATCCTCGCCGCCTTGCCGGGGGCGGTGCTTTGGCTCGCCAGTTCGCATCCCGAGGTGCCGGCGAATCTGCGTCGCGAAGCCAAGGCTCTCGGCGTAGCGTCCGAGCGTCTCGTCTTTGCCGACCGACCGCCGAAGGATCTGCATTTGAAACGCCTCTCGCTCGCCGATCTCGCGCTGGATACGCGGATCTATAACGGCCACACCACCACGAGCGACGCCTTGTGGGCGGGCCTCCCGGTGGTGACCTTGCTCGGCCAGCATTTCGCGAGCCGCGTCTCGGCGAGCGTGCTGCAGGCCGTCGGGCTGCCGGAGCTGGTGGCGGGATCGATCGCCGAATACAAGGCGGCGGTGCTGCGCTATGCGCGCGACGGAGACGCGCTGCGCGCGCTGAAGGCGAAGCTCGCCGCGAACCGCGCGACGGCGCCGCTGTTCGACACGCAGCGCTTCGTCCGCAACCTCGAACGCGGTTATCGCGCCATGTGGCGTCGCCACGCGGCGGGCGAGGCGCCGGCCTCCTTCGAGGTCGAGGAGCGGCGATGAAGGCGGCCATCCGTCCCGACAAATCGGCGGACGACAATGCCGGGCTTGCCGAAGCGCAGCGGCTTGCCGCTGCGGGCGACCGGCAGGGGGCGGAGTGCCTCTATCGGGCCCTGATCGCGTCACATGCGTACCTCGCGCCGGCGCTGCACGGGCTCGGCGCGCTCTGTTTCGAAGGAGGTCGGCGCGACGAGGGGCTCTTGCTGCTCGAACGCGCCGCGCAGGCGGCGCCGGAGAACCCGGCCATGCGGGGCGCCCTCGCCAACGGCTATGCGGCCGTCGGGCGGTTCGTCGATGCCGAGCGCGAATGTCGCGCCGCCTTGGCGCAGGCGCCCGGTCTGGCCGCGCTCCATTTTCTTCTGGGACGGCTGCTGCGCGACCAAGGTCGCGGCGGCGGCGCGCAATCGGCCTTTGCGCGCGCGCTCGCGATCGAGCCGGCCCATGCGGCGGCGGCCTACGCGCTGGCACGGCTCCTCGAAGGTGGGACCGACCGGCCGGCCGCTATCGCCGCCTTCCGGCGCGCGGTCGCGCTCGCGCCCGACCGGGCGGAGGCGCAATATCGCCTCGGCCGCCTGTTGCGCGGCACCGACGATGCCGCGGCCACAGCCGCTTTCGAGGCTGCGATCCGAATCCGGCCCGACTATGCGGAAGTGCTGAGCGATCTCGGCACGATTCGGCAGCAGGAAGGCGAACTCGCCGCCGCCGTCGCGCTCTATCGCAGGGCGCTTGCCGCGAAACCCGATCTCGCCGAGGCCGCCCTCAATCTGAGCGCGGCGTTGCTTGCCGAGGGCGATACCGATGGCGCCCGGCGGACGGCAGAGGCGCTGCTTGCCGCGCAGCCGGGTTCGGTGGCCGCGCTCCTGGCGCTCGGCCGCGCGGAGATCGCAGGCGAGAACCACAAGGCCGCCCTCGCACATTTCGAAGCGGCGCTCGCGGCCGACCCCGCCAACCACGAAGCGATGTTCCAGGCCGGCTCGCTCGGCATCCGCGCCGGCGACCCTCATCGAGCCCTCGCTCTGCTGGCGCAGTTGGTCGAGCGGGAGCCGGACTCCTCCGAGGCATGGAACAACTATGGCTCGGCGCTGGCCGAGCTCGAACGCTTCGAGGCGGCGGAGCGGGCGATCCGCAAGGCGATCGCGCTCGATCCGCAGCGCCGCTATTTCAGCAATCTCGCGATCCTGCTTTCCGATCAAGGACGCGACGAGGAAGCCTTGCTGGCACAGCGCCAGGGCGTTGAAGCGGCGCCTGGCGACGCGGATGCGCATTTCAATCTTGGTATCCACCTCCTCCGAATGGAGCGCTTCGAGGAAGGCTGGCGCGAGTTCGAATGGCGCTGGCGGACCGAGCGGTTCCAGAAACACCGCCGGCGCGTTGTGGCTCCCACCTGGACGGGCGAGCCGCTCGCCGGCAAGACGATCCTGCTGCAATGGGAGCAGGGATTCGGCGACACGATCCAGTTCGTCCGCTACGCCGCGCTCCTGGCGCACGAGGGGGCGCGCGCGATCGCCGAGGTGCAGCCGGCGCTCGCCCGGCTGCTGAACGATATGGAAGGTCTCGCCGCGGCAATTCCTACGGACGGGCCGATCGGGACGATCGACTATCAGGCGCCGCTGCTGAGCCTCCCCTATCTCTCCGTGAGCCGCCAAATGCAGATTCCGGCGGCTGTGCCCTATCTTCGCGCGGCACCGGACCGCATCGAAAGCTGGCGGAAGCGCCTCGACGGGTTGCCGCGCCCCTGGATCGGCCTCGCCTGGCAGGGCAGCACGCTGCACCGGAGCGATGCGCAGCGCTCGATCGCGCTGAAGAGCCTGATGCCGGCACTGGCCGAGAGCGCTAGCCTCGTCAGCCTGCAAAAGGGCCATGGCAGCGAGCAGATCGCGGCCCAGGGGCTGGAGCCCCGCATTCGCGACTGGACGGAAGAGTTCGTCGATTTCGCCGACAGCGCCGCCCTGGTCGCGTCGCTCGATCTCGTGATCTGCGTCGATACCGCGGTCGGCCATCTGGCCGGCGCGCTCGGCAAGCCGGTCTGGCTGCTGCTCCCCTTCTCCAACGATTTCCGCTGGTTCGCGGGCCGGACCGATAGCCCGTGGTACCCGCACCACCGCCTTTTCCGACAACGGCGAAAGGACCGGTGGGAAGAGCCGCTCGCCGAACTCGGCGCGGCGTTCGCCAGCTATCGACGGGAATTTCGTGCCGGGGAGCATTCCTCATGAGCGTGCGGGAAGCGCTGGACAAGCATCAGGCCGGCGACCGCGTCACCGCCGAGCGGCTCTATCGCATCGTGCTGGTGCGCCATCCGGACGAGTGGCAGGCGCTGCACGGGCTCGGCGTCCTCTGCTTCGAGACCGGGCGGCAGGAAGAGGCGATCGGCCTTCTCGAACGGGCGGCCGCGCTCAAGCCCGACGATTTCGCCACGCTCTGCAACCTGGGCGCCGCCTATGCCTCGTTGAAGCGCTTCGCCGAGGCGGAGCGGCAGTTCCGCGCCGCGGCGGCGCTCGACCCCAAATCGATCACGGCGCAGTACAATCTCGCCAACGTACTGAAGGATCAGGGGCGGTCGGAAGAGGCGCTGGCCGCGTTCCAGGCGACGCTCGCGCTCGAGCCGCGCCATGCGAACGCCGCCCGGCACGAAGCGGCGCTGCTGCAGGCGCTCGAGCGTCCCGCCGACGCGACCGAGGCCGCCTATGACCGGGCGATCGCGCTCGATCCCGATAATCCGCGGCTGCATTTCCAGCGCGGCCGCGTTCGCCATAAGCGGGGCCTGTTGCCGGGAGCGATCGAGGATTTCACCCGCGCCCTTGCGCTCAAGCCCGACTATCTGCCGGCCGTGGTCAATCTCGGCGCCGTGCTGCAGGAGGAGGGGCGCCATGCCGAGGCCGAGGCGATGCACCGGCGCGCCCTCGCGCAGGACCCGACCGCGCTCGAGCCGCTGCGCAATCTCGCGGGGCTGCTGCAGAAGCTCGGCAAGCGGGGCGAAGCCCTCGAGCTGCGTCAGCGCGAGGCACGGCTCCTGCCCGACGATGCCGAGTGCCACAATACGCTCGGCAACCTGCTGAACGAGATGGACCGCTACGAGGAAGCCTGCCGCGCCTTCGAGCGGGCGCTGCAGCTTCGCCCGGAGAGCGCCGCCGCGTTCGCCAACCTCGCCTATTCGCTCGGCGGCCTCGAACAGTTCGAGCTCGCCCGGCAAACCGCCGAGCGGGCGATCCAGTGCGATCCGACGCACGGCAACGGCTATAACGCGCTCGGCCACATCCTTCATGCGCATGGCAGGAACGACGAGGCCATCGAGGCCTGGCAGCGCGGCGTCGCAGCCGTGCCGGAGGATGCGGGAATCCACGCCAATCTCGCGCTCGGGCTCCTGAAGCGCGGCGACTACGAAGCGGGTTGGCGCGAATATGGCTGGCGCACCCGCACCGAAACCCTGGCGTCGCTCGGCCCCGAGATGCATGCGCCGCGCTGGGAAGGCCAACCGCTCGAAGGCAGGACCTTGCTCATCCTGCGCGAGCAGGGCATGGGCGACATCATCCAGTTCGCGCGCTATGCCGAAATCGCCGCCGAGCGCGGCGCGCGGGTGCTGGTCGATTGCCCGCCGAGCCTGCGGCGGCTCTTCGCGAGCCTCAGCGGCGCGGACCGCATCGTCGAGGCGAAGGAGCCCGGCGAGAAGGTCGATTTCGAGGTCCGGCTCATGGACATGCCGCAATATTGCGGCACGCGCGCCGACACGATCCCGGCGCGGATTCCCTATCTGGCGGCGGAGCCGGAGGCCCGCCGGCGCTGGCAGGTCAGGCTGACCGCGCTGCCGCGGCCTTGGATCGGGCTCGTCTGGCAGGGCAATCCCCGCTATCGCGACGACCGCAATCGCTCGCTGCCGCTCGCGGCCCTGGCGCCGCTGCTCGACCATTCCGCCTCCTTCGTCAGCCTGCAGAAGGGACAGGGCAGCGAGCAGATCCTCGCCGGCGGCTTCGGCAACCGGATCGTGGACTGGACGGAGGATCTGGGCGACTTCGCCGACACGGCGGCGCTCGTCGACAATCTCGATCTCGTCGTCACCATCGACAGCGCGGTCGGCCATCTCGCCGGGGCGCTCGGCAGGCCGGCCTGGATCATGCTGTCGCATATCACCGATTTCCGCTGGTTCCTCGATCGCGCGGACTCGCCCTGGTATCCGCATCATCGCCTCTTCCGGCAGCCAAAGCGCCGCGACTGGGCGAGCGTGGTGGCCGCGATCGGGGCGGAGCTGCGGTCGAGCTTCCCGGCGGAGGCGATCTCGCGGGAACGGGCCTCATGACACAGCCGCAGCTCGACGACGCGATCGCGCGCTACCAGCGCGGGGAGAATGCCGCGGCGCGCACCGTGGTCGAGGCGGTGCTCGGGACGGAGCCGCGCAACGGCAAGGCCTGGTATCTCGCAGGCGTGCTGCGCTCGCTCGAAGGCGACAAGCCGGGCGCCCTCGCGGCGCTCGAGAAGGCCGTCGCCCTCGCGCCGGAGGATTCGGGCGCGCAGACCAATCTCGGCCGGCTTCTGCTCGATCTCGGCCGCCCGGCCGAGGCGGTGCGACCGCTGAAACGCGCGGCAGCGCTGCTGCCGGAGGATGTCGGGCTCTGGCGCACCCTCGCGCGAGCCGCCCGCGCCGCCGGCGACAACGGGGTCGCCATCAAGGCGTTGCAGCGCGCCCTCAAGCTCGATCCGCGCGACAGCCGGATCCTGACCGAGCTCGGTCATCTCCACATGGCGGAGAACGATCTCCGCGCGGCGGAACCGCTGCTGCGCAGCGCCCTCGAGGCCGACCCGAAGAGTTCGGCCGCCCATTCGCGGCTGGCGGGGCTGCTGCTGGCGCTCGGCGGCAATGCGCAAGGCCGCGCGCTCGTCGACCGCGCGCTCGCACTCGACGGGACGAACGCTCACGCCCATGCCGTCCTCTCCGCTTCCCTGAGGAAGGATGAGGAGTTCGATGCCGCCATAGCGGAGGCCCAACGCGCGATCGCGCTCGATCCGCGGCTGGCACTGGGCCACACCAACCTCGCGCTCGCCCTTAGCAAGCTCGGGCGGGCGGCGGAGGCGCTCGAGGCCTTCAACACGGCGCTCGATTGCGACCCGAACTATGTCGATGCGCGGTGGAATCGCGCCATGACGCTGCTGAAGCTCGGTCATATCGCAGAGGGCTTCGCTCAATATGAGTGGCGCTACCAATCCTCCTTCTTCTATGGCGGCAAGCGGCGGGGGATGCCGAAGCATCCGACCCCGGCCGAGCTCGCCGGCAAGCGGCTGCTGCTGCTGCCGGAGCAGGGGCTCGGCGACACGATCCATTTCCTCCGCTACGCGAAGCTCGCCGCCGATCGCGGCGCCATCGTGACGGCGCAGGTCCGGCCGGTCCTGCGCAACCTCGCCGCCTGCTTCGCCGGCGTCCAGGCGGTCACCACGACCGAGGAGCCGGTGCCGCCGACCGACTACACCATCTCGCTGATGAGCATGCCCTTCGTCATGGGCACCGCGCTCGAGACGATCCCGGCCGAGGTGCCCTACGTCACCCTGCCGCCGGATCGGGTCGCGCACTGGAAAGAGCGGATCGCGGGCCTGCCCGGCAAACGGATCGGGCTCTGCTGGCAGGGCAATCCGCAGAACTCGAACGACAGCAATCGCTCGGTGCCGCTCGCCGCGATGGCGCCGCTGCTCGCCGCGAAGGGCGTGAGCTTCGTCAGCCTGCAGAAGGGCCCCGGCGAAGGTCAGCTCGGTCCCGCCGGCTTCGCCAGCCGCGTGCTGGACCCGGCGCCGGAGATCGGCGATTTCGTGGATACCGCCGCGCTCATCCAGGCGCTCGACCTGGTGATCTCGGTCGATACCTCGATCGCGCATCTTGCGGGCGCGCTCGCGCGTCCGGTCTGGACGCTGATCCCCTATATCCCCGATTTCCGCTGGATGCTGAAGCGCACCGACTCGCCCTGGTACCCGACGATGCGCCTCTTCCGGCAGACGGCCCCCGGCGGCTGGGCGCCCGAGATCGAAGCGTTGCGGCAGGCGCTCGAGCGCGAAGCAAAGGCGCAATGACAGCGGATCGCTTCGAGGAAGCGGTCGCCCTCTACAACAAGGGCGATGCGGCCCGGGCCCGGCAGATTCTGGAGACGCTGGTTTCGGCCGCGCCCGATCACGCGCAGGCCTGGCACCTGCTCGGTGTGCTGCGCTCGAACGCGGGCGACAAGGCGGCGGCCCGGCAGGCGCTCGAGCGCGCGGTCGCGCTCGCGCCGGATTATGTCGAGGCCCTCTGCAACCTCGGTCTGGTGCTCCAGCAGCAGGGCGACCTCGCCGGCGCCGCCGAGCGTTTCGCGCGGGCGGCCACGCTCGATCCCGGCAATCTCGCGGCGGCCGAGGGGCGGGCGAAGGCGCTCTGGGGGCTGGAACGGATCGCGGAAGCCGCCGACCCGCTGCGCGATCTGAGCCGTCTCAAACCCGACGACCGCCAGGTGGCCGGGCGCCTGCTGGCGGCGCTTCGGCGGGCGCGCCGGTTCGAGGAAGCCGAGGCCGAGGCCCGCCGCTTCGTCGAACGATTCCCGAAGGATTCCTTCTTCCTCGTCGAGCTCGGCGGCATCCTGCGCGACCGGCGCCTGCCGGAGGCGGCGCTCGAGGTGGCGCAGCGCGCCCAGGCGATGGCGCCGGACAATATCGACACCACGGTCCTCGTCGCCGCTGCGCTCAGCGATGTGGAACGGCTGGAGGAGGCGGCGGCGATCTTCGAAGAGGTGCTGCAGCGCAAGCCCGACCATGCGGATGCCATGGCCAATCTCGGCGGCGTGCTCTACCGCCTCGGCGATCCCGACCGCGCCATCGCAAGCTACCGCCGGGCGCTGGCGCAGAACCCGCGGCATGTGAGCGCGCACTGGAACCTTTCCCACGCCCTGCTGCAGAAGGGCGACTATCGCGCGGGCTGGGCCGAGTACGAGTGGCGCTGGAAGACCGAGAAGGCCGCGCTCATCGCCGAACGGCGCAATTTCCCCTGGCCGCGCTGCGAGGGCGGGCCCATCGCCGGCAAGCGGCTGCTCGTCCATACCGAGCAGGGGTTCGGCGATTCGATCCAGTTCCTCCGCTATGTGCCGATCGTCGCCAAGCTCGGCGCCATCGTGACGCTCGAGGTGCAGAAGGAGCTGCTGCGGCTCTGCCAGAGCCTCGCCGGCGTGCGCATGCTGATGCCGCGCGGCCTCGGGCTTTCCGACATCGATCTGCAGATCCCGGTGATGAGCTTCCCGCATGTGCTGGGGACGACGGTCGAGACCATACCGCAGAACCTGCCTTATCTCGGCGCCGACAGCGCCGCGGTCGCCGCCTGGCGAGAGCGGCTCGCGGACCTGCCCCGACCTTGGATCGGCGTCTGCTGGAAGGGCAACCGGAAATACAGCGCCGATCACCGCCGCTCCGTGCCGGCCGCGGTGGTGAAAGCGATGTTCGATTCGAGACCCGCCGGCTATGTGGCGCTGATGAAGGACCTCGAGCCGGGCGAACTCGCCGCGGCGGGGCTCGACCGCCAGGTGCGGGACATCTCGGCGGCGCTCGGCGATTTCGCCGACACGGCGGCCCTCGTCTCGGCGCTCGACCTCGTCATCACCGTCGATACCTCGGTCGGGCATCTTGCCGGCGCGCTCGGCAAGCCGGTCTGGCTGCTGCTGCCGGAACCGGCCGATTTCCGCTGGCTGCGCGGCCGCAGCGACAGCCCCTGGTATCCCTCGGCGCGGCTCTTCCGCCAGCCGGTCGCCCATGACTGGCCGACGGTCATTGCCGAGGTGATCGCGGCGCTTCGCGAGTTCCGGTAGCGGGCGGCCTGTCGCGGCGACAAAGACTGCGCGGCGCCGTCGAAAAAAATCCGGGCGGAAATCCGCCCCGGCGCGCGGCGTTAATCATTGTTAAACCGTGTTGGCGTGAAGTCTCCTTCGGGAGGCCCCGCGCGTCGCGGGACCGGCGTTGGAGGATGCGATGACGGATCTCGCGCAATTGCAGCAGCGGGTCGAGCGGGCGGAACGGCGTTTCGGCGCCTTGGGCGCGGAACAGGGAAAACACGGCGCGCGGCTCGTCGACCTCATGGATCGGATCGAGCAGCGATGGGCGCACCGCCAGCAGGAAATCGAGGTCTATGTCGCCGAGATCGCCCGGTTGAAATCCGAGTATGATCAGGTGAAGGCGATGCTGCAGGACCTCCTGCTCGCGATCGAGGCGGGCGGCGAAGAGACGCTGGCCGCGACCATGCAGGATCTCGCGAACCGCGCGGCGGCGATCGTCGGGGAAGAGCCCGCCGAGGCGGCGCCGGCGATGGGCCAGATGATCTCCTTCCCGGCGCGCTTCGAGGATGTGAGCGCCGGAGAGCTCGACGCCGAAACGGTCGCCGAGCATGCCGCTGCCGTCGAGGCCGCGAGCGACGACACGGAAACGGCCGGCCTCATGAGCGCCTCGCCGGTTGCCGAGATCATCGAGCGGATCGGCCATCTCACGCGCGCGCTGGTCGATGTGCCGCGGCCGCTCGGCGAGGAACCGGCCGCCGACACCGCCGCCGACGCGCCGGCCGTGGACCCGCTTCGCCGCAGCGCCTGACGGCGGCAGAAGGCGGGCCTCTGCGGCTCGCTTTCCCGGCATCCTGATTTCCTCTGGCACGATGCGCCGCAAGCATTAAACTCGCCCGCCGCCGGCGCGTTTTTGCGCGCCCGGCGCAAAGACGAGCAAGGCGGGCATCATGGCGGATGGCGGGGCCGGCGCGGGGCGCTGGCAGTTCTGGATCGATCGCGGCGGCACCTTCACCGACGTGGTGGCGCGCCGTCCCGACGGCAGCCTCGTCACCCACAAGCTGCTCTCCGAGAATCCCGAGCGCTATCGCGACGCCGCGATCCAGGGCATCCGCGACCTTCTCGCGCTGAAGCCGGGCGAGAAGATCCCGGACGCCGCCATCGCGGCGGTCAAGATGGGCACCACGGTCGGCACCAATGCGCTGCTGGAGCGCAAGGGCGACCGGACGCTTCTCGTCGTGACGCGCGGCTTCGCCGACGCGCTCCGCATCGGCTACCAGAACCGCCCCGACATCTTCGCGCGCCAGATCAAGCTGCCTGAGCTCCTCTATGAGCGCGTGCTCGAGGTCGAGGAGCGGGTAACGGCGGAGGGCGAGGTGCTGGTGCCGCTCGCGCTCGACGCGGCGCGAAGTGGCCTCGATGCCGCCTATCGCGACGGCATCCGCGCGGTCGCGATCCTGCTGATGCACGGCTATCGCCACACGGAGCACGAGAGGCGCCTGGCCGAGCTCGCGGCGGAGATCGGCTTCACGCAGGTCTCGGTCAGCCATCGCGTGAGCCCGCTGATGAAGCTCGTCGGCCGCGGCGATACGACGGTGGTGGACGCATACCTCTCGCCGCTGCTGCGCCGCTATGTGGACCGGATCGCGGGCGATCTCGGCGCCGCCCGGCTCATGTTCATGCAGTCGAACGGCGGCCTCACCGATGCGCGGCTCTTCCAGGGCAAGGACTGCATCCTCTCCGGCCCCGCCGGCGGCATCGTCGGCGCGGTCGAGACCTCGCTCGGCGCCGGCTTCGACCGGATCATCGGTTTCGACATGGGCGGCACCTCGACCGACGTGTCGCATTTCAGCGGCGAGTACGAGCGCGCCTTCGAGACCCAGGTCGCGGGTGTCAGGATGCGCGCGCCGATGATGCAGATCCATACCGTGGCGGCCGGCGGCGGATCGATCCTCTTCTTCGACGGGGCGCGCTTCCGGGTCGGACCGGAATCGGCCGGCGCCGATCCGGGACCCGCCTGCTACCGGCGCGGCGGGCCGCTCACCGTCACCGACTGCAACGTCATGCTGGGCAAGCTGCAGCCCGATTTTTTCCCGCGGATCTTCGGCCCGGACGGCGACCAGCCGCTCGATGTTGCGATCGTGCGCCGGAAGTTCGTCGAGCTCGCGGACAGGATCGCCGAGGCCACCGGCACGCGGCGGACGCCGGAGGCGGTGGCCGAGGGCTTCCTCACCATCGCGGTCGAGAACATGGCGAACGCCATCAAGGAAATCTCGATCCAGCGCGGCTACGACGTGACGCGCTACACGCTCTGCTGCTTCGGCGGGGCGGGCGGCCAGCATGCCTGCCTCATCGCCGACGTGCTCGGCATGACGAAGATATTTCTCCATCCGCTGGCCGGCGTGCTCTCCGCCTATGGCATGGGCCTCGCCGACGTGCGGGCCATGCGCGAGGCGGCTGTCGAGGCGCGGCTCGCCGATGCCGCGGTCGCGGCGCTCGAGCCGCGGTACCAGGCACTCGAGGCCGAAACCCGGCAGGAGATCGCGCAGCAGGGCATCGCCGACGCGGACATCCGCCTCATCCGGCGCATCCATCTGCGCTACGAAGGCACCGACGCCGCGCTGGTGGTGGAGGCCGGCGACGCGGCGGCCATCGTCGAGCGGTTCGAGACGGCGCATCGCCAGCGCTACGGCTTCGTCGTGCCGGAGAAGGCCCATATCGTCGAAGCCGTCTCGGTCGAGGCGATCGGCCGCACGGAATCGGTCGAGGATGTGGTACTCGAGACGGCACCGCGCAAGACGGCGCTGGCGCCGCGCGCGCGCGTCCAGATGCGCGCCGGGGGCAGCGGGGCGGAGACGCCGGTCTATGATCGCGCCGACCTCCATCCGGGCGATCGCATCGACGGTCCCGCCATCGTCACCGAGGCGATCGGCACCAATATCGTCGAGCCGGGCTGGCAGGCGGAGTTCACGAAGCACGGCCATCTGGTGATGACCCGCGTGGTGCCGCTGGCGCGCACCGCCGCGGTCGGCACCAAGGTCGATCCGGTGATGCTGGAGGTCTTCAACAACCTCTTCATGTCGATCGCCGAGCAGATGGGCTCGACGCTCGAGAAGACGAGCTATTCGGTCAACATCAAGGAACGGCTCGACTTCTCCTGCGCGATCTTCGACCGCGAGGGCCAGCTCATCGCGAACGCGCCGCACATGCCGGTGCATCTGGGCTCGATGGGCGAAAGCATCCGCACCGTCATCAGGAGCCGCAGCCAGACCATGGGTGCCGGCGACGTGTTCGTGCTGAACGCGCCCTATAACGGCGGCACGCATCTGCCGGACGTGACCGTGGTGACGCCGGTGTTCGATGCGGCCGGCAGCAAGCTTCTCTTCTATGTCGCGAGCCGTGGCCATCATGCCGATATCGGCGGGCTCACGCCGGGCTCCATGCCGCCAGACAGCAAGACGGTCGAGCAGGAAGGGGTGCTGATCGACGATTTCCAGCTCGTCGAGCGCGGACATTTTCGCGAGCAGGCGATGCGCGACCTGCTCGGCTCGGGGAAATACCCGGCGCGCAACCCCGACCAGAATGTCGCCGACCTCCGCGCGCAGATCGCCGCCAACGAGAAGGGCGCGCAGGAGCTGCGCAACATGGTGGCGATGTACGGGCTCGATGTCGTCTGGGCCTATATGGGCCATGTGCAGGACAATGCCGAGGAGCAGGTGCGGCGGGTGATCTCGGTCCTGAAGGACGGCAAGTTCGCTTATCCGCTCGACGATGGCAGCCGGATCTCGGTCACCGTCTCGATCGACCGCGAAACCCGCTCGGGCGTGGTGGATTTCACCGGTACCAGCCCGCAGCAGGACACCAATTTCAACGCGCCTTCGGCGGTCTGCCGCGCGGCGGTGCTCTATGTGTTCCGCACGCTCGTCGACGACCATATCCCGATGAACGAGGGCTGCCTCAAGCCGCTCCGGATCGTCATCCCGGAGGGCTCGATGCTGAGCCCGCGCTACCCGGCAGCCGTGGTGGCCGGCAATGTCGAGACCTCGCAAGTCATCACCGACACGCTCTATGGCGCGCTCGGCGTGATGGGGGCCTCGCAGGGCACCATGAACAACCTCACCTTCGGCAATACGCGGCACCAATATTACGAGACGATCTGCGGCGGCTCGGGCGCCGGGCCGGATTTCGACGGCACCGACGCGGTCCACACCCACATGACCAATTCCCGCC
>CAZMUZ010000056.1:0-22889 GCA_964569315.1 uncultured Rhodospirillaceae bacterium | reverse complement strand
CCATCGTCGGCGGGTTCGTCGTCTCGGCCCTCGGCGGCAGCCGCTTCCAGATCGGCGGGTCCGCCGGCGCCTTCATCGTCCTCGTCGCCGCGACGGTGCTGGCGCACGGCGTCGACGGGCTGATCCTCGCCACCTTCCTCTCCGGCATCTTCCTTCTGCTGGCAGGCTTTCTCCGGCTCGGCATCTTCATCAAATACATCCCCTTTCCGGTGACGGTCGGCTTCACCGCCGGCATCGCCGTCATCATCCTCGCAAGCCAGATCAAGGATCTCTTCGGCCTGACCTTGTCGGGCCCCGAGCCGGGCCCGCTCCTGCCGAAGCTCGGCGCGCTGGGCGCGGCATTGCCGACCGCGAACCTCGCGGCCGTCGCGACCGCAGCGCTGGCCATCGGCGTCATCCTCCTGCTGCGGCGGTTGCGTCCGCATTGGCCGGGCTTCCTCATCGCGGTCGCGCTCGCGGCGACGCTCGCCTGGGCGATCGGACTGCCGGTCGAGACGATCGGCTCCCGCTTCGGCGGCATTCCGAGCTCGCTCCCGCTGCCGCATCTCCCGCCGCTCTCGCTCGAAAAGGTCGTCGCGGTGCTGCCGGCGGCGCTTTCCTTCACGCTGCTCGGCAGCATCGAAAGCCTGCTCTCCGCGGTCGTCGCCGACAGCATGACGGGCCGCCGGCATCGCTCCAACGCCGAGCTCGTCGCGCAGGGCGCCGCCAACATGGCGTCCGCCCTCTTCGGGGGCATCTGCGTTACCGGAACGATCGCCCGCACTGCGACCAATGTGCGGGCCGGCGCGCGCGGGCCGGTTGCCGGCATGCTGCACTCGCTCTTCCTGCTGCTCTTCATGCTGGTGGCGGCACCGCTGGCGAGCTTCATCCCGCTCGCCGCCCTTGCCGGGGTGCTCGCCGTGGTCGCCTGGAACATGGCGGAGAAGACCGAGTTCGCGATCCTGATCCGCGCCTCCTGGGGCGATGCGATCGTGCTGCTTGCGACGTTCCTGCTGGTGGTCTTCCGCGATCTGACCGAAGGCATCCTCGTCGGATTCGGCCTCGGCACGCTCCTTTTCCTCCATCGGATGGCCCAGGCGGTAGAGGTCGAGCGCCCCTTGCCGGTCATCGCGCCGGACGCGGCCGACAGCGCGAACGGAAACGGCCGGCAGCCTTACGATGCGTCGCTCGCAAGTGACCCCGACATCGTGGTCTATCGGATCTCCGGCGCCTTCTTCTTCGGCGCCGCCGCGAGCGTCGCCGCGGCGATCGACCGGATCGGCGAGCACCCCAAGGCCTATGTGGTCGATTTTTCGGCCGTGCCGATCGTCGATTCGACGGCCGCGGCGACGATCGCAGGCTTTGCCCGCAAGGCACGCCGGCACGGCGCGGCCGTCTATCTCACCGGCACGGCGCCCGCCGTGCGGCGGGTGCTCCTCACCCATGGGGCGAGGCCGCCCCATGTGCGTTACAAGGCGCTGCTCGCCGACGCCGTGGCGGCCGCCCGCCACGCCCCGTAAGGCCGCCGTCGCGCCGGAACCCGCGGCGGGCGCTTCCTTCGGAACCGCAGCCTCGAAACGGGTTTGATACCCCTCAAGGCGCAGTCTGCAGTCCAGGTGCCCGCATGCACGCCGAATCGACCCAATATCGCGGTTATACCCTCTCTATCCGGGAGCAGACATCGCTGTGGCAGGTGCAGATCTATCCCGCCATGCCGGACCAGCCGGTCCCGCGCCCGGGCAATGATGTCGCCTGCAAACCCGGCAAGGCGGCAGCCGTCGCGGAAGCCCGGTCGATGATCGACAAGCTGCTGGCAACCGCGGAATCGCCGCCCGAGGCGTAGAGGGCCGCGACGAGGACCTGCGGGAACGGAGGATCGGCGCGGCAGCGCGACGCGTCAGCGTCGGGATGGGCGGGCCCCGGCGTCGCGCTCGAGGCCGGCGCCCGCTATCCGCAGCAGGACCCGACGAGGGGGATGACATCCTTCGGCGCCGGTCCCTCCGTCTCGTAGCGGTCGTGATGGCGCCACCAGGCCTGCGGATAGGGAAGCCTGTCCTCGTCGCGGCCCTTCGGCACCAGGTCGAGATACATATAGGCGCCGCTCAGGATCTCGTCGCCGCGGCCATAGCTGGAATAGGTGTGGAAGATCTCGCCAGCCGGGTTCCTGCAGAAGACGCTGATGCCGGAGAGCTCCTCGCTCGTCGATTCCACCATCTCGTAATTGTAGAAGACCTTGCCCGCGGCGAGGTCCTCCTTACGGAAGGAGACGTTGAAGTCGTAATTGAAGTCGCTGCCGAGCGACGACACCCATTTGAAGCGCCATCCCATGCGTTTCTTGAAGCTGTCGATCGCAGCCAGCGGCTTGCGCGAGACGGCGACGAAGCTCACGTCGCGCTGCTCGAAATGCCGACGTGCCGGATCCACATGATCGGCGCCGAAGGAGCAACCGACGCAGCCTTCCTTCATGTCGGGGCCGAACATGAAATGCTGCAGCACGAGCTGGCTGCGGCCCTGGAAGAGATCGGCGAGCGTCTCCTTGCCGTCGACGCCCTCGAAGCGATAGGGCTTGTCGATGCGGACCCAGGGGAGCTCGCGCCGCTCGCGGGCGAGCGCGTCGCGGGCGCGGGTCTGCGCCTTCTCTTTCGCCAGCAGCGCCTTGCGCGCCGCGAGCCATTCCTCGCGGGAGACGATCTTGTGCGGTTCCATGGGAAACTCCTTTCGGATCGTTGCGAACGGGCGGCGGGCTATCGGCTGGCGGCGATGTAGGCTTCGAGATTGTCGAGACCCTCGCCCCAGCCTTCGCGGTGATCGTCGCGGGCCTTCTCGTCGAAGAACTGCTCCTGCAGCAAGGTCAGCAGCGTGCCGTCGCCGTCCGGCTTGAAGGTGACGGTCACCAGCGATTCCCGCTCCGGCGTGCTGCGCCAGGCCCAGCTAAAGACCAGCTTTCGCGGGCGCTCGACCTCGCGATAGACGCCGCTCACGTCATGCTCCTCGCCGTCCGGCGTGCGGAAGATGGCGCGATAGCGCCCGCCGACACGCGGATCGGCCTCGGCATGGAGCGTCACGGCGCCGGCCGGGCCCCACCAGCGCATCATTTTTTCCGGCTCCGTCCAGGCGGCGTAGAGTCTTTCCGGCGACGCGGCGAAGCGTCGCTTGAGGGTAAGGCTGGGTTTGACAGCGGCAGCGGCTTTGGCGGGCATGCGTCCTCCTCCAGGAAGGCGGCGAGACGATCGAGCTGGCCGGACCAGAAGCGCCGATAGCGCTCGAGCCACGCCACCGCGTCCTCCATGGGGCGTGCCGTCAGGCTGCAGCGGACGGTGCGGCCCGTCTTGCGGCGGGCGATGAGCCCCGCCGCCGCCAGCACATCGAGATGCTTCATCACGGCCGGGAGCGACATCGGCAGGGGCTTGGCGAGCGCCGTCACGGAGAGGCTCTCCGCCTCGAGCTGCGCGAGGAGCGCCCGGCGCGTCGGGTCGGCGAGCGCGGCGAAGGTGCGGTCCAGGTCGGGCGATTGATACTTAACCATATGGTTATCTATAAGAACCGCACCGGGCGGCTGTCAATGGGGGCGATGTGGCATTTTCGGACGATGTCTCGCACGCCCCGCGGCGGCGCTTTCGCGTCTTGACCTTCCTGCCGGGGAAGGTTGCAGAAAAGAGGCCGATGTCCGGCCCCAGGCGCCGGGCGGAAGCCTCGGAGGAGCGGCTATGAGAAAATTGATCCCGATCGTCATGCTCGGCGTCATGCTCGCGGGCGTCGGATCGTTGGCGCGCGCCGAGAGCGGCGATGACGCCGCACGCCTCTACCCGGAAACCTGCCGCAGCGCCGGAGTGTCTTCGCCCTCGGGCCATTCTTCCGGCAGCATGGCGGACCTGCGGGACCATCAGAAGGAATCGATGGAAGGCATGATGCGGATGGACCGCGACATGATGCAGGGAATGATGCAGGCGGATGCGGACGTCGCCTTCGTCTGCGGCATGATCGCCCATCACCAGGGCGCGATTGCCATGTCGGAAACCGAGCTTGCCTATGGCGACAACGCGTGGGCGAGAGAGCTCGCCCGGAAGGTGATCGACGCCCAGACGCAGGAGATCCTCGAGATGAAGGAATGGCTCGAGAGGAACGCGAACTAGCGAAGCGCGCCGAAAGGAAAGGCGCTTCTCCCGATGCGGGGGAGAAGCGCCTTACGCGAATCCAGGAATCGGTATCGACTCAGCGAGTCGGATCGTCGCGGAGCCGACCGCCGAGCGCTGCCGCGGCGCTGGCGATGAAGGCGCCGATCACCAGCGCGAGCGCGCCCAGAATCGCCATGCTGGCGGCGACCTTGCGCGCCTCGTCCGCCGCCGCCTGCGCCTCGGCCTTCGCCGCTTCGATGCGCTGGATCGCGGCGGCGACACGGTTCTCTGCCTCCGCCGGCGAGACGCCGGCGCGGTTGGCGACGATCTTTACCAGATAGGCGCGATCCTCTGCGGCGATCTCGCCGATCACGCCGGTGGCGAGAATGCGCTGCGTCTCCGCGCGGGATTCGGCCGCCGTCATCGGCGCGCCGACGCCCGGCGGCGAGGGCACGCGGAACAGCCGATCGACGAGATAGCCGGTCATGTCGGTCGCCCCAGGCTCGGCCGAGGCCGTTGGCGCGCCCGTTTCGTCCGCACCCTGCGCGGCTGCAATGGCGCCGCCGGCGGCACCGCCCGCCGCAACTGTCGCCGCGGCCTGGGTGGCGGCACCGGTGATGGCGGCCATGCTGGAGGTCAGGAGTCCCGCAACGATCAGCGTAGACAAGGCCCAGGTGATGAAGCCGTGTGCGGTATCCCGGAAGAACACCTCATCCGCCGGAATATCCCACCGGGTCCGCAGCCGACCGGCGATATAGCCGCCGATCGCCGCCGAGAACCATTGCGTCACGATGAGCCAGATCATGGTCGAGACGGCGAAGGTCGTTGCCGTGACGCCGGCATAATCCCAGGGCGAGACGATGGTGAGGCCGAGCCCCGATCCGAGCAGCATGAGGATGACCGCAACCGCGGTCGCCGCCATGGCGCCGCCGATGATGGCGCCCCAGGCGGTGCCGCTTCGCGCGGCCGGTAGCGTTGCGATGGCCGGCGCCGCATAGGCGCCTTCCACGACCGTTCTTGCCATGCCCCCCTCCCTCAGTGGAACAGCAGCGCGAGAATGATGATGATCGGAATGGGCACGCCGAGCAGCCAGAGCAGGATTCCACGACCCACGGGCGATACTCCCCAAAATGGTTGCGTCCCCATCAATGGCGTCTGCCGGCTCCGGTTCCACCCGCGCGGAGGAGCGATATCGCCCATGCGGCCGTCCGGTTGCCGCGGCCCCGGCCCGGAGGGCGTCGAAACGAGCTTCCGACAAACGAACTCGCCGATCCTGTCGCCAAGCAACTGCCGGCATCTGCTAAGATTTCCCGCAGGACCGGAAATGCGAAGGATCGGACCATGACATCGCGCTCTCGCCGCCTCGCCGCCCTTGCGGGATCGCTTCTCGCCGCGGCGCTCCTCGTCGCCTGCGCGCACCAGGCCGAAGCCCCCGAGGCGGGCGCCACACCCGGCAGGCTGTTCCCCAGCTACTGGGTGGCGGAGGACATCGCCGGCGGCGGAATCATCGACAACAGCTATGTCACCCTCAATTTCGACGAGACGGGCGGTATAGGCGGCGCGAGCGGCTGCAACCTCATGGGCGGGCGGGCGACCGAGACCGGCGACAGGCTCGCCCTCGGCGAGATCATTTCCACCATGCGCGCCTGCGCGCCTGCGATCATGGATCAGGAGCGGCGCTATTTCGACGCGCTCGCGGCGACCGAGCGCTACGAGATCGACGCACATGGCTTCCTCCTGCTCCACGCCAAGGGCAAGGCGGCGCCCTCGCGCTTCCGGCCGGCCGAAGCGCGGGACGGGCTGGTGCGCGGCAGCGTCACCTATCGCGAGCGCATGGCGCTGCCCCCGAATGCGCGGCTCGATGTCCGGATCGAGGATGTGTCGCTCGCCGACGCGCCGTCGGAGGTCATCGCCGAGCGCACCATCGTCGTCACCCATCAGGTGCCGATCCCGTTCGAGCTCAAGACCGATCCGGCATCGCTGCAACCGGGCCACAGCTATGCCCTCCGCGCGACGCTCTCGGCCGACGGCCAGGCGCTCTTCGTCACCACGACACGCTATCCGGTCTTCGCGCCCGACTGGCCGGATCGGGTCGATATGGTGCTGCAGCGCGCCATGCCCTGAGGGGACGGCGCGGCGAGCGACGGCAGGACCCGCCCGCGACATGCCCGAGGGCCATTGAAACTCGGTCCCGGGGTCCGCGGCGCGGCCTTCCGGGAGGGGCCCGGCCGCCCGGCGCGCCCGTCCGGATGCAATCCGCGCAAGCCAGACCCGGCGCAATCCGCGCGACCGGCGGCTCCCTTCCGCCCAAGGGAAAATGCTAGGATGCGCTATCCTCGAGGTTGCGATTCCGTTCGCCTTTTCCCCCACATCCTGCTCGAACCAAGGAGCGCGATCGACCATGTCCGTCCGCAATGGCCGCGAGTTCCTGAGCATCCCGGGTCCGACCACCGTGCCGGACGCCGTCCTCAACGCGATGCATCGGCCGGCCGTCGACATCTATACCGGGCCGCTGATCGAGACGACGACCACATGCCTCGAGGATCTGCGCCGACTCTTCGGCACGGTAGGGCGGACCTACATCTATGCCGCGAACGGCCACGGTGCGTGGGAAGCGGCGCTCACCAACATCTTCTCGAAGGGCGACAAGCTGCTGGCGCTCGAGAGCGGGCGTTTCGCGCTCGGCTGGAGCGAGATGGCGGCGATGCTGGGCATCCGGACCGAGATATTGCCCGGCAGCTATCGCGCCGCCGTCGATCCGGCGGCCCTCGCGGCACGGCTCGAGGCCGACAAGGCGGGCGAGATCAAGGCGGTCCTCGTGGTGCAGATCGACACCGCATCGGGGGTCGTCAATGACATCCCGGCGCTGCGGCGCGCGATCGACGAGGCGGGTCACGGGGCGCTCCTCATGGTCGATACCATCGCCTCGCTCGGCACCATGCCCTTCGCGATGGACGAATGGGGCGTCGATGTCGCGATCTGCGGATCGCAGAAGGGGCTGATGCTGCCGCCGGGCCTCGGCTTCGCGGCCGCCAATGCGAAGGCGATCGCGGCGCATCGGAAGGCGGGCCTCCGGACCGCCTACTGGGACTGGACCGCGCGCGAAGGCCCGGAGCATTACCAGAAATATTGCGGCACGCCGCCGGAGCATCTGCTTTTCGGCCTCCGCAAAGCGCTCGACATGCTGTTCGCAGAAGGGCTGCCGGCGGCCTTCGAGCGCCATCGCCTGCTGGCCGAGACGGTGCGCTGCGCGGTCGGTGAATGGACGAAGGGCCAGGCGCTCGCCTTCAACGTCCTGGAGGCGAAGGAGCGCGCCAACTCCGTCACCACGATCCTGATGAATGACGGGCACGATCCGAAGCCGCTGCTCGAATTCTGCGACAGGAAGTGCGGCGTGGTGGTCGGCATCGGGATCGGCGAGCTCACCGGCAAGGCGATCCGCATCGCCCATATGGGCCATGTCAACGCGCCGATGGTGCTGGGCACGCTCGCCGTGGTCGAAACCGGGCTCATCGCCCTCGGCATCCCGCACGGCAAGGGCGGAGTGCAGGCAGCCGTGGACTGGCTCGGCCGCTCCGTGCCGGCCTGAACGCGCCGCTTCGCGTCAGCGCGCCGCGGCGCCGGACCCGGGCACCGAGGCGATGAAACCGGCGAGGAGCCTCGCCACCCGCTCCGGCGCTTCCGTCAGGATCGAGTGACGGAGCCCCGGCAGGATTTCCAGCCTTGCGCCGGGAATGCGCGACTGCATGAGCCGCGCCATGCGCGGGTTGGAGCCGATATCGCCGTCGCCGGTGGCGACCAGCGTCGGGACCCGGATCTCGGCCAGGCGATCGGCGAGGTCGGAGGTCGCCAGCACGCGATAGGCCGCGGCATAGGCCGCGGGATCGAGCGCCCGATTCTCCTCCTCCATGGCGGCGACCGCATCCGGCCGGCGACGCTGGAAATCCTCGGTGAACCAGCGGTCGATCGAGCTCTGGAAATGATCGCCCGGAATGCCGCTCTCCACCATGCGCAGGCGCTGCATCACCGCCTCGCGCTCTTCCGCCGTGCGGCCCGCGACGGTGCTGATCAAAGCGAGGCTCATGAGCCGCTCCGGATGGGCAAGCGCATAGCCTTGCGCGACGATCCCGCCGAGCGAGAAGCCGGCGAGGTGGAACCGTCGAAAGCCGCTTCGGTCGGCAACCGCCTGGAGGTCCCCCACCAGCGCCTCGAGGCTGTAGGGGCCGCTCGGCTTGTCGGACTGGCCGTGGCCGCGCTGGTCATAGGCGAGCGTCCGATAGCCCGGCCCCAGCGCCTCGATCACTTCCTGCCAGTGATCGAGGCGGGAACCGACGCCATGGACGAGGAGGAGGGGGGTGCCTTCGCCCGTCAGGCGATAGCGCAGCCGGACCCCGCCCCGTTCCGCAATGCGATCCTGCGCCATCGATAGGGTTCGCTAGAGTGCGACCTTCAGAACAGCGCCGCCCGCGAGCGAGGCCTCGGCATAGTTGCCGCCGGCATCGCCGCGATCGAGCACCAGGAAGTCCGTATCGCGCTCGAGCGCGATCACGGGAAAATGCCAGGTGCCGCGCCGGTAGTTCACCCCCTGCCGTCCGTTGGTCAGGAAGGCGCGGGTCCGCGCCGGGTCCGGCGCATCGCCCGGCGGCGCGACGATGACGAGGAAGGGCCGTTCCCCGATCGGCACGAAAGCCTGGCTCGCGATCGGATGGCATTCGAGCCAGCGCACCTCGATCGGGAGCGGCGTCGGCTTCACATGAAAAATGCCCAGCAGCGGCTTGCTGCCGCCTTCGTTCAGATCGAGCTTCGCGACCTCGTCATAGCGCACGGCGAGCCCGCCATTGGTCTCGTTGCCGCCATCCGCCGGGGTTTCGATCACCTCGCCGAACGGCGCGAAAGCGGCAGAAGTCAGCGGCTCGATCGGCAGCGATCTCGACATGATGGCAACGCGCCCCGGGCTGTTGTTCGCGCTGCGATCCTAGCTAAGATCGACCGGCGGCCCAAGCGCGCCGCGAAGCTTTTTGCGGAGTTTCCATGGCGATTCTGATTCGCGGCGGGCTGATCGTGACCGGCGACGCGCAAGACCGGCGGCTGCCCGCGGGCGATCTCCTGCTGCGCGACGGCCGGATCGCCGCGATCGGCCCCGATCTTGCGGCGGAGGCGGCGGCGCTCGGCGAGCCGGTCGAGACCATCGACGCGCGGCAATCGATCGTCATGCCGGGCCTGGTCAACGCCCACACCCATTCGAACGAGGGCTTCGAGCAGGGCGCCTACGACAACCTGCCGCTCGAGCTCTGGCTCCTGGAGAGCTACCCGCCCGAGGGCATGCCGGCGCTGACCGAGCGGCAGCATTATCTCCGCACCATGATCACCGCGATCCAGTCGATCCGCAGCGGCGTGACCATGGTGCAGGACGACCTGCTGCATGCGGCCTGCACGCCGGAGGGGCTCGACGGCGCGGCGCGCGCCTATCTCGATACGGGGCTTCGCGCCAACATCACCGTCACGCTCTGGAACCAGGGCATGCTGGACAGCCTGCCCTTCGCGCGCGAGATCATCCCGGCCGCGCTGCAGCGGAAGCTGCGGGAATCGCCGATCCCGACGACGAGGGACTATATCGATCTCTTCCATCGCCACTACCGCAACTGGCACGGGCGCGAGGGACGCCTCGGCGTGATCCTCGGCCCCTGCGCGCCGCAGCGTTGCAGCCGCGACCTGCTCGAGGAATGCGCGGCGCTGTCGGTCAGCCTCGATCTGCCGATCCACTGCCATGTGCTGGAGACCCGCACCCAGGCGGTGACCGCGGCGGCGCTCTACAACCGGACCATGGTCGCCCATCTGGCGGATCTGGGGCTCCTCACCCATCGCATGACCCTCAACCACGCGATCTGGCTGACCGCCGAGGATATCGCGCGCGTCGGCGACGCCCGCGCCTCCGTGACCCACAACCCGCTCTCCAACATGAAGCTCGGCAGCGGCGTCTGCCCGGTCAGGGAGCTTCGCGAAGCGGGCGCCAATGTGGCCCTCGGCAGCGACGGCCCGACCACCAGCGACACCGCCGACATGATCGAGGTGATGCGCGCCGCGGCCCTGCTGCACAAGCTCGGCGACGCCGACTACGAGCGCTGGGGCACGGCGGCCGACGCGTTCCGCATGGCGACGATGGGCGGCGCCCGGAGCTGCCTCGCCCAGGACCGGATCGGCAGCCTGGAGCCCGGCAAATCGGCCGACGTGATCCTCCTCGATCGCAATGCCTGGGGCTTCATCCCGCTCAACGACCCGGTGCGGCAGCTCGCCTTCTCGGTCCATTCCGAGGCGGTGACCCACAGCATCGTCGGCGGGCGCGTGCTGATGCGCGACCGCAGGCTCGAATCGATCGACGAGGCCGCGATCAAGGCCGAGGTCGCGGAAGAGGCCGAGCGGTTCCGGCGCGAGGATATGCCGCGCATGCGCGCCGGCGCCGCGCCCTTGCGGCCGCATGTCGCCGCCATCTATCGCCGCGCCATGGGGACGCCGCTGCCGGGCCTGCCGGACATGGGACAGCCCTCGCCGACGAGCCTCGCCGCGCGCTGAGCGGCGGCCGGCTCAGCTTTTTCCGGACCCGTCCTCGAACTCGAGATCGATGCGCGGCGCATCGGGCAGCTCCCGGTCGAGCGACTCCCGGTAGCGGACGCAGCCGCGCAGGAAGTTCGGCCAGGCCGGCACGGCGAGATTCTGCGGGACCGGTTCCGGCAGCAGGCCCCAGAGCTGCGGGTGATGCCAGCAGAGCGCATGGCCGCTGCTGTCGCGATGTTCGCGGATGCCGTTGCGGAGCCGGACCACCTCCGCGATCAGCGCTTCCCTGGTCAGGCCCGAAAGATCTTCGTCCATGGCGACCCTCGCTTGTCGGCGTCCCCGCCAGCGAAGCATGGCCGTCATCGCCCTGTCGAATGGTCAGGCGGTGGCGAGCAGCCCCTTCGGCAGGAATTCCCGGAAGGCGCCGGCGGCGATGAGCGATTTCACCGCCTCGATATCCGGCCGCATGTAGCGGTCCTCGCGATAGGCCGGCACCTTCGTGCGGATCAGCGCCTGGACGCGCTCGAGCGCGGGGCCCATGGTCAGCGGCCGCCGGAACTCGATGCCCTGCGAGGCGGCGAGCAGCTCGATCGCCACGATCCCCCGCCCGTTATCGGCCATGTCGGCGAGCCGGCGCGCCGCATAGGTCGCCATGCTGACATGGTCTTCCTCGCCGGCCGTGGTCGGCAGGCTGTCGGTGCTGGCCGGATGGGCGAGCCCCTTGTTCTCGGAGGCGAGCGCGGCGGCGGCGACCTGCGCCACCATGAAGCCCGAATCGACGCCGCCATCGACCGCGAGGAAGGCCGGCAGGCGGTTCAGTTTCGTGTCCACCAGCAGGGCTGCGCGCCGCTCGGCGACCGCGCCGATCTCGGCGATGGCAAGCGCGAGCACGTCGGCGGCCATGGCAACCGGCTGACCGTGGAAATTGCCGCCATAAAGGATCGCCCCTTCGCCCGCCGATCCGCCCTCGGCGACGATGATGGGGTTGTCGGAGATCGCATTGAGCTCGCGCGCGAAGATCTCGGCGGCGAAACCCATGAGATCGTGACAGGCGCCCATGATCTGCGGCTGGCAGCGGATGCTGTAGGGATCCTGCGCCTTGCCGGTGCCGCGATGGGCCTCGCGCATCGCGCTGCCGGCGAAGAGGGCGGTATAGGCGGGGGCGACCGCCGCCTGCCCGCGCTGGCCGCGCATCGCCTGGATGCGGTCGTCGAACGGCATGTCGCTGCCGAGCGCCGCCTCGGTGGTGAGCGCCCCCGCGACCACGGCCGCGGCAAAGAGCGATTCCGCGGCGGCGAGGCCTTTGAGCGCGAGGGCGAGCGAGACCTGGGTCCCGTTCACCAGGGCGAGCCCTTCCTTGGGCCCGAGCCGATAGGGTGCGAGCCCTGCCCGCTTCAGCGCCTCGACGGCGGGCACCGCCCGGCCCTCCTGCAGCACCTCGCCCGCACCGATCAACGGGGCGGCGAGATGGCCGAGCGGCGCCAGGTCGCCGGAGGCGCCGACCGAGCCCTTGACCGGGATCGCCGGCAGCAGCCCGGCATTGCAGAAGGCCACCAGCGCCTCGATGAGGCCGCGCGACACGCCGGAGCGGCCCATCAACAGCATGTTGAGCTTCAGCAGCAGGATCTGCCGCACCGTCGCCTCGTCGATCAGCGGGCCGGTGCCGACGCAATGCGAGAGGATCATGCGCCGCTGCATGTCGGCGAGCTTCTCGTCCGGGATCGCGGTCGCGCTCAAGGGGCCGAAGCCGGTATTGACGCCATAGGTGCGCCGCTTGTCGCGGATCGCGCGCTCGATCACCGCATGGGAAGGATCGACGAGCCGCCAGGATTCGGCGTCGAGGCGGTATTTCCCGAGCCTGCCCGCGGCCGCCCGGCCGAGATCGGCGAGCGTCAGGCTGCCCGGCCGCAACAGGAAATCCTCCGTCATATTCCTACCTTCTCTCCGCCGATCTTCAGCAGCAGCTTGCCGGACACGCCGCGTCCCTCGAGCCGCGCCTGGAGCTTCGCGATCTCCGCCATGGGATAGACCCCGGCCACCGGCATGGCAAACCGGCCGCATGCCGCACCTGCCATCAGGAAGCGCACGCTTTTGCGCCAGCCGGCCGAGCCCGGCCCGGCATGCAGCACCTCGAAGCCGGCCATCGAGGTCGAGCGGCGATAGAGCGTCTTGCGGATCGGAAAATCCGGCTCGCCCGATGCCTCCCCGATATTGATGAGCCGCCCGAAGGGGCGCAGCGCCTCGAAGCTTCGCGGCAGGATCTCGCCGCCGAGCGAATCGATCACCAGATCGACGCCGCGGCCCCCGGTGAAGCGCATGGCCGCCTCGACGAAATCCTCCGCACCGCGATCGATCACCAGGGCCGCGCCCAGCTTGCGCGGGAGGTGCATTTTGGGCCGGGCGCCGACCGTCCCGATCGGGATCGCGCCGAAAGCCCGCGCGAGCTGAATGAGGGCGAGACCGACCGCGCCGCCGATCGCATGGACGAGCACCACCTCGCCCCGCTTCACGCGGTGGGCGGTCTGCAGCAGGTGATAGGCCGTGAGGAAGGCGACGGGCAGTGCCGCGGCGGCGCGGAGCGTGAGCCGCTTCGGCAGCGCCATGGCATAGCCGGCCGGGATCGCCGCATAGTCGGCGAAGCCGCCCAGCATGGTGGGGCCAGCGATGGCGGCGATCCGGTCGCCGACCGCGAGGCCCCTCACCCCCGGTCCGAGCTTTGCAACCCTGCCCGAGAACTCCGCGCCGAGCACCGCCGGGTAGGCGATCGGATCGGGATAGATGCCCTGGCGCTTCTGGATATCGCCCCAGTTCGCCGCGGCAAAGGCGACGCGGACCAGGATCTCCCCCGCACGGGGCTCCGGCACCGGGCGCTCGACGAGGCCGAGGCGGTCGAGGCCGCCGGGCCGCGCGACGGCAACCGCCCGCACCTACTTCGCTTCCCGCTTGTAGGGGATGCCGACCGCGGCAGGCGGGGTCGGCTTGCCCACGAGCCCGACCAGGGCAAGGATCGAGACGGCATAGGGCAGGATCACGAAGGCCTGGTAGGGCACTTCCGGATTGGCGAACTGCAGCCGGAGCTGCAGCGCGTCGAACACGCCGAAGAGGAGACAGGCGAGCAGCGCACCCAAGGGATTCCACCGGCCGAGAATCACGGCGGCGAGCGCGATGAAGCCCTTGCCGGCGCTCATATGCTCCGAGAAGAGGAAGATCTGCGAGAGCACGAGATAGCAGCCGCCGAGCCCGGCGATGGCGCCGCTCGTCAGCACGCAGGCATAGCGCAAGGCCGCGACCGGGATGCCCGCCGTATCGACCGCACGCGGATTCTCGCCGACGGCACGGATGTTGAGGCCCCAGCGGGTGCGGTACATGAGCCAGAGCCCGCCCGCGACCATCGCATACATCGCATAGACCAGCAGGTCCTGGTTGAAGAAGACCGGTCCCAGCACCGGAATCTGCGACAACAGGGGTATCGCGATCGGCTTGAAGCCTGAGAGCGTCATGGTATTGGCCTGGCCCTCGAACACAATGCGCGAGAGAAAGGCCGTCAGCCCCAGCATCAGCATGTTGATGGCGATGCCGCTCACGATCTGGTTCACCCCGAGGGTGATCGAGAGATAGGCGAGGATGAGGGCGCCGAGCAGCCCGAAGAACATGCCGACCGCGACACCGGCGAAGGGCGTGCCGAAGAAATAGGCGCCGACCGCAGCGCCGAAGCAGCCGGCGAGCAGCATGCCTTCGAGCCCGATATTGAAGACGCCGCTGCGCTCGCTGAGCACGCCGCCCAGTGCGGCGAAGATGATCGGCACCGAGAGCCTGAGCGAGGTGGCGAGGAAATCCGCGAGCTGGGTCGGATCGGTCAGGATGTCGATCATCGTTCGGCGCTCTCCCCGGCAGGCTTGGCCCCAGAAGGATTGGCTGCAGAAGGATTGGCCCCCAAGGGGACGGGTGGCGGCGCCTCCGCCCTGGCTTCCAGCGCCCGATCGAGCGATTTGCGCTTGCGCCAGATCTCGGCCCAGCGGCTCCGCTCGAAGCGGAAGGCGAGGCTCGCAGCCACGAAGATCACCACGAGGCCCTGGATGGTATCGACCACGGTGGTCGGCACGCCGACCGCTCGCTGCATGATGTTGGCGCCGCTCCGCAAGCCCGCGAGGAAGAGCGCCGCCGCCGCCGCATAGAGCGGATGGCCGCCGCCGAGGAACGCGACCACGATGCCGTCATAGCCGTAGCCCGCGCTGAAGGCGTGGAACAGGCGGTATTTGAGGCCGAGCACCTCGTAGGTCCCGGCGAGCCCGGCGAGCGCCCCGCCCAGCACCAGCGACCAGATGATGTGCCGGCGAACCGACATGCCCGCATAGCGCGCGGCCTGCGGGTTGCTGCCGACCGCATTCATCGAATAGCCGAGCGAGGTGCGCTGGAAGACATAGTACATCACCATGGCGATCACGAGTCCGATCACCACGCCGAGATGCGCGTCGGTGCGCGGCAGGATATGCGGCAGCCAGAGCGCTTCCGAAATCTCCGCCGAATAGGGATAGGGCGCCCCCTCCTCCATCATCGGCCCGCTCGTCGCATAGCTCACGAGGTTGATGCCGATATAGTTCATGAGGAGGGTGACGATCACCTCGTTGATGTTGTGTCGCGCCTTGAGATAGGCCGGAATCAGCGCCCAGAGCCCGCCGCCGATCATGCCGGCGAAGGAGCAGACGATGATATGGATCCATCCGGGCATGGCGGGCAGATAGAGCGCCGCCATGGTGGCGAAGAGCGCGCCCAGATAGATCTGCCCCTCGGCGCCGATATTGAAAAGCCCGGCGCGCAAGGGAAGCAGGACGGCGAGACCCGCGAGCAGCAGCGGCGACATCTTCACGAGCGTGGTGGCGATGCCGTGATATTCGAAGAATGCGCCGGTGAAGAGCGCCCCATAGGCCGCGATCGGATCCGAACCCGCGATCAGGATGAAGACGGCGCCGACGACGAGCGCGGCGAGGATCGCCCAGACGCTCTTGGTCGCATAGAGCAGGCGCACGAGGCCGGCCATCTAGTGCGTCTCCACCCGGCTGCCGGCCATGAGCAGGCCGAGCCGCTCGGCCGTCGCCTCCTGCGGCGTCAATATGCCGGTGATGCGGCCCCGGGCGATCACGGCGATGCGGTCGCAGGCCATCAGGATGTGCTCAAGCTCGGTCGAGATGTAGAGGATGGCGACGCCCTTGGCGCGCTGCGCCAGGAGGGTGCGCTGCACGAACTCGATCGCGCCGACATCGAGCCCCTTGCAGGGCTGCGCCACCACCAGCACCTTCGCGTCGCTCTCGATCTCGCGCGCGAGGATCACCTTCTGCTGGTTGCCGCCGGAGAGATAGCGCACCGGCTGGTCGACGTCGCGCAGCCGCACGTCGTAAGTCCGGACCAGACGCTCGGCATGGGCGCGGATGCGGGGAAAATCGAGGAAGAGCCCGTGGCGCGCGAAGGGTTCGACGCGATAGCTCCTGAGGATCGTGTTGGCGGCGACCGAATTGTCGAGCACGAGGCCGGTGCGCTGCCGGTCCTCGGGCACATAGCCGAGGCCGTGCTCATGGAGCCGGTCGGCAACCGAGAGATGCGTCACCTCCGCCCCGTCGATGCGCACATGGCCCGCTTCCGGCCTGCGCAAGCCCGCGATCGCTTCGGCGAGCTCCGCCTGGCCGTTGCCGTCGACCCCGGCGAGGCCGAGGATCTCGCCGGCGCGGACCTCGAGATCGACGCCCGCAACCGCCTCGATGCCGCGGTCGCTTTTCACCCGGAGCCCTTCGACCGAGAGCCGCGGCGCCCCGATGGGCGCACGCTCATGCGCGATGTCGAACACCACGTCGCGCCCGACCATCAGGCGGGCGAGCTCGCGCGGGCTGGTGCCCGCCGTCTCGAGCTCCGCCACCACGCGGCCGGCGCGCATCACCGTCACGCGCTCGGCGATGCTCATCACCTCCTCGAGCTTGTGGGTGATGAGGAGGATGGTCTTGCCCGCATCCCTCAGGCGGCGCAGCAGGTCGAGGAAGGGCCCGACCTCGACCGGCGTCAGCACGCTGGTCGGCTCGTCCAGGATCAGGATGTCGGCGTTGCGATAGAGCAGCTTCAGGATCTCGACCCGCTGCTGCACGCCCATCGGCAGGCGCCAGACCGGCTCCGAGGGATCGACGTCGAACCCGAAGGAGCGGCTGAGCTCGGCGAGCTTCCTGCGGTGCGTCTCGAGGTCGAGCGCGAAGCCGGCGCCCTCGAGGCCGAGCACGACGTTCTCCGCGACGGAGAGCGAGCCCACCAGCATGAAGTGCTGATGCACCATGCCGATGCCGAGCGCCAGCGCCGCGCGCGGGCTCGCGATCTCGACCGGCTTGCCGTCGATCAGGATGCGACCCTCGTCGGGCCGGTAGAGGCCGTAGAGGACGTTCATGAGGGTGGTCTTGCCGGCGCCGTTCTCGCCCAGCACGGCATGGACCGAGCCGCGGGCGACATGCAGGCTGACGCGGTCGTTCGCCTTCAGCGGGCCGAAGCTGCGCGACAGCTCTTCGACGGCAAGATGCGGATGCGCGGTCGCCATGGACTCTCGGAAGGTCTGGATCCCCGCGAGGATTCCAACGGGAGGCCCCGACGGTCAAGGCGGCGGCTCCGGCCGAGAGGAAGACCGGAACCGCCGCCTCAACCCTGCGCGGCCGTTACGCGAGGCCGGTTACGGCTGGAAGCTGCCATCCTGCATCGAGGCGACGAGCGCTTCGACTTCGGCGACCACCTCGGCCGGAACCGCCGAATGGAAGGTGCCGAGGCGGCCGGCGGCCGGATCGGGCTTGTCGATGCCGAACTTGTAGTTCTTGACCTCGAGCTTGTTCTCGGTGGCGAGCTTGATCACGTCGAACATCGCCGCCTTGATGTCCATGATCGCGGATTGCAGCACGGTGTCGGGCCAGTCGGCGATCGCGTCGTAATAGAGCCCGAAGCCCCAGGCGCCCTTCTCCTTCAGCGCCTGCAGGCTGCCGATCGCGGCGTTGTCCATGGTCGGGAAGACGACGTCCGCGCCCTCGCTGAGCTGGTTGAGGGCGGCTTCCTTGCCCTTGGCGATGTCGTCCCAGTCGTTGGTCCAGGCGACCAGCACTTCGCCGCCGTTCGTCGCCTTCTGGAACGCGTTGGTGTAGCTCTCGACGAGGTCGGTCGAGAACTTGATCTTCTGCGCGCCGACGAAACCGGCCTTGCCGCTCTTGCTCATGCGGCCGGCGATGGTGCCGAGCGCATAGCCGAACTGGCGATAGGCGAAGTCGAGCGTCGCCACGTTGGCGCTCACCTCGGTCCCGTTATGGACGATGAAGGTGGTCTCGGGGAAATCCGCGGCGACGTGGTTGGCGGCTTCCTGGAACTCGCCGCCATGGCCGATCACGATGTTGTAGCCGCGCCGCGCATAGTCGGCCATCGCCTCGGCCTGGTCGGGCTGCGCCACCTTTTCGCTATAGGCGGTGTCGACGCCGAGCTCGTTCTTGATCCGCTCGATGCCTTCGTAGCCGGCCTGGCTCCAGGATTTGTCGGTGATATTGCCCGGCATGACGATCGCGACCTTGAGGGTCGCCGCGCGTGCCGGCAGGATTCGGACGCCGGCGGCAAGCGCCACCGCCGTGGTTCCGAGGAATCTGCGCCTGTTGAGCTTCATGGTTTAGCCTCCCTTTGTCGAAACGCATTTTTCTTTGTCGGCATCACGTAAAAGGCAGCCGCCGCCGGGTGCCGAATTGAACCCCGGCGGCGGGCCGATCGTCGGTCAGACGATCTCGAAATGGGCTTCCGTCGGCTTGGTGTTGTTGATCGGCAGGATGTCCTGCGGGCAGGCCGAGAAGGCGATGATGAGGTCCATCTCGGCGCGCAGCACGAGCTCGTCGCCGGGCTTCGAAACCGTCGGCAGGAACTGGATGCCGCCATCCTTCGCGACCGGGATGTTCATCCAGACGTTGAACGGGCTCGGACATTCGGGCGGGGTCAGCCCCAGCTCCTTCATGCCGGCGAAAAGGTTGTCGGTGCAGTTGTCGTGATAGCCCTCGACGCCGAGGAACTTGTACCGGTAGCGGTCGCAGGCGGCGATGATGGTGTCATGCACGCCCGGCGAGCTGTCCTTGGTGATGGTGATGATCGGCCGGCGCTTGTTCGAATACATGATGTCGCCGACCTTCGGGTAGATATGCCCGATATGCGGCCGGGTGTGCTCCATCGACATGAATTCGTGGAGGTCGTCCGAATTGAAGGCCCAGGTATCCACCACCTGCGTGCCGTGGGTGTTGACCATCCGGATCGACTGGCCCTTCTTCACCTTCGCGGCCTTGCCGGCGCGCGCCGGGATCGTCTGCAGCTTGCTCATTTCTTGCCCTTTCCTTTCTTGCCGGCAGGCTTTCCGACGGCTTTGCCGCCGCGCGTGCCGAATTCCTTGGCGAGCGCCACCGAGATGGTGGCGACATATTCCTCGAACAGGAACTTGCCCTTGTCCCGCGTCGCCGCACCGGCGGGCGACAGCACGCCCGAAGGCGGCACCCACGAGGTGTTGGTCGGATAGACGTCGTAGGCCGGGAAGTTGGCCGGCGGATCCTTCGGGATCTTGTTCACCCGCACCAGCTCCGGATGGAGATAGAGACTGATCGAGGTCTCCATCACCGCCGCATGCTCGAGCGCATGGCCGGGAAAGCCGTCCGGGAACACCTTGGCGAGCGTCTTCTCGGTGGCGAAATCCCAGTATTCGAGCCGTACGATCTTCATGTTGCGCACGCCGTCATAGCGCAGCTCGCGCATGGCGAGATCGATGCCCTCGGTGAGGAACATGCTGTTCTCGTAATGGCCGTCGATCACCGCGACGCGGCGCGCGCCATGGCGGGCGAACTCCATCAGCACGTCGCGCAGGATGCGCGAGAGGCTGTGGCCGTCGAGGCTGGTGGTGCCGCAGAAATGCTGCCCGCCGCCCATCTTGGGCTGCGATTTGTAGCCGTAGTTGAAGGGCGGGGCGACGATCGCGGGGATGCGCTCCGCCACGCGGCGGCTGATCGCCATCGGGATCATGTGATCCGTGCCCATCGGCAGATGCGGCCCGTGCTGCTCCAGCGCGCCGACCGGCAGCATGATGATCGGGTTCTCGCGCTCGAGCCGCTCCTGGTACTCGGTCCAGGTGAGCTCCGCCATGAGATTGGTCTTGACCATGGTCCCCTGCTCCTCGCGGATCGCCCGCTTTCTTGCGAATTGGACGTCGCCCCGGCGGCGCTCCGATCGCCTTTTCGAAGGGCAAGGATGACAGATATTTCGCATTGAAAAATTCGCATTTTTCAATTTAAACATAAGCATCGGTTTATCTGTCGGAGACCCTGGCGGGACCATGGCGCGCCGCGTCACCAACGCCGATTTCCGGCTGCTGCAGGCCTTCAAGACGGTGGTGGAGGCGGGCGGCTTCGCGCCGGCCCAGATTCTGCTCAATCTGAGCCAGCCGGCGCTCAGCATCCAGATGAGCCAACTCGAGCAGCGGCTCGGCGTCCGGCTCTGCCAGCGCGGCCGCGCCGGCTTCCGCCTGACCGAGGCGGGCCAGCAGGTCTATGAATCGACCGTGCGGCTCTTGAACGCGGCGGCCGAGTTCGGCGCGCAGCTCGAGGCCATGCAGGGCCATCTCGTGGGCGAGCTGCATCTCGGCATCGTCGACAGCGTTGCGACCAACCCCGATTTCCGCCTCGCCGAGGCGATCGCCCTTTTCAAGCGCCGCGGCGGCCAGGTGCAGCTCGCGCTCCATGTGGCGCCGCCGCCCGAGATCGAGCGCGCGGTGCTGGAAGGGCGCTACCATTTCGGAATCGGCCACTTCCCGGCGCGCATCGGCGCGCTTGCCTATCGCTTCCTCTTTCGCGAGGAGCACCGACTTTATGTCGGGCGCGATCACCCGCTCTTCGCCGCGCGCAGCCGCAACGGCCTCGCGCGGATCCGCGAGCAGCAGCATGTGGTGCGCGGCTATGCGACGGCGCGGCCGGCGCCGCCCGAGGCCGGCGTCAACGCCACGGCGACGGCGAACAACATGGAAGCGATCCTCATCCTCATATTGTCGGGTAGCTTCATCGGCCATCTGCCGGCGCATTTCGCAGCGCCCTGGGTGACGCGCAGGCTCCTGCGCGCGGTCGCCTCGCCCCAGGCGAGCTTTCATACGGATTTCGAGGTGATCACGCGGAAGGAAGCGGCGCCGACCCTGGCGCTCCGGGCCTTCCTGGAGGATCTCTCCGCCAGCTTCGCAGGAGCGCGCGCCGGGTGAGCGGGCTTCGCCGGCTTTAGCCCGCCGCCGGTTTTGCCGGACAGACCGCGGCCCCGGCCTCCGGCACATCGAGCAGCCGACGCTGCAGCGTGCCGGCGCGCTCGCGCACATAGGGGCCGGGCTTCGCCGCCGACCATTCGCGCGGGTTCGGCAGGACGGCCGCGAGCAGGGCCGCCTCGCGCCGGGTGAGATCGCTCGCCGGCTTGCCGAAGAAATCCCGCGACGCCGCCTCGGCGCCGAACACGCCGGGGCCGAACTCGGCGACGTTGAGATAGACCTCCATGATCCGGCGTTTCGTCCAGAAGAGCTCGATCAGCACCGTGAAATAGGCCTCGAAGCCCTTCCGGGTCCAGCTTCGCGCCGGCCACAGGAAGACGTTCTTCGCGGTCTGCATGGAGATGGTGGAGCCGCCGCGGAGCTGACGGCCGCCGGACTGCATGCGGTCCCAGGCCTTGCGGATCGATGCCCAGTCGAAGCCGCCATGGAGGCAGAACCGCGCATCCTCGGCCGCGATCGCGGCGCGCACCAGATCGGGCGACATCGCGTCGATCGAGCGCCAGCGCCGGTCGAGCCCCTCGCCCGCGAGCACCGAATTGATCATGAAGACGGTGATCGGCGGCGGCACGATGCCGTAGAGCATCACCAGCGCGACCGACAGGATCGCGAAGCTCGCCGCCGCGCGGAAGATCCAGCGGACGACGCGCCGCAGGAGCGAGCGGCGCGGCCTGGCCGGCTCCGTCGGCACCGGGCGCGGCTCCAGCGTGAGCGGGTCGATTCCCATGCGGCGGCGACTCTAGCCCGCGGCGATCCGGCGAGGCCAGCGCGCCGACCTGCCGCGGGCGGCACCGTTGGACAGGGCCGGGTCGGCTGCGGCAGAGTCGGACGACCATGGCATTGCCCGATCCCGAGATCGCGCTGAAGCTCGCGCGCGGCGTCTGCCGTCATCTGGAGGCGCTCGGCTACGGCGCCCTGACCGAGTTCCCGCTCGGCAACGGGCGGCGCGCCGACGTGATCGCGATCAACGACCGCGGCGATACCGCGATCATCGAGATCAAGAGCTCGCTGGTGGATTTCGCCACCGACCAGAAATGGCCGGAATACCGCGAGTTCTGCGACCTCTTCTATTTCGCGGTCGCGCTCGATTTCCCGCGCGCGGTGATCCCCGAGAGCTGCGGCCTCATCATCGCCGACGAATATGGCGCCGAGGTGCTCAGACCGAGCGGCCATCTCGCGATGAACGGCAGCCGGCGCAAGGCGCAGCTCCTGCGCTTCGCCGTCACCGCAAGCCAGCGGCTCCGCCGCTTCACCGACCCCGGCGTGTGAGCGCGCGAACGCGCGTCGCGCGATTGACCCCTCACCCGCTCGCTGGCGCTCGCCTCCCTCTCCCCGCCTGCGGGGAGAGGGCAGGGTGAAGGGCTCCCGCCTCGCCCTACTTCGCGAAGGCGCCCGCCGGCAGCCGGCGCAATAGCTGGTCGAAATAGGCGATCGTCTTCTTCAGCCCCTCGCGCAGCGGCACTTCGGGCTCCCAGCCGAGCTTCGACTTGGCGAGCGCGATGTCCGGCCGGCGCTGCTGCGGATCGTCCGGCGGCAGCGGCTGGAAGACGAGCTTGGAGTTCGAGTTGGTGAGCTCGATCACCAGCTCGGCGAGCTGGCGGATGGTGAACTCGCCGGGATTGCCGAGATTGACCGGGCCGGTGAGCTCGTCGGGCGCCGCCATCAGACGGAGGAAGCCCTCGATCAGATCGTCCACGTAGCAGAAGGCGCGGGTCTGCTGCCCCTCGCCGAAGATGGTGATCGGCGCGCCGCGGAGCGCCTGCACGACGAAGTTCGAGACCACGCGCCCGTCGTTCGGGTGCATGCGCGGCCCGTAGGTGTTGAAGATGCGCGCGACGCGGATGCGCAGGCGGTGCTGGCGATAGTAGTCGAAGAACAGCGTCTCGGCGCAGCGCTTGCCCTCGTCGTAGCAGGCGCGC
>CAZMUZ010000055.1:15431-23118 GCA_964569315.1 uncultured Rhodospirillaceae bacterium | reverse complement strand
ATCCCTATACGTCCACGTACCCGGCCTACCCCGCTAGTCCGGCCACAACCTATCCGGCCGGCACCTACCCCGCCGGAACCTATCCGGCCGGAACATACCCGGCGCCGAGCACCTACAGCTCCCCCGGCATCTACAGTACGGCGATGCCGGCGCCCGGCATCGTGCCGGCGGCGCCCGCCTTCTCTCAGCAGGACGTGAATTTCGTGCGCACGGCGGCAGCATCGGGAAGTGCCGAGATCGAGCTGGCGCAGCTCGCCTCGGCCCGAGCGGTGACGCCGCAGGTGCGCGATTTCGCCTATCGTATGCTGAACGACCATCGGCTCATGGCCGACGATCTCGATCGTCGCGTCATCCGTCGCGGCATGACGGTGAGCTGGTCGCCGGATCCGAATGACGTCACGACCTACAACCGGCTGGCCTCGCTCAGCGGCAAGGGCTTCGACCGCGCCTACATGGAGCATATGGTCATGGCGCATGAGCGAGCGCTGCGTGTCTTCCAGCGCCAGGCTGGCTACGGCCAGGATCCGGATCTTCGCGCAGCCGCGCAGGCGGCTGTCCCCGTCGTCCGGGACCATCTGGCGATGGCGCGGAACGTCCGCGCGAGCCTGTAGAACCGGATAGCCGCCTCGCTTGTTGGCGAGGACGGATGGCGAAGGAAACGGCGGCGTCTTCAACGCCGCCGTTTCCGCATCCTGCCGTCGACTATGCGCCCGACTTGCGGGGGCGGGTCAGCAGCGTGGCGTTCCAGAAGCCGCCCGCGACCAGGAACGAGCAGAGGACGAGCGCGATCAGCACCCACTCGTAAGACCCTTCCGCCGACCATAACGCGGCGGCGATGACGGGCGCGAAGGCTCGGCTCAGCATCACCGGCGCCGACAAGGCGCCATTGATGGCGCCGTAAGCATGGCGGCTCAGCATCTCCGGCACGGCCAGACCACGGATGATCGTCATGATGCCGTTGGCCCCGGCGTGAAGGATCAGGATCAACACGATCAGCAGGAAATCCGGGGGCGCGAGCGCGAGGGCGGTGAGGGCGACCGGAAAGGCGAGCACGGTGAGCGCGCCGATCCAGCGGACCGACGCTTTCGGCCCCAGCGCCCAGACGACGACGCGCGCCGCCACTTGCGACGGTCCCATGACCGAGAGCGCCAGAATCACATGGCCGATATCGAGCCCGCGCTCGATCAGCAGCGGATAGAAGTGATAGCCGAGCGTCGAGAAGATCGCGGCGTAGCCGATGAAGGAAACGGCGAGGGACCAGAAGACGGAAGAACGAAGCGCCATTCGGAGCGCATTCCGATCCGCTTCCCGTTGCGGAACTGCGCCTGCCGCCGCTGCGACGGCATGACCATGATCGTCCGACTTCCGGATGAGCGCGATATAGAGACCGGCACAGATCAGGATGTTGACGCCGGCGAGGACCGCGAGCGCCCCGCGCCAGCCGATCCCGTCGACCATTAGCTGGATGGCGGGGATGAAGACGGTGCCGGCGAAACCGCCCCAGAGCGTGACGCTGGTGATGCCGCGCCGCGCGTCGACGGGTCCGAAACGGCGGGCGATGACCGCGAAAGCGGGCTCATAGAGCGTCGCGGCCTGGGCGAGGCCCAGCCCTGCCAGAGCCAGATAGAAGGGCACGAGGCTCTCGGCCATCGCCCAGAGGAGCAGCATCAGTCCCGCGAGCAACGCGCCGCCGCCCATGATCTGCCGGCCATGACCCCGGTCGATCGCCGCCCCGACCGGATAGGCCGCGAGGCCGGCAACCAGAAGGCCAAGGGTGGCGGCGCCGTAGAGCGCGGGCTTGCTGTAGCCGAGCTCGGGCGCCATCGCCTCGGCGATGATCGGGAAGCTGTAATAGAGCGAGCCCCAGGAGCAGATCTGTCCGATGCCGAGGCCGGCGATGAAAAGGCCCCGGCTGGGGGCCGTCCCGGATGCTTCCTGGGCTGCCGGCGATGTGCTCACGTCGGAACGGCCTCGCGCCGGCCTGTCGAGTGGGGAAGCGGCTTAACGCCCGGACCTCGGGGCGCCGGGCAGAATTTCCTTCACCCGCTCCGCCGGCCGGCAGAGCCGCATACCTTGCGGCGTGATCACGAAGGGCCGGTTGATCAGCTCGGGATTGGCGACCATCGCGTCGAGCAGTTTGTCGGCCGAAAGCTTCGGATTGTCGAGCTTGAGCTCGGCATAGGCCGGCGACTTCTCGCGGATCGCCTCGCGCACCGTGAGACCGGATTTCTGGATGATTTCGGCGAGCTCGTCGCGCTCCGGCGGCGCCTTCAGATACTCCACGATCCGCGGCTCGATGCCGGCCTCGCGGATCATGGCGAGGGTGTTGCGGGAGGTGCCGCAAGCCGGGTTGTGATAGATGATGACGTCTGGGGTCGGTTTCGGCATCGTCTCCTCCGGCGCAAGAGCCTGATACCCCTGAGATAGGCCGTTCTCGGGCGCAGGTCGAGCGCGAATCCTCGGGTCATCCGGAGGGGGCGTGCCATGGCTGTGGTCGGGCGTCGCTCACAGTCTCGTGGCTTGCGTCCTCGACCCACCGCGCTAGCTTTGACCTCCGACCTTCTCAGAGGAGACGAGCTCATGCAGGACAAGAACATAAGCTTGCCCGAGACGCCTGCCGCTTCGATCGGCCGCCGAAGCTTCATGGTGGCGTCGCTCGCCGCGGGTTTCGCCCTCAGCGTCCGTCCCGTCACGGCCGAGACGATCGCCACAGACACGACGGGGCTCGTCGCGGGCGAGGTGAAGATTCCTTCCGCTGGGCTCGAGGTGCCCGCCTATCGCGCCATGCCGGATGGTGCCGGCCCGTTCCCGACGGTGCTCGTCGTGCAGGAGATTTTCGGGGTGCATGAGCATATCAGGGACGTGTGCCGGCGGTTCGCCAAGCTCGGCTACTTCGCCGTCGCGCCCGAGCTCTTCGCCCGCCAGGGCGACGTTTCCAAGCTTGCGAGCATCGACGAGATTCGCCCGATCGTGGCCAAGGTCCCGGACGCGCAGGTCATGGCCGATCTCGACGCCGCGGTCGCCTGGGCGGATGCGAGCGGCAAGGCCGATACCTCGCGGCTCGGCATCACCGGCTTCTGCTGGGGCGGCCGCATCGTCTGGCTCTATGCCGCGCATAGCGACAAGCTGAAGGCGGGCGTCGCCTGGTATGGCCGCCTCGACGGCGACCGCAACGATTTGCAGCCCGCCTATCCGATCGACATTGCGGCAAGCCTCAAGACGCCGGTGCTCGGCCTCTATGGCGGGCAGGACCAGGGAATTCCGGTTTCGGATGTCGAAAAGATGCGCGCGGCGCTGCAGAGCGCGAAGGTCGAGAGCACGATCGAGGTCTATGCCGACGCGCCGCATGCCTTCTTCGCCGACTACCGGCCGAGCTACCGGCCGGAGCCCGCCGCCGAGGGCTGGCAAAAGCTGCAGGCCTGGTTCAAGGCGCATGGGGTCGCCTAGGCACGGCCCCCGCGATCCGCGCCGGCTCCGTCGCTATGCGGGGCCGGCCGGTCCCTCTGCGGGTGTCTGACCCTGAAGAGCGGCCTGGATTCTCTTGAAGAGTCCGGCGCCCGCGATGGCCGCGCGCGGCTGGAACGCGATGCCGGCATCGTCCATCCGCTCCTTCAGTCGGGTATAGAAATCCCGATAGACGGCCCATTGCTTCGCCGGCGCCGTCTTCAGCCGCGCCAGCAGCACCACGCCCGTATCGACGAAGGCGTCGACGCCATGCAGCTCGATATCGTCGAGGATGGCCATGCGATAGGCCGGCTCCGTCCGCATTTCCTTCGCGATGTCGGTCATCATGCGCTGCACCGTCACGATGTCGGCATCGTAGGAGACGGCGACGCGCAGGACCGCATAGGCATAGTCCTTGGTACGGTTGCTGATGCGCGTGATTTCCCCGAAGGGGATGGTGTGCACCGTCCCGTCGAAATCGCGAAGCCGCAGGACCCTCAGCGACATGCTCTCAACCACGCCTCCCTTGTCGCCGAGCGATACGATATCGCCGACCGACATGGAGCCTTCGAGAATGGCCGACATGCCGGCGAACACATCCTTGACGAATGCCTGGGCGCCGAAGCCCACGGCGATGCCGACCACCCCGGCGCCCGCCAGCAGCGGTGCGATATCGATGCCGAGCTCGGAGAGCGCGATCATGACCACGCAGATGGCAAGGATCAGGAAGGTGATGCGGTCGAAGAGCGGCATCAGCGTCCGCAGCCGCGCGGCGCGGCGCAGCCCTTCGAGCGTGCCGTCGTCGGTCGCGGCGAGACGCCGCTCGATCACGATACTGACCGCTTCCCAGGCCGCGATGGCGATCGCCACGATGAGGGCGATCGAGACGAGGCTGGAGACAAGACGCATGCCGCCAACTTCCTCGAACCAGGCTGCGGCATCCAGCTCCCAGCCCTCGGCGATGACCAGGATGCCGATCCAGACGGCCGCCACGATGAGCGCGAAGCGCGCGGCGCCGATATAGCGCAAGGCGCGCGCTCGAAACGAGCTGTCGCGCCGATCGAGCCAGCTCGTCCGGGAGATCGACCGGAAAAGGAAATGGTCCGTGGCGGCTACGATGCCGGCGCCGACGGCGATGACGATGAGGGTCAGCACGGTCGCGCGCGCGAGATAGGCCATGGCGTCGCCGGTTCGCGCGAGCCAGATGAAGAGTGCCATGAGGATGTAGGCGAGTGCCGGCAGGTGCCAGAACCGGACGATCGGCGATCTCGCGCTGAACCGCGAGGTCGCCGGGCGGCTCTTGACCAGCGAGGCGATGGCACGATGGAGACGGAGCACCAGCAATACCAGCAGGATCGCGATGATGACGCCGAGCAGCTTCATCACGAAGGAGACCAGAACCTGCGGCAGGCCGACGAACAGAGTGGCGAGCGCCAGCGCATAGCCGTAAAGCGCGATGCGGACGATGCGGCGGACCCAGCGATCGATGCTTTGAGCGAGGCTGTCCGGCAGCGGCACGAGACGCATGCCGGGTGTGCGGGGTGCCAGGATCTGCCGCGCCAGCAGCACCAGCGCCTGAGCGGCCGCATGGGCGTTGATGAGCACGACGGCGATCAGGCTGGTCGTCTCCGCCGGCTGCAGCAGCGCAAGGGCCGTGGTCGCTGCGATCCAGAAGGCGATGATTGGAACAAGGCCGAGGAGGAGACCCAGCCCCGCACGCCCGAGCTTGCGCCAGAAGGCCAGCGCCCCGTTGCGGCCGATCCGGTCGTGGAAGCGGCGGAGTGCGAGCGCAACCACGACTTCGATGAGGAGGCCGACGCCGAGCGCGATCGCGAGCTGCAGCAGCGACATGCCGATCTGTTGCCGCTTGTGCGGCTGGCTCGCCGTGAGTTGAAGCCATTTGAGCAGCCGCGGCGCCTGCTGGATGAAGGAAAGCGCATCGAAGAGATGCGCGCCGATGGAGGTGGCGCCGTCGGCGAGCGTCGCCAGCGTCCGCGTCGCGAATCCGCCCGGCTCTTCTCCGGTCGGCGCCGGCTTTGCGGACTCCCCGGTCGCCGCGCTGCGAAGCTGTTCGATCAGCCGGCTACGCGCATCCTCGTTCTCGAGGATCTTGATGAGCTGGTCGATCTCCTGCGTGGTCGCGGGCGATGGCGATGTCGCGGCCTCCTTATCCGCCGTTGCTTCCTGGGCGATGGCGGTTGCGGGCAGGAGGGCGAGGGAGAAAGTCCCGACCAGGATGACGAGGAAGAGAGGGGCGATGAGCGTCCGCAGCGAGAAGCGCAGGTAATGCGGCACGAAGCGGAATCCTCCGGCGGTTGGCGAGGCGAAGGCAGTCTATCCGACCGGACCGCCGGGGGCGACCCGGGGAAATCTGACATCGTCGTGGCCGGATAGGACAGAAATGCGGAACGAAATCTTCGGTTCCGCGCTCGATCCGCCCCGCAGCGGGGCCGCATTTGCATCCGGGCCTGCGCGACTCCGCGCCCGGATTGCCGAGGCGCATAGCGGCTCTGCGGGGACCGCGAATTGACGCGGCCCGAGGCGGCGGGGTGAAATCCCGGTCTGACATCCGCCAGAGGGAATCGGCCTATGAACCTGCAGCGCAACTCCTGGGAGCAGAGGGAGGTCCAATCCTTCTTCCATACCTTCACCGATCTGCCGTCCCTGCGGGCTTACGGGCCGACGGTGGTGGAGCGCGGCGAGGGCATTTATGTCTTCGACGTCCATGGCAAGCGTTACATCGAAGGCAACTCCGGGCTCTGGAACATCGTGCTCGGCTATGACGAGCCGCGGCTCGTCGAGGCGGCGACGGCGCAATATAAGCGCTTCCCCGCCTACCACACCTTCTTTGGCCGCAACACCATGCCGACGGTGGAGCTCGCGGAGCGGCTGCTCGCCATCGCTCCCACGCCGATGAGCCGCGTTTTCTTTACCAATTCGGGATCCGAAGCGAACGATTCCGTGGTGAAAATGCTTTGGCTCATGCATGCGGGAGCCGGCCAGCCGAAGCGGCGCAAGATGATCTCGCGCAAGAACGCCTATCACGGCACCACGGTCATGACATCGAGCCTGACCGGCAAGGACTATGTGCAGGCCTTCGGCCTGCCGCTGCCGGATGTGCTGTTCGCCGATTGTCCGCATTACTGGCGCTACGCGGAACCCGGCGAGAGCGAGGCCGCCTTCACCAGCCGGCTCGCCCAGAACCTCGACAAGCTTATCCAGAAGGAAGGTGCGGAGACGATCGCAGGCTTCATCGCCGAGCCGGTGATGGGGGCGGGCGGCGTCGTTCCGCCGCCTGCCGGATATTTCCCGGCTATCCAGACGGTGCTGCGGAAACACGAGATCCCCTTCGTGGCGGACGAGGTGATCTGCGGTTTCGGTCGGACCGGCAATCTCTGGGGCTGTCAGACCTACGACATCAAGCCGGATATCATCGTCGCGTCGAAGGTGCTGACGGCGGGGTATTTCCCGATGGGCGCGGTGATGCTGTCATCGACGATCGATCGCAAGCTGACGGCCGCCTGCGAACGCTATGAGGAGTTCCCGCATGGTTTCACCACCGGCGGTCATCCGGTCGGCTCGGCGATCGCGCTGAAGTCGCTCGAGATCATCACCGACGGCGGCGTGCTGGAGAATGTGCGGCGTGTCGGCCCCGCTTTCCAGGCGAAGCTGCAGTCGCTCGCCGATCATCCGCTGGTCGGCGAGGCGCGGGGCGTCGGCCTCATGGGCGCGCTCGAGATCGTCGCCGATCGCAAGGCGAAGGCCGCCTTCGCCGGCGATCTGCAGGTCGGCGAACGGATCGCGACCGCCGCACGCGAGCGGGGCCTTATCATCCGTCCGATCGGAGCATCGGTCGTCATGGCGCCGCCTTTCATCATCACGCTCCCCCAGATCGACGAGTTCTTCCGAATCCTGAAGGAGACGCTGGACACGGTCTGGGAGCAGGTGAAGTCGCACGCGAAGCACTGACGGCCTCACGGGGAAGGGGATGGCGCGCTTCAAGGTCGATCCCGACGATCTCGCGGTCGCGCGCGAGTTTCGTCGCCAGCCGGTGGGCTATCACAGCAAGAACCTGCAGGCCGTGCTCAATCTGTTCCGCGGCGGACCGGTCGAGGGAAAATGGGTGCTGGTCTGCCGCAAGCCGTGGCGCGAATGGGTGCTGGCCCAGCTTCCGGGGAAGCGCGGCGCGCCCCTGGTCCTGCATGAGGACGTGGTCTTCACCGACTGGAACGAGGCGGAGTGG
>CAZMUZ010000055.1:0-15331 GCA_964569315.1 uncultured Rhodospirillaceae bacterium | reverse complement strand
GCCCCTGGTCCTGCATGAGGACGTGGTCTTCACCGACTGGAACGAGGCGGAGTGGAACGTCTTCAGGCGGCGCTGGCAGGAACATACCGGTCGCGCGCTGATCCTGCCGGAAGAGAAGCGCTGAGGCGCCGCGGTGCGATGAGCGCGATCCTTACCGCCTATTGCGACGAGATCAGTGTCGCGCCCGGCGACACCATCCGTTGCATGGTGAACTGCGAGGGTGCCTCGAGCTTCCGGGCCGAGCTGCTGCGCGTCGTTTGCGGCGACGAGTATCCCGGCGGCCCCGGCTATCGCGCCGACACGATCGACGTCGATCTCGGCAGCCCGTTTCCCGCCCGCCGCCAGCCGATCCATCCAGGCTCCTATGCGATCGTGCCGGCGGAAAGCCTGCTGCCGGAGCTTTCGGACTTCAGCCTCACGCTATGGATCTGGCCGACCACTCCGGCCAAGGGCCGGCAGGCGCTCATCGCGGCGGGCGGATTGTTCCTGGGGCTCGATGGGGAGGGCACGCCTCTGGTGGAGCTCTCGGCGGCGGGGCAGCGCTTCGCCGTGCGCGGCACGGGTCCCCTACTGGAGCGGCACTGGTATCTCCTTGCCGTGAGCTACGACGCTTCGCGCGGGGAACTCACCCTCCTGCATCGGCCGCACCGGCGATACGCCGCGATCGCCGGTGCCGATGCCGGCTTGGCGCAGGGCGCCGCGGGCCCGTGGCGTCTTTCGGCCGGCCCTTTGACGATGTCGGCATCGCTTGTCGAAAACGGCGCACCCACGGATCATTTCAACGGCAAGATCGAGGCGCCGCGACTGTTCTCGGTCGCGCTGGCGCCGGACGCGCTGACGGCGGCCGCGATGGCACGCGAAGGCGATCTGGTGCGCGAGGGGCTGCTGGCCGCCTGGGATTTCTCGCAAGCCATTCCCTCGCTTCGCATCCATGACGTCTCCGGGCAGGGACGTCATGGGACGCTGGTCAATCTTCCGGCGCGCGCCGTTACGGGCTTCCGCTGGACCGGCGAATGCCAGAACTGGACGGAGCGGCCGGACCACTACGGCGCGATCCATTTCCATGACGACGATCTGCATGATCTGGGCTGGTCGCCGAGCTTTGCCCTGACGATTCCGGCCGGTCTCCGTAGCGGCGTCTATGCCTTCCGCCTCTCGGCCGGCGAGACGGAATATTTCACGCCCTTCGCCGTACGGGCGCCCAAGGGCGCTGCGAGGTCGAAGGCGGTCTTTCTCATGCCGACCGCCAGCTACATGGCTTATGCCAACCATCGCATCGGTATCGACTACAGCACGACCGAAATCGGCATGGGACGGCTGGTCGAGCTCAACCCGACGGAGGTCTTCAAGCAGGAGCATCCCGAATACGGGCTTTCCTGCTACGAGAACCGGAACGATGGCAGCGGCGTCGTCTATTCCTCGCGGCTGCGGCCGATCCTCGACATGCAGCCGAAGCAGCGCCTCTGGCTCGGCGGTCCGCCCTCGGGCCTCTGGCAGTTCAACGCCGACACCCACATCCTCGCCTGGCTCGAGCATCTCGGCGGCGAATACGATGTCGTCACCGACGAGGATCTGCATCGCGACGGCCTGGGGGCGCTCGAGGGCTATCGGGTGCTGCTGACGGGGACGCACCCCGAATATCACAGCAGCACGATGCTGGACGCGATCGAGGGCTTCACGGGGGCCGGCGGCCGGCTGATGTATCTCGGCGGCAACGGCTTCTACTGGCGCATCGCTTTCCACCCCGAGATCCCGGGCGCGATCGAATTGCGCCGCGCCGAAGGCGGGATCAGGCCCTGGGTGGCGGAACCCGGCGAGTATTATCACAGCTTCACCGGCGAGTATGGCGGCCTCTGGCGCCGGCAAAACCGCGCTCCCAACCGGATCGCCGGCATCGGCATGGCCTCCCAGGGCTTCGACATCTCCTCGCCCTATGTCCGGCAAGAAGGAAGCCGGGACCCCCGCGCCGCCTTCATCTTCGAGGGTGTTGACGGTGCGGTGATCGGCGATCACGGCCTCATCGGCGGCGCCGCCGCCGGCATGGAGGTGGACCGCGTCGATTTCCTGCTCGGGACGCCGCCCCACGCGCTCGTGCTGGCATCCTCCGAGCGGCATACCGATTCCTACATGCTGGCGCCGGAAGAGTTGGGCGACCCCACGCCGGACATTCTCGGCACGGACAACGAGCTCGTGCATGCCGACATGGTGTTCTTCGAGACGCCGAACGGAGGCGCCGTCTTCTCGGTCGGCTCGATCGCCTATGCCGGAAGCCTCTGGCGCGACGGCTACGATACCGACATCGCGCGCATCACCGGCAATGTGCTGAAGCGGTTCCTCGATCCGCGCCCGTTCTGACGCCGGACGACGCGGCTCAGGCGGCGGCTGCGGCCGGCGGATGATGCAGGAAGCAGGCGACGAAGCGACCAGGCGCCACCTCGGTAAGCTGCGGATCCTCGCGCTCGCAGACCGGCATGCGATACGGGCAGCGCGTATGAAAGCGGCAGCCCTTGGGCGGGTCGATCGGGCTCGGCACGTCGCCCTCGATGCCGCCGAGATCGCGGGCCCGCTTCGCCTTCGGGTCGGGCGTCGGGATCGCGTTGATGAGGGCGCGGGAATAGGGATGCAGCGGTTCGCGATAGAGCGCCTCGCTCTCGGCGAGCTCGACGACGCGACCGAGATAGAGCACTGCCGTGCGGTCGCAGACGCGCTTCACCACCGCGAGATCGTGCGAGATCATCATGTAGGTGAGGCCGAACTCGCGGCGGAGATCGAGCAGCAGGTTGAGAATCTGCGAGCGAACCGAGACGTCGAGGGCGGAAACCGGCTCGTCCAAGACCACGAGCTTGGGCCGGAGCACGAGCGCGCGCGCGATGCCGACGCGCTGGCATTGGCCGCCGCTGAACTCATGCGGCAGAGCGTTGAAGTAGCGCCGGCTGAGCCCGACCACATCCAGCATTTCGCGCGCCCGGACCTGTCGTTCCTCGTGGCTCCCGATTCCATGGAAGCGGAGGGATTCCGCAATGGTCGTGCCGACCGACATGCGTGGATTCAACGACGAGAGGGGGTCCTGGAACACGAGCTGCATCTGCCGCCGGAGCTTGCGGAGCGCTGCGCGGCCGAGCTTCGTGATATCCGCGCCGTCGAAGCGGATTTCCCCCGCGGTCGCCTCGATCAGCCGCAGCACCAGCCGTGCCGCCGTGGTCTTGCCGCAGCCGCTCTCGCCGACGATGCCCAGCACCTCGCCGCGCTTCACGTCGAAGCTGACATTGTCCACCGCGGTCAGATAGGTCGCCTCCCGGAAGAGCTCTCGCTTCCCGACGCGAAAGCGCTTGGTGAGGTCGCGAACGCTGACGAGGGCCTCGCTCATCCGCGAGCTCCTTCGTTCAGATGGCAGGCGGCCCGCTGCTCGGGTCCGACCGCGATGAGCGGAGGCACCGTGGTCGCGCAGGGAGCGAAGGCGTGGGGGCAGCGCGGTCGGAAGCTGCAGCCGGGCGGAAGGTCGAGCGGGATCGGCGGCGCTCCCTGGATCGAGGTCAGGGTCACGTCGCGCGCATCTTCGATCCGCACCACGGAGCGCAGCAGCCCGGCGGTATAGGGATGGCGCGGCTCGGTAAAGAGCCGGCCGACCGGCGCCTGCTCGACGACGCGACCCGCATACATGACCACGACCTGGTCCGCCATGGCGGCGACGACACCGAGATCGTGGGTGATGAGCACCAGGGCGCTGCCGAGGCGGTCCTTGAGATCGGAAAGCAGCTTCAGGATCTGCGCCTGGATGGTCACGTCGAGCGCGGTGGTCGGCTCGTCGGCGATCAGCAGGTCGGGCTCGCAGGCGATGGCGGCCGCGATCATCACGCGCTGGCACATGCCGCCGCTCATCTGGAAGGGATAGCTGCGGAAATGCTCGACCGGGTTCGGGATGCCGACCAGCTTCAGGAGATCGATGACCCGCGCCTCGGCCTGCGCCGGCGTGAGGCCGAGATGCGCCATGATCCCCTCGGCGATCTGGACGCCCACGGTGAAGGCCGGGTTGAGCGAGGTCATCGGGTCCTGAAAGATCATGCCGATCCGGTTGCCGCGGATCTCGCGCTCGAGCTCGCCTTCGGAAAGAGCGAGAAGGTCGCGGTCGCCATAGAGGATGCGCCCCGCCTCGATCTTTCCGGGCGGATCGATGAGCCGCATGATCGAGAGGGCGGTGACGCTCTTGCCGGAGCCGGACTCCCCCACGACGCAGAGCGTGCCGCCCCGCGCCACTTCGAAGGAGACGTCGTCCACCGCCTTCAACGTGCCGGACGAGACGTGGAAGTAGGTCCGGAGAGATTCGACCTTGAGGACCGGGTCGGTGGAAGTCATGCCGCCCGATCCTCAGCGCGACCGCGAACGCGGATCGAGCGCGTCGCGCAACCCGTCGCCGATGAAGCCGAAGGCGAGCGCGACCACCACGATCAGCAGGCCCGGAAAGATCGTAACATGCGGCGCCTTGCGCAGAACGGTCCTGCCTTCCGCCACCATCAGCCCCCAGTCGGCGGTTGGCGGCTGCACGCCGAGGCCGAGGAAGGACAGGGCGGAACCCAGCACCATCATCATGCCGATGAGAGTCGTCGAATAGACGATCACTGGCGCCACGATGTTGGGAAAGATGTAGCGGCTGACGATGGCCCAGCTACCGCCGCCGCCGGCGCGCGCCGCCTCGACATAGGGCTGCGTCCTGACGGAGAGCGTCGTGGTCCGCACGAGTCGCGTGATGTAGGGGACCAGCGCCACGAAGATGGCGATGGTGATCGTCATGAGGCCCGGTCGCAGCACGCCCGCCACCACGATCGCCACCAGCACCAGCGGAAAGGCGAAAAACATGTCGAGGATGCGCATGACGACCTGATCGAACCAGCCGCCGATATATCCTGCGGCAATCCCGATCCCGATACTGGCGAACATGGCGAGCAGCGTCGGCACCACGCCGATGATGAGCGAGACGCGGCCGCCCCAGAGCAGCCGGGTCAGCACGTCGCGCCCGTCGCCATCGGCGCCGAGCAGCACGCCTTCGCTGCCGATCGGCGCGTTCCGGTTGGCCACCGCCTCGAAGGGATCGTGCGGCGAGATATAGGGTGCCAGCAGGCAGATGAGCGTGACGGCTATCAGGAATATCAGCGCCCAGAGCGAGGCGCGGTCCTTGCAATAGGCAGCCCAAGCGGCCCGGAAGCGGGAACGGCCGGCCTCCGGAGGCGACGGCTCGCCCGGTCGCTGCTCCGTCTCCAGCACGCGCGTTGCGGCGGCGACCTCGCTCATGCGCGCCCCGAGGTGATGGCCAGCCGGCTGCGCGGCTCGACATAGATGTTGACGACATCCACCACGAGGTTGATCAGCACGAAGCTGAGCGCGATCAGCAGCACCGATGCCTGGACGGTCGGGATGTCGTGCCCGACGATCGACTGGTAGAGCTGGTTGCCGATCCCCGGCCAGGCGAAAACGACTTCGGTAAAGACGACGCCGCCGAGCAGATAGCCGAGCTCCATGCCGCCCACGGTCAGGATCGGCGGCGCGGCGTTCCGCAGCGCATGACGGCGCAGGATGGTCCGCCGCGGGATGCCCTTGGCGCGCGCGACGCGGATGTAGTTCTGCTTAAGGGTCTCGACCATCGCGGCGCGAGTTACGCGCGCGACGATGGCGGCGGAGGGGAGGGCGGAGGAGACGGCCGGCAGGATCAGATGCTGCGCGATATCGACGATGCCGCCGCCATCCACGATCTTCATCATGCCCGTGGCCGGCAGCCAGCGGAGCTCGAGCGCGAAGATGAGCACCAGGATGAGGCCGAGCCAGTAGAGCGGCGTGCTGCCGAGCACCAGCGTGACCGCCATCACCACGCGGTCGGTCGCGCTGTAGGCGCGGCTGGCGGCGAGGATGCCGGAGAAGAACCCGATCACATAGGCGAGGAAGGCCGCGGAGAGGGCGAGAAGCGCCGTTGCGCCGAACTTCGGCAGGATCATCTGGGCGACCGGCTGACGATGCACCCAGGAGGTGCCGAGGTCGCCGGAAAGCAACTGTCCGAGCCAGGTGAGATACTGCACCGGTAGCGGCTGATCGAGCCCGTAGCGGAGGCGAATGGCCTGGCGCGCTTCCTCCGTCGCCATCGGGCCGAGCAGGGTGGTGGTCACGTCGCCCGGCGCCATATGGAGCAGCAGGAAGACGAGCACCGAAACCCCGAACAGCACCGGGATGACGGAAAGCAGCCGCTTGATGATGAAGCCCGCCATGGCTTGATCCTAACGGAACCGTTCCGGGAGCGCCGCAAGCCTCATGCCCGGACGTATCGTCGCAGGCTGCATCCCGGATTGCCGCCGGCAGGCGCCGGCCCGTCAGGGCCGACGCCGTCAGCGATCCTCAAGCGGTCACTCCTCGATCCAGACGGTCGAGAGATCCCACCAGTTCGAGGGCGCGTTGACGAAGCCCTTCACGGAGGGGTTCAGGACGATCGGATTGAAGTAGTGATAGACCGGCGCGTAGGACGGATCGTTCTCCATGATCCACTTGTCCGCCTGCTGGTAAAGCGCCGCCCGCTTCGCCTCGTCGCGCGTGACTTCCGCCTCGGCGAAAAGCTTGTCCATGTCGGGATTGCAGAACCAGCCCTGGTTCCAGCCGTTCGGCGGCTGGCGGTCGCAGCGGTAGGACTGCGCCGTGAAGATCGGCGTCTGCTCGCCCCAGATGATGTCGTCCATGGCGACATCTTCCAGCATCCCGGCGTTCCATTTGTCGAGGTAGGCCAGCCATTCCATGATGTTGAGCTTCACCTCGATGCCGACCTTCTTCAGGTCGCGCTGGATCCATTTCTCGATCACTTCCGAGAAGCCGTATTTCGGCAGATCGAAGGTGAGCACGAGGTTCTCGGCGCCGGCTTCCTTGAGGAGCGCCTTCGCCTTCTCCGGGTCGTAGGGGTAGCTCACATAGTCGCGGTCATGCGCGTAGGTGCCGGCATTCAGCATGCCGTAGGCCGGCCGGCCGAAGCCGTGCAGCACCTCCTTGACGATGCTTTCGCGGTCGATCGCGTAGTTGATGGCCTGCCGGATCCGGGGATCCTTGAAGGCCGGATATTTCATGTTGAGGGTGACGTACCAGAGCGTAGGCGAGTTCTCGTTGATGGTGAGGATGTTGCCCTCGTCGACGAGGTCTTGCGCCTCCTCCCACACGGGATCCTGGATCACGCTGATCTCGCCCGCGCGGAATGCATTCATGCGCGTGGCCGGATCCTCGATCTCGCGGAAGATGACGCGGTCGAGCTTGGCCTTCTCGCCCCAGTAGTCGTCGTTGCGGGTGAGCTCGATCTTCACGCCGGGCACGCGCTCGACGAACTTGAAGGGGCCGGTGCCGATCGGATGCAGCGGCAGGCCTTCGTCGCCGTAGGTCGTGATCGCCTCGGGGCTGATGATGTAGAACTGCGGGCAGTCCTCCATCCCCATGCGCAGCCATTCGTAGTTCGCCGAATTGAGGGTGACCTTGACGGTATATTCGTCGACCACCTCGACCGACTTGACCGCGCTGGTGAAGCCGATGAAGCCGAAATAGGCGTTGGCGGTCTCGCTATATTGCGGCGCCTTCGGATCGAGGAAGCGGTCGAAGTTGAACTTCACCGCCTCGGCGTTGAAGGGCGTGCCGTCATGGAACTTCACGCCCTGGCGGAGCTTGAAGGTGTAGACGGTCCCGTCCTCGGAGATGTCCCAGCTCTCGGCAAGCTGGCCGCGGAGCTTGGTCGGCGCTTCCGCGACCTTGAGGTCGGTTTCGACCAGCGCCTCATAGATCTGGTAGTCGACGAACTTCGCCATCCAGCCGCAGGACACATGCGGGTCGAGCACGCTGGCCCCGACCGGAAGGCCCCAGACGAGCGTGCCCGCGGCATTGGCGGGCGCCCCCGGCATGGCGGTGGCCAACAGCGTCGCCGCCGTCAGCCCCAGGGCAAAGCGAAGCACTGAGCGAAACTGCCTCATAGTCATCCTCCCGAAGCCGTCCCCGCCCCGGCGATCGAAGCAGGCACGAGTTTCTTGTTGTCGTGGACAGGCGTCGGAACTGACGCGCCTCCCAAGGCGGAGCAGCGTCCCAACATTGGACCCGCCCGTCAACCCAGCATTGGACCCGCCTGTCAAAATGGGATGGTTGCCGCGGGCCGCGCCGGTTACGACGGGCTGGCGCGACCGCGCCGGGGATCAGCGGAGCTGCGCGGGGCTCGGCGCGGGCGGCGGAAGCGGCGCGAGGAAGGGCTCGATCGCGGCCGCTATCGCAAGCAACCTGCGGTCCGACCCTGGAGGCCCATCGAGCTCGACCCCGATGGGAAGCCCGTCCGGCGACCGTCCCGCCGGCAGCGCGATGCCGGGGAGGCCCGCCAGGGTCGCGGGCTCGGTGTTGCGCAGGAAGGCCGCGAAGGTCGATACCGGGCGGCCGCAGAGCATCACCTGCTCGTCCTCGCCGATCGCCGATGCGGTGAGCGCGGTGGCGGGGAAGATGATCGCCGCCACCTCGTGCCGCGCGAAATAGTCCTGGAACAGCGACCGCAGCCGCGGCATGCGATCGTCGCGCGCAGCGCGATAGACCCCCTCGGAGACCGGGTTCCGCGCGATCTCCGCGAAGATCGCGGCGACGTCGGGACTGCCCAGGTTGGCGACGATCTGCTCGAAATTCGCGGGCGCACCGCTCTCGGCCAGATATTTCGCGATGTCGGGAGGAGTTTCGTGGAACGCGACCGCGCGTCCCAGATCCCGCAGCAGCTCGCGCATCCCTTCCGGATCGGCCTCCACGAGCGTGACGCCGGCCTGCTGCAGACGTTGAAACAGCGCCTCGACGATCTTGAGCACCTCCGGCTCGATCGCTTCGAAGAAGCTCCGCCGCGGCACGCCGAGGCGAAGGTCCTTGAGGCGAATCGTCTCGAGCGGCGCCGTCTCCCCGGCGATTACGCTGTCCAGCAACGCGATGTCGGCGACGCCCTGCGCCATCGGCCCTGCCGTGTCGCGACTGTGCGAGATCGGCACGATCCCTGCCTGGCTGTAGCGATGGGTCGTCGGCCGAAATCCCGTGATGCCGCAAAGCGCGGCCGGAATCCGCACCGATCCGCCGGTGTCGGTGCCGAGGCCGGCGGCGGCCATGCGCGCGGCGACGGCCGCGCCGGTGCCGCCGCTGGAGCCGCCAGCGATCCGTCGCACGCCATAGGGATTGCGTACCGGACCGAAAGCGCCGTTGTTGCTGGTGATGCCATAGGCGAGCTCATGCATGTTGGTCTTGCCGAGCATGAGGGCGCCTGCCCCGAAGAGCGCGGCGGCGACGGGCGCGGTGGTGTCGGGAACATGTTCCTCGAGCCCCGGGGTGCCGGCCGTCGTCGGCCACCCGGCGACGTCGATATTGTCCTTGATGACGATCGGCAGCCCGTCGAGGACGCCGGCGCTGCGGCCCTGTCGCCGCCGATTGTCCGCTTCGCGTGCCTCGAGGAGCAAGGCTTCGGAGGTGCCGCCGACGAAGACGTTGAGCCAGGCCAGGTCGCGGCACCGGTCGAGGAGCGCCTGGGCATAGGCGACGGCCGTGAGACGGCCGGCGCGAAACGCGGCCAGCGCCTGGGTCGCTGTCAGCTCCGCAGGATCGTCGAACTCGCCCGTCATGCGAATGACGCCCGCGGCGGCAGCTTTCCGGCCATTCTGCCCTCACTTCAATTGATGCCGCCCGGCGAACGGCTCATTCGACCGGGCGACCTCCGCTCTCGCAGCATCGATTCCGGCACCCCTCGACGGAACGCCTATCGTCGCCCCAATCCGCGGCTCGCGCTCAGCATAACAACCATGCGGCCGCATACCAGCGCGACGAGAGGCGGCCAGGGGGATATTCGCCGGGCGGCGGCGCGGCGATCCGCAGCTCGGGCACTCGACGGGACCAGAAGCCATCGTAGCGTGCCCCGGTTCGAGGACGCCGGTCACGCCGGGTAGGACGCCGTCGTGTCGCGGCAATCCTGCGGCGGGCCCGCCTGAAGCAATTGTATTTAACGTCTTTTCTAGGACGCTAAGGGTTTTTAAAGTCAATAACGCTTAAGCTGCATCTTGGCGGTTCCTTTGGCGGGATACGAAACACCGAGCCCCATGCGAATTGGCAAGCTTCTCCTCGTCGAGGACGACGTGTTGATGCGCGGGCTCGTCGGCGGGTATCTGCGCAATCAAGGCTTCCATGTCGAGGAGGCAGCCAACGGCGTCTCCGCGCGCGCGGGCTTCGGCGATCCCGACATCGACCTCATCGTCCTGGATATCCGGCTCCCGGATGTCGACGGGTTCGACCTGCTGCGCGAGCTGCGGCAAAGTTCGCAAGTGCCGATCATCATCATCACCGGCAACGACTCGCCAATGGATCGTGTTGCCGGTCTCGAGCTCGGTGCGGACGACTATATCTGCAAGCCGTTCGAGCTGAGGGAACTGAAGGCCCGCATCCGCTCCGTGCTGCGCCGCGTTCGCGGGCTCGCGGAATCGGATCTTTCCGAATCGGCCGAAATCCTCGCCTTCGCCAACCTCGCGCTTGACGTCACGCATCGGCGCCTGATCGACACCGGCGGCAACGAGGTCAACCTCACGGGCGGCGAGTACGAGTTGCTGAGAGCCATGGCGGAGCATCCGCGTCGCCCCTTGAGCCGGGATCAGCTTCTCGATATCACGCGGTCGCGCGACTGGACGCCGTTCGACCGCAGCATCGATGTGCTGATCGGGCGGTTGCGCCGCAAGCTGGAGGCGGCGGGCGCTGCGAACGACCTTATCAAGACCGTGCGCAATGTCGGCTACATGCTCGCATCCGAGGTAAAACGGCGCCGCGTCGCCATGGGCTCGCCCGAGCTCGCCCAGACGCCTATCATGCCGGCCTGATCGTCGCGGACGGCGACGGCCGCGAAGAATCCCCAAAACTGGAAATTCAGTAGCTGCCGAGCAGCTCGCGGATGGAGCTTGCCAGCTCCTGCGCCGTGAAGGGCTTCAGAAGCACGCCTTCGGCGCCGGCGGATTGCGCGAGAATGCGCTGACTGTCCGACGTGCCGAACCGCCCGGTTTCGACCATCGCCAGGATCTTCGCAGCAGGGTAGCGATTCCGGATCAGCCGGATCGCCTCGAGGCCGACGACATCCGGCGAGGCTGCGTCCACGATCGCAAGCGCCGCACTGGCTGGCGCGGTGTGCGCCGCCAGCGCTTCGGTAAATTGATCGCCCGTCGAGAAGCCGTGAACCGTATGCCCCCGGCCCGAGAGGATGTTCATCAGGGCGGTGCGCAATTCGGGGGCTTCCTCGATGATGATAGTCGTAATTTCCATCGCCATAAGACCGCACGTCCCTTCGCTCGTGCGGAGAAAATGGTCGGTTCCTGTAAATCGCGTGCCCGGGGTCGGGGGCGTCTATGTAACTTTTTGTAACGAATCCGCGGAAAACCCTCGGTAATTTTGTCGCATCCGGGCGAGTTCGATCGAGATTCGGAGCTTCTATCGCGGGACGGGGGGCTGTCTTAACCTTACGGGCCGCCCTGGCGCGACCTGAGCGGCAAATCGCGACCAGGGAGAAGCCGGCTTGCCATCGCCCTTTCCGAACCTGTTCCGGCCGCTTCAGCTCCGCCACAAGACCCTCCGGCACCGGCTGAATTTCGGCGCCCATACGGCCAACATGAGCGAGGACGGGCTGCCGGCGGATCGCCATCTGGGCTACTACCTCGAACGTGCCAGAGGCGGTGCTGCGATGATCGTGGTGGAACCGGTCCCGGCGCATCGGACCGCCGTGCTGACGCGCGGAAATTTCCGGCATGGCGACGACGGCGTGATCCCGCACTTCCGCCGCATCACCGATGCGTGCCATGCGGAAGGCGCGGTGATGATCCAGCAGATCTATCACGTCGGCGCGCATGGCGACTGGGACAACTCCTACGAGGCCAACTGGTCGCCCTCCGGCCTGCCTTCGATGCATGACATGGATGGCAGCCACGCCATGACGAGCGCGGAGATCGCCGAAATCGTCGCCGGCTTCGGCGAGGCCGCGCGCCGCGCGAAGGAAGCGGGCTTCGACGGATGCGAGCTGATGGCGGCCTACAACGCCCTCATCGAACAGTTCTGGGCGCCCTATTCGAACCGACGGGACGATCGATATGGCGGCAGCTTCGAGAACCGCATGCGGTTCTCGCAGGAAGTCCTGGAGCGGATCCGCAAGCTCTGCGGCGAGGATTTCATCATCGGCATGGCGATCAGCGTCGAGCCCTCGCGACCCGACGTGCTGTCGCTCGCCGACCAGCAGGAGATCGCCGCCTGGCACGACGCGCGCGGGCTCTACGACTACATCACCTGCGGCACCGGCAGCTATTTCGACTTCACCAAGATCATTCCCCCCTTCGTCTATGAGGACAAGCTGGGCGCACCCTTCGCCGAAGGGCTGAAGCAGGCGGTGAAGCATGCGAAGGTGCAGGCCGAGAGCCATATCCGGACGCCGGAGAACGCCGACTACGTCATCGCCTCCGGCCAGGCGGATATGGTCTCGATCGTGCGCGGCCAGATCGCCGATCCCCATCTCGCCAACAAGGCGCGCGACGGCAAGGCGGAAACCATCCGACCCTGCATCTCCTGCAACCAGATGTGCTGGGGCAGGCGCTCGCGGGATTACTGGATCAGTTGCCTCGTCAATCCGTCGGCCGGACGCGAGTTCCAGTGGGACGGCGACCGTTTTTCCCGCGCCGTGGCGGCGAAGCGCGTGCTGGTGGTGGGCGGCGGACCGGCCGGGCTCGAGGCGGCGCGGGTCGCGGCCGAGCGCGGGCACCAGGTGACGCTCGCCGAGGCGTCCGATCGCCTCGGTGGCCAGTTCCGCCTCGCCGGCGAGCAGCCGCGCCGCGCGCAGATCCTCGATCTCATCGGCTGGTACGAGGGCGAGCTTACGCGGTTGCAGGTCGCGGTGCGCCGCGCGACGCCGCTCGATGCTGAGGAGATCGCCGGATTCGGCGCCGATGCGGTAGTGCTGGCGACGGGATCGAGCCCCTCGCGCACGGGATTCCAGCGCGCCTTGCCCACGGTCGCGTCGATTCCCGGCCTCGAACGCGGCAAGGTGGCGGCGGTTGAAGACGTGATGCGGCGCGAGGTCAGGCCGGGTCCGCGCGTGCTGCTGCTCGACGACAGCGGCAATTGGCGCGGCGTCGGCACCGCCTGGGCCCTGGCCGAAAAGGGCCATGAAGTGACGCTGATCACCGCCGACGCGCTGGTCGGCCGCGACCTGATCCGCACTTCGGCTGACATTCCGCTGCGCACGAAGCTGCATCGGCTCGGCGTGCGCTCGATCACCGACAGCGTCGTCGTCGAATGGCACGGCGACGGCGCGACGGTACGCAATCTGCTGGACGGTCGGGAAACCAGGCTGCCGGCCGATTCATTGGTCCTGTCGACGGCCAATCGGCCCGACAACGAGCTTGTCAAAGCGCTGGCCGGGCTTGCGGTGCCGGTACATGCGATCGGCGATTGCCTCGCGCCGCGCCATGCCGCCGCCGCGATCTTCGAAGGCCGCCGGCTCGCGCGATCGCTCTAGGACGCGGGAAGACCGCCCGGATTTGGCCACGAGAGGGCCGGGCGACGGGGACGGCGGGACTGCCATTCGCGGCCCGCTTGCCGCTATAGTGGATACGAGATCGGCGAGCCTTGCGCTTGCGCGCAAGGCCGATGGTTTAGGGTACGGAGAGGATCCCCATGCGCTGGCGAGGCGGCAGACGGAGCGGCAATATCGAGGATCGGCGGGGCATGGGCGGTCTCGGCGGCGGGGGCGGCTTCGGCGGCGGCTTGCCGGGCGGGTTCCGGTTCCCGGGTGGCGGCGGCGGCCGCGGCGGCATTGGCGGGATCGGGCTGATCGTGGTGGTGCTGATCCTGATCTTCGTCTTCAAGATCGATCCGACCGCATTGCTGGGCGGCGGGCCGGCCACGCAGACCTCGAGCACCTCTTCCGGCCAGGCGCCGGGCGACGACGAGCTCCGCGATTTCGTGGCGGTGGTGCTGGCCGATACGGAGGACACCTGGACGGCGGTCTTCCAGCAGATGAACCGCAGCTACCAGTATCCGACGCTGGTCCTGTTCACCGGCGCGGTGCAGTCGGCCTGCGGCTATGCGCAGTCCGCGGTTGGCCCCTTCTATTGTCCGGGCGACCAGAAGGTCTATCTCGATCTGAGCTTCTTCCGGGAGCTGTCGCAGCGTTTCGGCGCCCCGGGCGATTTCGCGCAGGCCTATGTCATCGCGCATGAGATCGGCCACCATGTCCAGACCCTGCTCGGGATCAGCGAGAAGGTAAACTCGCTGCAGGCGCAATCGAGCCAGGCGGAAGCCAACGAGCTTTCGGTGCGGATGGAACTTCAGGCCGATTGCCTTTCGGGTGTGTGGGCGAACCACGCCAATGCGGAGCGGCAGATCCTCGAGGAGGGCGATATCGAGGAGGCACTCGGCGCCGCCAACGCGATCGGCGACGACCGGCTGCAGCAGCAAGGTCAGGGATATGTCGTGCCCGACAGCTTCACCCACGGGACCTCGGCCCAGCGGGTCTCGTGGTTCAAGCGCGGCTTCGCCAGCGGTGCCGTCGCGGACTGCGATACCTTCAACGCCAGCAATCTCTGATCATCCTTATTAATTCGACAGGCTGCCGCCACCGGCGGCGGGGCGCCGTGTCGTCGGCCGGGGCATCGCGAGCCCGGGCCTTTTTCTCGCGCATCCTGGCGACCCGACGCGCCCGGAACGGACGTTCGCGCCGGCGGGCTACTGTCAAATCTTTCGAACAAACCCCCGCGGGCGAGTTGCGCGGGTCGAGCGCCCGCCGCTAGTCTTGTCGGAACGGACAGGGGTTCGAACATGGCTGACGATGTCGGAACGCGGCTGAAAACGATCCGGGAGATTTACGGTTATTCGCAGCGCGAGCTGGCGAAGCGCGCCAAGGTTACCAACGGCACGATCTCGCTGATCGAGCTCAACCAGACGAGCCCGCAAGTCGCTTCGCTCCGCAAGATTCTCAGCGCTTTTCCAATGTCGATCGCCGAGTTCTTCACGTTCGACGTGAACCAGAGCTTCAAGGTCTTCTACGAAAGGAAGGAGCTGGTCGAGGTAGGGGGCGGAAACGTCTCCTTGCGGCTGGTGGCCGCCGACTGCCCCGGGCGCCGCATCCAGCTCTGCCATGAACGCTTCAGCTCCGGCTCGGACACCGGCAAGGAGCGGCTGAGCCACAAGGGCGAGGAAGCGGGCGTCGTGGTGCGCGGACGGCTGGAGGTAACGGTCGGCAACCAGAAGCGCCTGCTCGGCCCCGGCGACGCCTATTACTTCAGCAGCCGCATCCCGCACCGGT
>CAZMUZ010000054.1:0-23335 GCA_964569315.1 uncultured Rhodospirillaceae bacterium | reverse complement strand
GGCGCGGCTGGCGGCCTATGACGAGATCGTCCGGCGGCTGGCGCGGGTCGAGCGCATCGAGATCGCGGGCGGCGCTCCCGCCAAAGGTGCCGTGCAGGTGATGCTGGAGGAAGCCGTGTTCGCCCTGCCGGTTGCGGGCCTCATCGACGTCGCCAAGGAGAAGGGCCGGCTCGGCAAGGAACTGGGCAAGGCCGGCGACGAGATCGCGAAGATCGAGAAGAAGCTCGGCAATCCGCAGTTCGTTGCCAAGGCGCCCCCCGAGGTGATCGAGGAGCAGCAGGAACGGCTCGCCGAATCCCGGCAGGCCCAGCGCCAGCTCAAGACCGCCCTCGACCGCCTCGCCGGGCTGTAGGCCGGAGATCCGGCTCCCGGACAGAAACGCTGGCCCTGCTGCAGAAACCTCATGGTGAGCCTGTCGAACCATGAGGTCTGTGCGGAGGCTCATCCTTCGACAGGGCTCAGGATGAGGATTCATGAGTTTTCTAGCGGGGTTCTTATCAGCCGCCTCATGGAGAGCCTGTCCAACCATGAGGGCTATACGGACGCTCATCCTTCGACAGGCTCAGGATGAGGATTCTCGGGAGTTTCTCACGGGGATCTTGCGGGTTTTCAGCCCATCGCCTCATGGTGAGCCTGTCGAACCATGAGGTCGGCAGGGTCGGTTACTTCACCGCGGCGGTGGTGACGATCTCGAGCGCCCAGCGCGGGTCGTAGAGCTTCGCCTCGACGGTCGCCCGGGCGGGTGCGTGGCCGGGCGCCACCCATTCCATGTAGGCGCGGTTCATCTCGTCGAAGGTGGACATGTCGGCGATGAAGATCTGCATCCGCAGGATGCGCGTCTTGTCCGACCCGACGTTCTTCAGCGACGCGTCGAGCTGGGCCAGGACCTTCCTGGTCTGCTCGTAGACGGAGCTCGGCACGGGGTCCTCGGCGACTTCGCCCGCGAGATAGGCCACTCCGTTGTGGATCGTCGCATCGGCGATGCTGTTGACGTCGCCCAGTCGTTTGATGGTCATGGCTGCCTCGCTGAGGAAAGGGGGAAGACCGGCTCGCGCCGTATCAGATGAGCTTCTCGAGCGCGGCGATGGTGCGATCCACCTCCGCCAGCGTGTTGTAGTGGGCGAGGCCGATCCGGACCACGCCCTCCTGGTCCGCAGTGCCGAGCGCCTCGATGCAGCGCTTCGCGTAGAAATCGCCGAAGCCGATGGCGATCTTCTCCGCGTTGAGCGCTTCGGCCAGCTCGCGCGAGTTGCGGCCCGCGACGGTGAAGGAGACGGTCGGCGCACGGCGCCCCGTTGCCGATTGCTGTCCGATGATCCGAACGCCCGGCTTCGTCTTCAGATAATCCAGCACGCGGTTGGCGAGCTTGTCCTCATGGCGCTGGAACAGTTCGTAAACCCGCTGCACGCGCCGCGTGAAGCTGTTCTCCGGCGTCCGGAAATGGTGGCGATAGACGAGCTCGAAATAGTCCGCGAGCCCGACCAGGCCGGCGGCGAATTCGTGGTTCACCCCGCCCGGCAGCAGCTTCAGCGGGATGTTGTCCTCGCCGATGAAATAGTGGTTCTGCCCCTTGGCCTTGAGCAGCAGCTCGCGCTTGCCGTAGAGCAACGCCTGATGCGGACCGAACAGCTTGTAGAGCCCCACGGCGTAGAAATCGACATCGAGCGCCTTCACATCCACGGCGCGATGCGGCGCATAGGCGACGCCGTCCACCATGATATGGCCGCCCGCCGCGTGGATCTTCCGCGCGATGCCGGCGATATCCTGGATGCTGCCGACGATGTTGGAGCAGTGGGAGACGGCGAGGAACTTCGTGCGCGGGCCGATCAGCGCATCGAGCTTCGCTTCCTCGATCTCGCCGCTCGCCGGATCGATCTTCCATTCGCGCAAGACCAGGTTGCGGTCCTGGGCGAGGCGGCGCCAGGCGCCGTTATTCGCCTCATGGTCGAGGTCGGTGACGATGATCTCGTCGCCGGGCGTAAACCAATGGCCGATCGCCTGGGCGAGAAGATAGATGTTGAGCGTGGTGGAGGGACCGACGATCACCTCCTCCGGCTCGGCATTGATCATCTCCGCCATCAGGCGGCGGCCTTCCGTGATCCGCCGCAGCGCTTCGGAGGAGGGGCCGAAATCCCAGGCTGGCTGGATCTGCAGCTCGCGCATATAGGCGGCGGTGCGGTCGATGACGCTCTGCGGCACATAGCTGCCGCCCGCGTTCTCCAGCATGATCCAGCCATTGCCGAGCGGCGGAAACTGCCGCCGCACGAAATCGACATCGAGCTCGGTCAACCCATCCCCCTGCGGCATTGCACAACCGGCGCGACAGTAGGGTCGAGGCTCCGAACGGGTCAAGGCGGGCCCGGGAAGCCGCTTTACCCGCGCGCCACGCTTGCCGATAGTAGCGTCATGCTTCGGCCGGGCTGCGTCGCCTTCCTGCTGTCGCTTGCCGTCGCCTCGTCCGCGACGGCAACATCGCTCACCGTCGAGGGCCTCACCTTCAGCGACGAGCTCGGCGGCTTCAAGCTGCTCGACGTGACGGGCGAGGGGAGCCGCGACAACCCCTTCGTGGTTGTCGAGGAAATCGACGATACCGGCCCGGCGATCCTGACGATCTATGGACTCGATGCCGACTTCGGCAACCGCGTCGGCACGCAGCATGTGACCGGCTTCGCCATGACCAAGATCGCGATCAACCGCAGCGGCCGTTCCTGGCTGCAATATCATCTCGAGCTGCGCGAGGTGAACCGCTATTCGAGCCCCTATACGGACGGGCTCTCCTTCGGCCAGGGTTCCTCGGCCCGCGACTATGTGTCGAGCGCGTTCCCTTCGATCGAGCTTACCGACGAGCCGATCGACGCGCTCGGCTTTTCGGGGGGCTGGGTGCCGGAGGGCGGAAAGGCGAGCTTCAGCTTCTTCGTCACCGACGCCAGTCCGGTCGCCCGCATTCTCCTGCTCCAGGAAGCCTACGATCCGCTGTCCGACGCCGGCTGCGCGGCGCCCCGTCGCTGCCTTGCGGACATGACGCGAAGTCTATGGAGATAGCCCCGGCGCACCGGTATCGTTCAGCTCTCGCAACGGACCGCCGACCCGCAAAAAGGGCACGCCGCCATGAGCAACCGCTTCGACAAGTCCCGCCTGCCGAGCCGCCACGTCTCGATCGGACCGCAGAGCGCGCCGCATCGCTCCTACTACTATGCCATGGGAATGACGGAGGCGGAGATCGGGCAGCCTTTCGTCGGCGTCGCGACCACCTGGAACGAGGCGGCGCCCTGCAACATCTCGCTCGGGCGGCAGGCGCAGTCGGTCAAGAAGGGCGTGAAGGCCGCCGGCGGCACGCCGCGCGAATTCACCACGATCACCGTGACGGACGGCATCGCCATGGGCCATGCCGGGATGAAATCCTCGCTCGTCAGCCGCGAGGTCATCGCCGACTCCGTCGAGCTCACCATGCGCGGCCATTGCTACGACGCGCTGGTCGGGCTCGCCGGCTGCGACAAATCGCTGCCCGCGCTGATGATGGCGATGGTGCGCCTCAATGTTCCTTCCGTCTTCATGTATGGCGGCTCGATCCTTCCCGGGCGGCACAAGGGCAAGGACGTGACCGTGCAGGATGTGTTCGAGGCGGTCGGCTCGCATTCCGCCGGCAAGATGTCGGACGAGGAGCTGCATGAGCTCGAATGTCATGCTTGCCCGTCCGCCGGCTCCTGCGGCGGGCAGTTCACCGCCAACACCATGGCCTGCGTCTCGGAGGCGATCGGCCTTGCGATTCCGGGGTCGGCCGGCGCGCCGGCGCCCTACGAATCGCGAGATGCCTATGCGGAGGCTTCGGGCCAGACGGTGATGGAGCTGATCGCGCGGAATCTCCGCCCGCGCGACATCGTCACCCGGAAGTCGCTCGAGAATGCCGCGATGGTCGTCGCCGCGTCGGGCGGTTCGACCAATGCGGGGCTGCATCTGCCGGCGATCGCGCACGAGGCTGGCATCGAGTTCGACCTGCACGACGTCTGCGCGATCTTCCGCAAGACGCCCTATATCGGCGACCTCAAGCCCGGCGGGCGCTATGTCGCGAAGGACATGTTCGATGTCGGCGGCGTGCCGGTGCTGATGAAGGCACTGCTCGACGGCGGCTATCTCCATGGCGACTGCATCACCGTCACGGGCAGGACCATCGCCGAGAATCTCGCGGACTTCGCGTTTCCGGCCAACCAGGACGTGATCCGCCCGACCAGCAATCCGCTCTCGCCGACCGGCGGGGTGGTGGGGCTCACGGGCAATCTCGCGCCGCAGGGCGCGATCGTGAAGGTCGCCGGGATGAAGACGTTGAAGTTCACCGGCCGGGCGCGCTGCTTCGATTGCGAGGAGGATTGCTTCAAGGCCGTCGAGCGGCGCGACTACAAGGAAGGCGAGGTGCTGGTGATCCGCTACGAGGGCCCGCGCGGCGGTCCCGGCATGCGCGAGATGCTGGCGACCACCGCGGCGATCTACGGGCAGGGCATGGGCGACAAGGTGGCACTCATCACCGACGGCCGGTTCTCGGGCGCGACGCGCGGTTTCTGCATCGGCCATGTCGGGCCGGAGGCGGCGGTCGGCGGCCCGATCGGGCTGCTGGAGGATGGCGATACGATTGCGATCGATGCCGAGGCGGGGACGATCGCCGTGAAGCTCACCGACGCGGAGCTCGCCGAGCGTCGCAAGCGCTGGAAGCCGCGCCGCCACGACTATCAGGCGGGGGCGATCTGGCGCTATGCGCAGACCGTCGGCGACGCCGAGAAGGGCGCCGTCTGCCATCCCGGCGGCAAGGCGGAGACGCACGTTTTCGCCGATATCTGAATCGACAGGCGGGGGGCGGACCAGGGCCGTCCCGCGCTCGACTTCCAAGATTAAGAGCGGGTTGAAGAGAACGACATGGCGCGTATCGGCATCGGCGGCTTCATTCACGAGACCAACACCTTCGCCCCCACCAAGGCGCGGTTCGAGCATTTTGCGATGGCGGACGGCTGGCCGGCGCTGACGCGCGGCGGGGATCTGTTCGCGGCGGTGCAGGGCATCAATCTTCCGGTCGCGGGGCTGATCCGGACGGCGCAAGCCGAAGGCCATGAGCTCGTGCCGATGACCTGGTGCTCGGCGACGCCGCTTGCCCATGTCGAGCGCGAGGCCTATGAGCGGATCGTCGGCATGCTGCTCGATGACGCGAAGAGCAAGGGCCCCTTCGACGCGATCTATCTCGACCTCCACGGCGCCATGGTGGCGGAGCATTTCGAGGATGGCGAAGGCGAGCTGCTGCGGCGGATGCGCGCGGCGGTCGGCGAGCGGATGCCGATCGTGGCCAATCTCGACCTCCATGCGAACGTCACGGAGGCGATGGTGCGCCATGCGAGCGCGCTGGTCGCCTTCCGCACCTATCCGCATATCGACATGTTCGATACCGGCGTGCGCTCGGCCAGGGTGATCGACCGGCTCCTCGCCGGGACGCCCTGCTTCAAGGCGCTTCGGAAGATCCCGTTCCTGATCCCGCTCTCCTGGCAATGCACCATGATCGAGCCGGCCGCCTCGATCTATCGGCTGCTGGGCGAGATGGAAAACGATCCTGAGATCGTCTCGCTTTCCTTCGCGCCCGGTTTCCCGCCGGCCGATATCCGGGAATGCGGCCCCGCCGTCATGGCCTATGCGACCACCCAGGCCGCCGCCGACCGTGCGGCGGACAGGCTCGCCGCCAGGATCGAGGCGAGCGAGAGCGCCTTTGCCGGCAGGATCTGGCAGCCCGACGACGCGGTCCGCCATGCGATGGAGCGCGCCCGGACGGCGAAGCGCCCCATCGTCATCGCCGACACCCAGGATAATCCCGGCGCCGGCACCAATGCCGAGACCATGGGCATGTTCGAGGCGCTGGTCCGCAACGGCGCCGAAGGCGCGGTGTTCGGGCTGGTGGCGGACGGGGAAGCGGCGGCGGCGGCGCATCGCGCGGGCGAGGGCGCCGTCATCGACCTCGCCGTGGGTAACAAGACACCGGTGCCGGGCTTCGCGCCCTTTCGCGGACGGTTCACGGTGGAGAGGCTCGGCGACGGCAATTTCACCGCGACGGGGCCCTTCTATCTCGGCTCGCGGATGAAGCTCGGGCCGATGGCGCTGCTCGCCCACGAGGGCGTCCGGGTCATCGTGGCGACCCACAAGCAGCAGGCGGCCGACCAGTCGATGTTCCGGCATCTCGGGATCGAGCCCGCGGCGCAGAGCATCCTCGTGCTGAAGAGCTCGGTGCATTTCCGCGCCGATTTCCAGCCGATCGCCGAGGAGATCCTGGTCACGGCCGCGCCGGGAGGCAATCCCGCAGATCATCTCGTCCTGCCGTTCCGCCATCTGCGGAAGGGGCTGCGACTGATGCCGCTCGGCCCCGCCTTCGCGGCATAGCGGGAGGCGGGACTCCGGGTTCAAGCCGACAATGCCTTCAGCGATCGCCTGCGGCCTCTTCCGGACGGCAGCCGAAGCGCAGCAGGTTGCCGTGCGGGTCGTGGATGTAGAATTCCTTCATGTTCCAGGGCCGCACCGCAAAGCCGGAAAGCTTCTCCACGCCGCGCGCCTTGAACTCGGCGTAGAGCGCCTCGATCTGGCCGCCGCGGATGTAGCAGGAGGTGTGTTCCGGATGGATGCGGTCCGTGGCGAGCCAGAAATGGATCTCCATCTCGTCGCGCCTCACGATGAGGTAGTCGTGCGCCTCGTAGATCTGGGCGTCGAAGCCGAGCTTCTCGACATAGAAAGCCCTGCTCTCGCGGATGTCGAGCGAGGCGAGGACGGGGATGCAACGGGCGGGATCGACGGTGGGCTCGGGCATCGGAGGCTCCTTCCGGGAAAAGGTGCCTCGCGGTTCGGCTAGCGCACGGGAAGAACGAGAGCATGCCGAATTGGCGACGGCGGTCAAGCCGCCGGCGTCAGACCTCGAGATCGCACCAGACGGGAACATGGTCCGAGGGCTTCTCCTTGCCGCGCGGCTTGCGATCGACGCCGCTCTCGACGAGCCGGTCGGCCGCCTGCGGCGACAGCAGCAGATGGTCGATGCGGAGGCCGTGGTCCTTCTGCCAGGCGCCGGCCTGATAGTCCCAAAAGGTGTAGAGTCCGGGCTCCGCATGGCGGGCGCGGATCGCGTCGGTGTAGCCGAGATGCAGGATCTTGCGGAACCTGGAGCGCGATTGCGGAAGGCAGAGCGCATCGTTGCGCCATCCCTCGGGATCGTAGACGTCCATGTCGGTCGGACAGACATTGTAGTCGCCGCCGAGCACCAGGATCTCCTCGTTCGCCAGCAGGGCTTGCGCATGGCGATGGAGCCGGTCCATCCAGCCGAGCTTGTAGTCGTATTTGTCGCCGGGCGCGGGATTGCCGTTCGGCAGGTAGATCGAGGCCACGCGCACGACGGTGCGGCGCTCCTTGCCCGGCAGCTCGATAAGCGCCTCCATGTAGCGCGCATGGCTGTCGCCTTCGCCGTCGGGGAGCGCGCGGCATTCCTCGGTCATGGGATGGCGCGAGAGGATCGCGACGCCGTTGTAGGTCTTCTGGCCGCAGATCGCGACGTTGTAGCCGAGATCCTCGAAGGGCTGGCGCGGGAACTCCGCGTCCGTGCATTTGATCTCCTGCAGCATGACCACGTCCGGCTTGGTCGCGCGGACCCAGTCGGTCACGTTCGTCAGGCGCGCCTTGATCGAGTTGACGTTCCAGGTCACGAAGCGGGGCACGGGGGGACGGGATCTCCGGGATTGCAGGCGACGCAGGTCGCGACATCGCGCGCGACGGTCGCCACTATAGAAGATTCGACCGGCGACTGCGCCAGCCCCGATTCGGCCAGCTCCGGTTCAGGCCGGGGCCCGGTTCAGACGGAGAAGGAGGTGCCGCAGCCGCAGGACGAGCTGGCGTTGGGGTTGGTGACCTTGAAATAGGACCCGACCAGATCCTCGACATAGTCGATTTCGCTGCCGCCCAGCAGCTCCAGCGACGTGTTGTCGATCACGAGCTTCACCCCGTCGCGCTCGAACACGGCGTCGTCGGCCTGCATCGAATCGTCCAGCGAGAAGCCGTACTGGAAGCCCGCGCAGCCCCCGCCCGATACCGCGAGCCGCAGCATCAGCGCGGTGTTGCCCTCGGCCGAGGCGAGCGCCGCGACACGCCGCGCCGCGCTTTCGGTCAGCGCCACAGCCGGCGCGGGAGGAGAGAGGTCGTTCATTTCCAGGCCCTTGCGAGGGAGTTCGGAGCCGTCCCGGCACCCGAGGCCGTCAGTCTATCAGGAATCTAGGCGCCCGCCTCGATTTGTCAAACCATGGGTGCGGGGTAAGCCGGTTACCGCCGCGATTGCCCTCAAGGGTTCCGGCGGCTAGGTTCCGGCCATGCCGGCAGAGCCCGACACCAGCCCCGGCCGGCTCCAGGCAGCCCTGCCGCCTTACCGGCTTCGTCCTTATGCGGCGGAAGCGGCGCAGAGCCGCGGCCGTCTCTTTCGCGAGCCCGAGAGCACGACCAGGTCCCCGTTTCAGCGCGACCGCGACCGGATCATCCATTCGGGCGCCTTCCGGCGGCTGAAGCACAAGACGCAAGTCTTCGTTTACCACGAAGGCGACTATTACCGGACCCGGCTGACCCACAGCATCGAGGTGGCGCAGATCGCGCGCACCGTCTGTCGCTGTCTGGGGCTGGACGAGGATCTCGGCGAGGCGGTGGCGCTGGCCCACGATCTCGGCCACACCCCCTTCGGTCATGCCGGCGAGGAAGCGCTCGATGCCGGCATGCGCGACTATGGCGGCTTCGACCACAATGCGCAGACCTTCCGCATCCTGGTCGAGCTCGAGCATCGCTATGCGGAGTTCGACGGGTTGAATCTCACCTGGGAGACGCTCGAGGGCATCGCCAAGCATAATGGCCCGCTCCTCGGGCCCGGCGCTTCGGCGAAGACGCGCGCGCGTGGAGTCCCCGCCGCCATCGCGCGCTATTCGGCGGAGAAGCAGGATCTCGAACTCGGCGGCTGGCCGAGCGCGGAGGCGCAGGTCGCCGCGATCGCCGACGACATCGCCTATAACAATCACGATATCGACGACGGGCTGCGGGCCGGGCTCTTCGCGATCGAGGATCTGGCGGAAGTGCCGCTGGTGGGGCCCGTCTTCGCGGAAGTCGGCCGCCGCTATCCGGGTCTCGAGCCCGCGCGGCTGGTGCATGAATCGATCCGGCGGTTGATCGATCGCATGGTCGTCGATTTGCTGGAGGAAACCGGCCGCAGGCTTCGGGCGGCAAAGCCGGCCTCGGCGGACGCGATCCGGGGCCTCGGCCGCGCGGTCGTCGCCTTCTCCGAGGCCATGGCCGAGAACGACCGCGCCTTGAAGCGATTCCTCTTTCAGCGCATGTATCGCCACGAGCGGGTGACCCGGATGACCGAGCGCGCCGGGCGCGTGGTGGGCGATCTGTTCGAGCTCTATCTGGCAAGCCCGGAGAAGCTGCCGCCCGAATGGGCGGCGCTCTGCGATGATCCGGCGGTGGGCGGCGATCCGGCGGAGGCGCGGACGGCGCGCGTGGTCGCGGACTACATTGCGGGCATGACGGACCGCTACGCGCTGATCGACCACGAACGGCATTTCGGCAAGAGCGACGACTGAGAAAGCGAAGTTGCGATGAACGGTTTCAAGTATTTCCTGGACGAGGTGACGCAGGCGCTCCGCGAGCTGATGGCGGCAGGCGCTCTGCCGCAGGGCCTCGACCTTTCGCGCGTCGGCGTCGAGCCGCCGCGCGATCCCTCGCATGGCGACATCTCGACCAATGCGGCGATGGTGCTGGCGAAGCCGGCCGGCAAGAAGCCGATCGAGATCGCGACCGCGCTCGTCGAACGGCTCGCGCAGCATCCGGAGGTGACGGAAGCGGTAATCGCGGGCCCCGGCTTCATCAATCTGCGCATCGCCGACCGTTTCTGGCAGGCGCGGCTCGGGGACATCCTTTCGGCCGGCGTCGATTACGGCGCCTCGGCGATGGGAGCGGGCGAGGCGGTCAATGTCGAATATGTCTCGGCCAACCCGACGGGCCCTCTCCACCTGGCCCATGCGCGCGGCGCCGTGGTGGGCGATGCGCTCGCCTCGCTGCTCGACAAGGTCGGCTACAAGGTCACCCGGGAATATTACATCAACGATGCGGGCGGGCAGGTGGACGTGCTCGCGCGCTCGACCTATCTGCGCTACGGCGAAGCGCTCGGCGAGACGATCGACGCCATCCCCGAGGGGCTTTATCCCGGCGACTATCTGAAGGCGGTCGGCGTCGCGCTCGCGGCGCGCGACGGGAAGAAGTGGCTGGGCAAGCCCGAGAGCGAATGGCTCGCGCCGATCCGGCAGTTCGCCATCGACGAGATGATGAAGCTCATCCGCGACGATCTCGCGGCGCTCGGCATCCATCAGGACGTGTTCAGCTCCGAGCGCGCGCTCGTCGAGTCCGGCGGGGTCGAGCGGGCGGTCGGGGCGCTGCAGGAGCGCGGCCTCGTCTATATCGGCGTGCTGGAGCCGCCCAAGGGAAAGACGCCCGACGACTGGGAGCCGCGGCCGCAGACGCTGTTCCGCGCGAGCCAGTTCGGCGACGACGTGGACCGGCCGCTGAAGAAGTCGGACGGGAACTGGACCTACTTCGCGAACGACATCGCCAACCACTACGACAAGTATCGGCGCGGCTTCGCCACCATGATCGACATCTGGGGCGCCGACCATGGCGGCTACATCAAGCGGATGACGGCGGCCGTCACCGCGATCACCGGCGGCAAGGGTGCGCTCGACGTCAAGATTTGCCAGCTCGTCAAGCTGTTGCGCGACGGTCAGCAGGTGAAGATGTCGAAGCGCGCCGGAACCTTCGTCACCCTCGCCGAGGTCGTGGAAGAAGTCGGGCGCGACGTGGTGCGCTTCATCATGCTCACGCGCAAGAACGATGCGCCGCTCGACTTCGACCTGGTCAAGGTCCAGGAGCAGTCGCGCGACAATCCGGTGTTCTATGTGCAATACGCCCATGCGCGGGCGCACTCGGTCCTGCGTCACGCCGCCGCGGAATTTCCGGGCATCGGACTCGATGCGGAGTCGCTGGCGAAGGCGCACGTGCAACGCTTGACGGACTCGGGTGAGCTTGGTTTGATCAGATTGATGGCGGGCTGGCCTCGGCTGATCGAGAGCGCCGCCGAGGCCCACGAGCCGCACCGGATCGCGTTCTACCTCTACGATCTCGCGGCTGCCTTCCATGGCCTATGGAACAAGGGCAAGGACGAAGCGAGCCTGCGGTTCCTGATGCCGGACGACCCGGGGCTCACGGCGGCACGGCTTGCCATGGTGCGGGCCTTCGCCTTCGTTATCGCCGCCGGGCTCGGCATCTTCGGAGTTAAACCGGTCGAGGAAATGCGCTGATGGCCCCCGACAACCCCAGTTCCGGCCCTTCCGACGTCCAGGCGGCGATCGCTGCGGCGCTGGCGCGCAAGCGCGCCCAGGCGGATCCGAACGCGCCGCGGGTGGAGCCGCACTTCACGGGCGGGCAAGGCGGGCATCAGGAACCGATCGGACCGGTGCCGCTCGGCGACGACGAGCCGGCGACCGAGATCCCGCCGATGCCGCAATATTTCAAGCTCGACGAGCCGGCGGACCAGGAGCCGGTCACCGTCCGGCGCGAGGCGCCGCCGCGTACCAGGAAGCGCAGCCTGATCTGGTTCTTTACGCCGATCGTGGCCGTGCCGGCCGTCATTCTCATCGCGCTCTTCTACTATCTCGGCATCGAGATGCAGGGCGCGGGTGTGCAGGATTCGGCCGTCCTGATCGAGGCGCCAAGCGAGCCCGCCAAGGTGAAGCCGACCGAGGAGGGCGGGCTTGCCGTACCGAACCAGGACAAGCTGATCTACAACGAGATCGATCCGGAGGACAGCCAGCCGGAAACCGAGCAGCTCCTGCCGCCGCCGGAAGAGCCGCAGGTGCCGCCCACCATGAGCACCGATACGGCCGAAGCCGCGCCTGCGGCCGGGACGGAAACGACCTCGTCCGCCTTGCCGGAAGCGCCGGCCGTCGAGCTTCCGGGCGCGGAGGGCACGAGCGCGGAAGCCGCCGCCGAGGCGGCACCTGTGCCGGACGCGACACCGGCCGCGGGCGAGACTACCGCTGCGGCGCCGGTCGAAGCCGCGCCCGCGGCCACGCAAACCGCCGCCATCCCGGCCGACGCCTACCGCATCCAGCTTGCCGCGCTCAAATCCGAAGCCGCCGCCAGCGAGGCCTGGACCAAGCTTCAGAAGCAGTATCCGGACCTCCTGACCTCGCTCCAGCCGATCATCGAGAAAGTCGACCTCGGCGCGAGCGGCGTCTTCTATCGCATCCAGGGCGGGCCGCTCGATAGCCGCAACCTGGCGCAGGACCTCTGCGGCAAGCTCAATCAGCGCGGCCAGCAATGCATCGTCGTGCGGCCATAGCGACCGATCTCGGTTTCGCATGACCATGCTTCCCGCGATCTTCGGCCTGAAAGGGCCGGAGCTCGAGGCCGACGAGCGCCGCTTCTTCCGCGACGCCGATCCGCTCGGGTTCATCCTGTTTCAGCGCAATTGCGAGACGCCGACGCAGATCCGGCGGCTGACCGCAGCGCTTCGGGAGGCGGTCGGCCGCGCGGATGCGCCGATCCTGATCGACCAGGAGGGCGGGCGCGTGCAGCGCCTCAAGCCGCCGCATTGGCGCGCCGCCCCGACCGCGGCGCGCTTCGGCGAGTTGAACGCCCGCAGCCGGGTTGCGGCGCGCGAGGCGGCGGCGCTCAACAGCCAGCTCATCGGCATGGAGCTTGCCGCGCTCGGCATCGATGTGGATTGCGCGCCGGTGCTGGATCTCGCCCGGCCGGGCGCCCATGCGGTGATCGGCGATCGCGCTTATTCCGCCGATCCCGACGAGGTCGCGGATCTCGGACGCGCCGTCTGCGAAGGATTGATGGCGGCGGGCGTGCTGCCGATCGTCAAGCACATGCCGGGTCATGGCCGCGCCACGGTCGACAGCCATCACGCGCTGCCGACGGTCGATGCCAGCCGGGAAGAGCTCGCGCGCAGCGACTTCAAGCCCTTCCGCCTGTTGCGCGACATGCCCTGGGCGATGACCGCCCATATCCTGTTCGACCGGATCGATCCGGCGCGGCCGGCGACGCTCTCGCCGACGGTGATCGCCGACATCATTCGGGGCGATATCGGCTTCGATGGCGTGCTGGTGTGCGACGATCTTTCCATGAAGGCGCTGCAGGGGCGGCTCGGCGATCTCGCGGCGGGCGCGCTCGCGGCCGGTTGCGACCTCGTGCTCCATTGCAACGGGATCATGGCCGAGATGGAAGAGGTGGTCGGGTCCATCGGCCCGATGCGGCCGGCGACCGCCGATCGCATCCGGCGCGGCCGGCACCGGCTCGACGAGGCCCGGAAGAACGCCCCGACGATCGCCTCGCTCGAACGCCTCGATGCATTGATGAAAGCCTGATCCGGCATGTTCGACGAATTTCCGGATCTGCTGCGGACGATCACCATCTGGGCGATTCCCATGCTGACCGCGATTCCGCTCCACGAGGCGGCACATGGGTTCGCCGCCCTCCGGTTCGGCGACGATACGGCCTTGCAGCGCGGCCGGGTCACTGCGAATCCGTTTCGCCATATCGATCCCTTCGGCACCGTCGTCCTGCCGCTGATGCTGCTCATGGCGACCCGTGGCAGCTTCATGTTCGGTTTTGCGAAACCGGTGCCGGTGAATTTCTTTCGCCTCAAGCCGCGGCGGCTCGGCATGATCGTGGTCGCGGCGGCGGGACCGGCGACCAATCTCGTGCTCGCCTTCATCTCCATGCTGCTTTTCCACACGGTGTCGTGGGCGCCCGTCGCTGCCCAGGCGTGGTACGAAGAAATGCTGCGGGCGTCGGTGACGCTCAACCTCATCCTGGCCGTTTTCAACATGCTGCCGATCCCGCCGCTCGACGGCGGCCGCGTTGCGGTCGGGCTGCTGCCGCAGCCGCTGGCGATGCGACTCGCGCGACTCGAGCGAGTCGGCATCTTCATCGTGCTTGGCGCGCTCCTGCTGCTGCCCTTCATCGGCGAACAGATCGGGATTCCGATGGATCCGATCGGCAGTCTCATCGGAAACTCGGTGCGTTGGCTCGCGAATCTCATCGCAAACCTCACCGGCTTGAATTAAAACGGCTGCATGACCGAAACAGCCACTTTCGAAGAAGATCGGCCGGTGCCAACGGCCGGCGGCGACTTCCGGCTCGACCTCGACGGGTTCGAGGGGCCGATCGACGTGCTGCTCACGCTGGCGCGCGATCAGAAGGTGGATCTGCGCAAGCTCTCGATCCTCGATCTTGCGGACCAGTATCTCGGTTTCATCGCGCGCGCGCGCCAGCTCGAGCTCGAGATCGCCGCCGACTACCTCGTGATGGCGGCATGGCTCGCCTATCTCAAATCGCGGCTGCTGCTGCCGGAGCCGCCGGGCGATGCCGAGCCCACGGGCGCCGAGATGGCGGCTGCGCTCGCCTTCCAGCTACAGCGGCTGCAGGCGATGCAGGACGCCGGCCAGAGGCTCATGGGCCGTCCGCAGCTCGGCCGCGATTTCTTCATGCGCGGCAAGCCCGAGGGGCTGCGCATCGTGGCGAAGCCGGTCTATGAGGCGAAGCTCTACGACCTGCTGAGCGCCTATGCGCGCCAGGTCACGGCGAAGCAGGTGGGCCGCCTCCAGATTCTGCCGACCGATCTCTATTCGATGGATGATGCGCTGAAGCGGTTCTCGGCGATGCTGGGCGGCAATCCCGACTGGCAGACGCTCAAGGCCTTCCTGCCGGTGGAGCCGGGCGTCAACCCGATCCGCCGCCGGTCCGCGCTTGCCGCCACCTTTGCCGCGACCCTCGAGCTCTGCCGATCGGGTCGCATCGAACTGCGCCAGGACGGCCCGTTCGGGCCGATCTACCTGCGTGCCCTCCAGACCCAGACGGGCGAGGTCCCATGAGTGAAGAACGGTTCCAGCTCATCCGACTGCTCGAGGCGATGCTGTTCGCCGCGGTCGAGCCCATGCCCAAGCCGGCCATGGCGCAGCGCCTTCCGGAGGGCGCCGACCTCGAGGGCTTGCTGACCGAGCTGCAGCAGCTCTACGCCAATCGCGGCATCCATCTGATCCAGCACGACGACCGCTGGTGCTTCCGCACCGCGCCGGACCTCGCGGAACGGCTCGCGATCGAGACGACGGTCACGCGGAAGCTGTCCCGCGCGGCGATCGAGACCCTTGCCATCGTCGCCTATCACCAGCCGGTGACGCGCGGCGAGATCGAGGAGATTCGCGGCGTCATCATCTCGCAGGGCACGCTCGACAGGCTGCTCGAGATCGGCTGGATCAAGCCGAAGGGCCGGCGGCAGACGCCCGGCCGACCGGTCACCTGGGTCACCTCGGAGAGCTTTCTTGAGCAGTTCGGCCTCGACAGCCTCGACGCCCTGCCTGGGATCGAGGAGCTGCGCGCCGCCGGCCTGCTGGACGCGCGGCCGGCCATCTCGACCCTCGGCGCCCAGGTCATGGCCGCGATGGCGAACGGGTCCGGCAATGGCGAGACTGCCGACGACGCCGAAGAGGAGGATGGCGAGGCGGGGAGCGAGGAAGGCGGCGAAGAGGAGGATGGCGTCGAGCCCGCTACCCGCGACCGGTCCGACGGGGACCGGTCCGGCGAGGACGGGGACCGCGACGACGGCGAAGACGTCGAGGACGGTGCCGAGGATGACGAGGAGGGCACCCTCGCGGCCGATGCGCCGGGCGGTGCCGCGATCGAAGATCCGCTCGACGCCCCGGAAGCCGATGCGGACCGGGAGATCGGCGAGCCTCGCTGAGGCGACCTGACGCAATTGCTGTTGCGAGCTGGTCGCAATAGACTTCCGCCGGCCATTCAACGCAAGCCTTCGGAAGCCGGTCTAAATGCCTGTAAACAATGATGGCCGACCCGACTTCATGTTTCGGTTGAAGTTGGGCTTCCTGTCGGGCGCCCGGCGATGACGCCCCCGGACGTCACACGGCCGGTGGCCGCGATCGCCCTCGGCTTCGCGGCGGTCACCCATCACTATGGCCGGCTGCGCGCGCTGGATGCGGTGACGGTATCGGTGGCCCCTGGCGAGGTGCTCTGCGTCGTCGGCCCTTCGGGCTGCGGCAAGTCGACCCTGCTCAGGATCGCGGCCGGGCTCGAAGAGCTGCAACAGGGCGCTGTCACCATCGCCGACCGTCTCGTTGCCGATCCGACTTTCAGCCAGCCGCCGGAACAGCGGGGTGTCGGGCTGCTGTTCCAGGACTATGCGCTCTTCCCGCATCTCTCGGTGCTGGACAATGTGAGCTTCGGCCTGCGTCATCTCGGCGCCGCGCCGCGGCGGCAGCGCGCCACGGAAGTGCTCGAGCAGGTGGGCATGAGCGGCTATGCGCGCGCCTTTCCCCACACCCTCTCCGGCGGACAGCAGCAGCGCGTGGCGCTCGCCCGCGCGCTCGCCCCGGCGCCGCGTCTCCTGCTGCTCGACGAGCCCTTCTCCGGGCTCGATACGCAGCTCCGCGAGCAGGTGCGGGACGACGCGCTCCGGGTGGTCCGCGCGAGCGGCGCCGCCACGGTGCTGGTCACGCACGAGCCCGAAGAGGCCATGTTCATGGCCGACCGCATCGCCATTCTGCGCGCCGGCCGCCTGGAACAGATCGGCAGCGCCGCCGACCTCTACGACCGGCCGGCCAACGGTTTCGTCGCCGGCTTCTTCAGCTCGGTCAATCGCCTGACCGGGCGCATCGCGAACGGGCAGATCGACACGCCGCTAGGTCCCCTGATCGCGCCTGCGGGGGCGGCGGAAGGCAGTGCTGTGGAGGTGGTGATCCGGCCGGAAGCCCTGAAGCTGACCCACGACGGGGCGGGGGGCAGCGTCGTGGGTGGCCAGGTGACCGCGGCGCGGCTGCTCGGCCGTACCAGCCTCGTGGATCTGACGCTCGCCGGGGGCGGCGGAACGGTTGCCTTGCGGGCGCGGGTGCCCGGCCGTTTCCTGCCGCCCGTCGGCAGCCCGGTCGGAATCGCCCTCGACCGCATCCAAACATTTGTTTTTCCGGTAGAAACCCCTACATCCTAGGGAGCTGCAAGGCGCCATTGCGGCCGGGGCGGATTTCTTGCGATAGTCCGCCGCCATGGCGGCGCCTCTTAAGGCAAAACCGCAAAGGGAGAAGCCCAAATGGGTAGTTTCAGCATCTGGCATTGGCTCATCGTTTTGGCGGTCGTGCTGCTGCTCTTCGGCGGCGCCGGCAAGATTCCGAAGCTGATGCGCGACATGGGCCAAGGCATCACCGCCTTCAAGCGCGGCCTCAAGGACGAGAACAAGGGCGAGACCAAGGACGAGAGCCAGGAGCAGGCAATCGACAGCAGCGCGCGCGTCGTCGAGAAGGACAAAGTGGCGAGCTGAACCCGCCGGCCCTCGCGGGCGGGGAGGTAGATTGCGATGTTCGATATCGGCTGGTCCGAAATGGCGGTCATCGCCCTGGTGGCGCTGCTGCTGTTCGGACCCAAGGAGCTGCCGAACGCGCTGCGGACGGGCGCAAAGTGGCTGAAGCAGGGCCGCAAGCTCGCGCGCGAATTCCAGAACAGCGTGGATCAGCTCGTGCGCGAGGCCGAGCTCGAGGATGCGAAGAAGCTCGTCACCGCGGCCAAGCAGGGCCGTCTCGGCAACGAGATCGGCAAGGCCATCGATCCGGAAGGCGAGATCAAGAAGGCGGTGGACGCCGACGCGGTGAAGCGCGAGCTCGGCGCGGGCGGAACCACGGCGAAGATCCCGGCGCCGGTCGCCCCCGCCTCGAGCGTGACGCCGCCACCGCCGGTTTCGCCGCCCGCGACGCCTGAATCCGCCGCGCCGCCGAGCGAGCCCGTCGCGCCGGCGCCGCCGGCAGCCGAGCCGGAACCCGCTTCCGCCGAGCCGCCCGCCGATATGCTTCCGCCCTCGCGCGCTTCCGCATCTTGAGCCATGGCTGAGAATCCCGAAGACGCAAAGGCGATGCCGTTGCTCGAACATCTGCTCGAGCTCAGGACCCGGCTGCTCTGGTCGATCGCGGCGATGTTCGTCGCCTTCATGGGCTGCTGGTTCTTCGCCAAGGACATCTTCGATTTCCTGGCCCAGCCGCTCGCCGACATCCTGCTCAAGGAAACCGGCCGGCGCTTCATCTATACCGGCCTGACCGAAGCCTTCTTCACGCAAGTGAAGGTCGCCTTCTTCGGCGCCATCTGCATCTCCTTCCCGATCCTCGCGACGCAGATCTGGAAGTTCGTGGCGCCCGGCCTCTACAAGAACGAGAAATCGGCGTTCCTGCCGTTCCTGTTCGCGACCCCGGTCCTGTTCTTCACCGGCGCAGCGGTCCTTTACTACGTCATGCTGCCGATGGCCTGGCGCTTCTTCCTCGGCTTCCAGTCCGCCGGCGGTCCCAATGCCCTGCCGGTCGAGCTCGAGGCCCGTGTCGGCGAATATATCGGCCTCGTCATGAAGCTGATCTTCGCCTTCGGGCTCTGCTTCCAGCTTCCCGTGCTGCTCACGCTGCTGGTGCGGGTCGGCATCGCAACGGCGGCGGGGCTCGCGGCAAAGCGCAAATACGCGATCGTCGCCACCTTCATCGTGGCGGCGATCATCACGCCGCCGGATCCGATCAGCCAGATCAGCCTCGCGATCCCGATCATCATCCTCTACGAGATCTCGATCCTCTGCGCGAAGTTCGTCGAGAAGCGGAGGAAAGCGGCGGAAGCCGCCGAGGAGGCGGCGACCGAGAAAGAGCTCGCGACGACCACGCCTGCGGGCCCGTCGGCCGAATAGACGCGCGAGTTCCCGATCTGCGGGGCCGGCCTTCAGGATGGACGGCGCGAGGCCGAGGCCCTATACAGGCCGCCCGTGGGGATCGGGCCCGACTCGGAAAGATTCGGGAGCAGGGAAGAACTGGCGGCGATCGGCGATGCATGATCTGAGGGCGATCCGCGAGGATGCAGCGGGGTTCGACCGCAGCCTGGCGCGGCGCGGCCTGCCGGCGCACGCTGCCGAGCTTCTCGCCCTCGACGCCGAACGCCGCGCCGCCCAGACCCGACTTCAGGAGCTGCAATCCCGCCGCAACGAGTTGTCGCAGCAGATCGGCCGCGCCAAGGCGAAAGGCGAGGACGGCGCCGCGCTGATGGCCGAGGTGGCGGCGCTCAAAGACGAGATGGAGGGCGCAGCCCGCACCGAGCAGGCGCTCGCCGGGCGCCTCGATGCGATCGTCGCGGCGATCCCCAACCTCCCGGCGCCCGAGGTGCCCGAGGGTCTCGACGATCAGGGCAATGTCGAGCTCCGGCGCGTGGGGCAGCAGCGCAACTTCGGCTTCGCGCCGAAACAGCATTTCGAGATCGGCGAGGCGCTGGGCCTGATGGATTTCGAAACCGCCGCGAAGCTCGCCGGTGCGCGTTTCGTGCTGTTGAAGGGACCGCTGGCGCGGCTCGAGCGGGCGCTCGCGGCCTTCATGCTCGATCTTCATACGGGCGAGTTCGGCTATCAGGAGATCCTGCCGCCGTTCCTGGTCAACACCGCGACCATGTTCGGCACCGGCCAGCTTCCGAAATTCGCCGAGGATCAGTTCCACACGACCGACGATCGCTGGCTGATCCCGACCGCGGAAGTGCCGCTGACCAACATCGCCGCGGACGGCATCCTGGACGAAGCGAGCCTGCCGCTGCGCTTCACCGCCTACACGCCCTGCTTCCGGGCGGAGGCGGGCGCCGCCGGACGCGATACCCGCGGCATGATCCGCCAGCACCAGTTCAGCAAGGTCGAGCTCGTCTCGATCGCCCATCCGGCGCAATCCGAGGCCGAGCACGAGCGGATGACCGGATGCGCCGAGGAGGTGCTGAAGCGCCTCGGGCTGCCCTATCGCGTGATGGCGCTCTGCGCGGGCGACATGGGCTTCTCCGCGCGGAAGACCTACGATATCGAGGTCTGGCTGCCGGGGCAGGGCGCCTATCGCGAGATCTCGAGCTGCTCCAACTGCGGCGACTTCCAGGCGCGGCGCATGAAGGCGCGCTTCCGCCGGGCGGGCGAGAAGGGCACGCAGCTCCCGCATACGCTGAACGGCTCCGGCCTCGCCATCGGCCGCACGCTGGTGGCGATCCTGGAGAACTATCAGGAAGCGGACGGGCGCGTCCGGTTGCCCGAGGCGCTCCGCCCTTACATGAACGGGCTCGAGGTCATCGCCGCCCATGGCTAAGGCCAAAGGATCGATCGATCTTCGCAACGCCCGTATCCTGGTCACCAACGACGATGGGATCAATGCGCCGGGCATCAAGATCCTGGAGAAGGTCGCGCGCAGCCTCTGCCGCGACGTCTGGGTGGTGGCACCGGAGGTTGAGCAAAGCGGTGCCAGCCATGCCCTCACCATTCGCCGGCCGCTGCAGGTGCGGAAGGTCTCGCGGCACCGCTTCGCGGTGGAGGGCACGCCGACCGACTGCGTGCTGCTCGCGGTGAATGCCCTGCTGGAGGGACGCCGGCCCGATCTGGTGCTCTCCGGCATCAATCGCGGCGCCAATCTCGGCGAGGATGTGCATTACTCGGGGACGGTCGCGGCCGCGATGGAGGCGACGCTGCTCGGCATTCCGGCCGTCGCGATGAGCCAGCTCCGCACCGGTCAGGTCGTGCATTGGAGCACCGCCGAAGCCCACGCGGCGACCGTCGTCAAGAAGCTTGCCGCGATCGAGTGGCAGAAGGGCGTGCTGATCAACGTCAACTTCCCGACCGTCGCCGCCGATGCGGTCACCGGCATCCGGGCGACCCGCATGGGCCGTCGGGTGGCGGGCATCGAGGTGGTGCCGGTGAAAGACCCCGTCGGGCGCCCCTATCTCTGGATCGGCGATTTCACCAGCGACGAGTCCGCCGGGCACGGGACCGACCTGGAGGCGACCATGCATGGCGCGATCTCGGTGACGCCGCTGCATGTCGATCTGACGCATGGCCCGACCATGCGCAGCCTTGCGGCCGTGATCGAATAGGCATCGGCCGGATGAGCCTCGCCGCCCGAAAGATCCGCCTGATCATGAATTTGCGGCGAAGCGGCATTGTCGATCTGCGGGTGCTGGCCGCCATCGAGCGGCTGCCGCGCGAGAATTTCGTGCCGCAGCCCTTCCTCGACCAGGCCTACGAGGACAAGGCGCTGCCGATCGGGCATGGCCAGACGGTGAGCCAGCCGCAGGTCGTCGCCATCATGACCCAGGCGCTCGAGCTGAAGCCGACCCACAAGGTGCTGGAGATCGGCACCGGCTCCGGTTACCAGGCCGCGCTCCTGTCGCGTCTTGCGCGCCGGGTCTACAGCATCGAGCGGCATCGGCCGCTGCTCCGCGAGGCGGAGGCGCGCTTCCTCGCGCTGCGCCTCACCAACATCCATTGTCGCTGCGGCGACGGCAATCTCGGCTGGCCCGAGCAATCGCCGTTCGACCGGGTCATCCTGACCGCGGCCGCGACCGAGCGGCCGCAGACGCTTCTCGATCAGCTCAAGGTCGGCGGCATCATGGTGCTGCCGATCGGACCCGATCGCGGCGATCAGGACCTGATCCGCATCCGCCGCACCGCCGAGGGCTTCGAGGAAGAGACGCTGGCCGGCGTGCGCTTCGTGCCGCTGCTGCCCGGTCTCGGCGACAATGGCGAGAACGGCGACGCCCGCCAGGCTGGACCCGGGCGGAAAAGTTTGGCATGACGCTTGCGCCCGCTTATCGTCGGCGCGCCGGCGAAGGGGCCGAAACGGCAAGGGGACATCGCAGGCGCGTGAGACGGATCTCGCTCTCAGGCTTGGTACTGCCGCTGGCGGCGAGCCTCGCGCTCGGCCTCGCCGGCTGCAACGCGTCCGGCCGCCCGGCCGTGGCGCCGGCGCCGACGGGAAGCTCGACGCTCGGCACGATGGATGCGGCCGGCAACTACACCATCATCGCCGGCGACACGGTCTATGGCGTTGCGAAGCGCTTCCAGGTACCGGTCCGCACGCTGATCGACGACAACCAGATGAAGCCGCCCTATCTGCTGGTGCCGGGAAAGATCATCCGCATCCCGCAGCAGCGGGTCCATGTGGTGAAGGCCGGCGAATCGTTGAACGCGATCGCCGATCAATATGGCGTGGACCAGAGCTCGCTCGCGCGGCTGAACCAGATCGACCCGCCCTATACCCTCACCGCCGGGACGACGCTGGTCTTGCCGGCGCCGGTCCAGGCCGCCACGACCGTGCCCGGCGTCGTCGCGTCGCCGGCAGGGGCGGTGACGGCGGTGCCGCTCGATGCGCCGGCGCCTTCCGGCGCGACGCCGGCGGCGCCCGCATCCACGGTGTCCGTGCCGGCACCCGCGACCAAGCCGGCGCCGCCGCTGCCGAGTGCAGCACCCACCGCGACGCCGCTTGCCACGCCGGGCGCGGTGCCACCCGCCGCCTCGAGCGCGAACCCGGCGGAACCCGCCTCGATCACCCAGATCCCGCAGCCGACGCCGCGCTCCGGCGGCTTCTTCCTCTGGCCGGTGAACGGCAAGCTGATCTCGACCTACGGCGCCAAGAATGGCGGGCTGCAGAATGACGGCATCAACATCGCGGCCCCGCGCGGCACGCCGGTGCGCGCCGCGGAGAACGGCGTGGTGGTCTATTCCGGCAACCAGATCCGCGGCTTCGGCAATCTGTTGCTGATCCGCCATACCGACGGCTGGGTCACGGCCTATGCCCATAACGACACGCTGCTGGTGAAGAAGGGCCAGCAGGTGAAGCGCGGCGAAACCATCGCGCGGGTGGGCAGTACCGGCAACGTGTCGCAGCCGCAGCTCCATTTCGAGCTGCGCAAGGGGACCGAGGCGATCGATCCGATGGCCTACATGGCGCCGGCCGGGGCCTGAGCGCCGACGCTCAGTCGAGCCGCTTGCCGAGCCGGCCCGCGAGATCCTGGATGAACTGCCATGCCACCCGGCCCGAACGGGCGCCGCGCGTGACCGACCATTCGTTGGCCTGGGCGCGGAGCTGCTCGTTCGGCAGGCTGAGGCCGAAGCGGCGCGCATAGCCTTCGACGATGGCGAAGTAGGTGTCCTGATCGCAATTGTGGAAGCCGAGCCAGAGCCCGAAGCGGTCGGAAAGCGATACCTTCTCCTCGACCGCTTCCGAGGGATTGATCGCAGTCGAGCGCTCGTTCTCGATCATGTCGCGCGGCATGAGATGCCGGCGGTTCGAGGTGGCATAGAACAGCACATTGGCCGGCCGGCCCTCGATCCCGCCCTCCAGCACGGCCTTCAGGGATTTGTAGCTGGTGTCGGCCTGGTCGAAGGAGAGGTCGTCGCAGAAGAGCAGGAATCGCC
>CAZMUZ010000053.1:0-24590 GCA_964569315.1 uncultured Rhodospirillaceae bacterium | reverse complement strand
CGGCATCGTCACCTGCGGCAAGTCCTATCTCGACGTGCGCCAGGCGCTCGATGATCTCGGGATCGACGAGGATCACGCCCGCGAGATCGGCCTCAGCCTCTACAAGGTCGGCATGGTCTGGCCGCTCGAGCGCGACGGCATCCGGCATTTCGCCGAGGGGCTCGAGGAGATTCTCGTCGTCGAGGAGAAGCGCGCGCTGGTCGAGAACCAGCTCAAGGAGCAGCTCTATAACTGGAGCGAGAACGTCCGGCCGCGCGTCATCGGGAAGTTCGACGAGGCCGGCGAATGGATCCTGCCCTCGGCCGACGAGCTGACGCCCGCGCGTATCGCCCGCGTGATCGCGAAGCGCATCGCGCGCTTCTACGACAGCCCGCGGATCCGCGAGCGGCTCGCCTTCCTCGAGGCGAAGGAAGAGGCGCTGACCGGCTACAAGCCGGCCTTGAAGCGGGTCGCCTATTTCTGCTCCGGCTGCCCGCACAACACCTCCACGCATGTGCCGGAAGGCAGCCGCGCGCTCGCCGGCATCGGCTGCCACTACATGGCGCAGTGGATGGACCGCAACAACGAGACCTTCACCCATATGGGCGGCGAAGGGGCGAGCTGGATCGGCCAGGCACCCTTCAGCAAGACGCCGCATGTGTTCCAGAACATCGGCGACGGCACCTACTACCATTCGGGCCTGCTGGCGATCCGCGCGGCGGTGGCCGCCAACGTCAACATGACCTTCAAGATTCTCTACAACGACGCCGTCGCCATGACCGGCGGCCAGCCGATGGACGGCCCGCTCGACCCGCCGACCGTGACCCGGCAGCTCGCGGCCGAAGGCGTGAAGCCGATCCTGATCGTGACCGACAAGCCGGAGGTCTGGGAGGGTCGCATGGACCTCGCCCCCGGCACCAAGGTCTACCACCGCGACCGGCTGGACGAGGTGCAGCGCGACCTGCGCGAGCTCGAGGGGGTGAGCGCCATCGTCTATGAGCAGACCTGCGCCGCCGAGAAGCGCCGCCGCCGCAAGCGCGGGCTGATGGAGGATCCGCCGAAGCGCGTCTTCATCAACGAGCGGGTCTGCGAAGGATGCGGCGACTGCGCCGACCAGTCGAACTGCCTCTCCGTCGTGCCGGTCGAGACCGAGTTCGGCCGCAAGCGCATGATCGACCAGTCGACCTGCAACAAGGACTATTCCTGCCTCAAGGGCTTCTGCCCGAGCTTCGTGACGGTGGAGGGCGGCCGCCTCAGGAAGCGCAAGGGAAGCGGCCCCGACGCCCTGCCGCCCCTGCCGGAGCCGGTGCTGCCCGGCATCGCCGCGCCCTACGGCATCCTGGTGACCGGCGTCGGCGGCACCGGCGTCGTTACCATCGGCGCCCTCATCGGCATGGCGGCGCATATCGAGGGCAAGGGCTGCTCGGTGCTCGACATGACCGGCCTCGCCCAGAAAGGCGGCGCCGTCTTCAGCCATATCCGCATCGCCGAGCGCCCCGAGGACATCCATGCGGTCCGGCTCGCCGCGGGCGGGGCCAATCTGCTGCTCGGCTGCGACATCGTCGTCGCGGCGAGCTTCGATGCGCTCGCCAAGCTGCAGAAGGGCCATTCGCGCGCCATCATCAGCACCGCCCAGAGCATCACCGGCGATTTCCTGCACGATCCCGACACGCAGTTCCCGAGCGACGCGCTCGGCGGCGCCATCGCCGGAGCCGCCGGGCGCGACGCCACCGAGTTCGTGGACGCGACGCGGCTCGCGACCGCGCTCCTCGGCGATTCCATCGCGAGCAACATGTTCATGCTGGGCTACGCCTATCAGAAAGGCCTGATCCCGGTCGCCGCGGCCTCGCTCGAGCAGGCGATCGAGCTCAACGCCACGGCGGTCGCGATGAACAGCCAGGCCTTCCGCTGGGGCCGCCACGCCGCCGTCGATCTCGCGGCCGTGGACAGGCTGTCGCAACTCGCCGATCCGCGCTCTGCGCCGCGCGAGCGGGCCGAGAGTCTCGAGGATATCGTCCGCATCCGCAGCGGCGAGCTCGCGGCCTACCAGGACGCGGCCTATGCGGCGCGCTATCAGGCACTGGTCGAGCGCGTACGGGCGGCGGAAGCGGAGCGGACGCCCGGGCGACAGGGCCTCGCCCTCGCGGTCGCGCGCTATCTCCACAAGCTGATGGCCTACAAGGACGAGTATGAGGTCGCGCGGCTCCATACCGACGACGGCTTCCGCGCCGCGATCGAGAGCCAGTTCGAGGGCGACTACAAGATCAAGTACCATCTCGCCCCGCCACTCTTCGCCAAGCGCGACCCGGCAACCGGCCATCTACAGAAGCGGAGCTACGGCCCCGCGATGAAGAGCGCCTTCAAGGCGATGCGACGGCTGCGCTTCCTGCGCGGCACCGCCTTCGACGTCTTCGGCTATACGGCCGAGCGCCGGCGCGAGCGGTCGCTGATCGCCGAGTACGAGGCGCTGATCGCCGAGCTTCTCGCGACGCTCGATCACGACAACCACCGTCTCGCCGTCGCGCTCGCCTCGATCCCCGAGCAGATCCGCGGCTACGGCCACATCAAGGACGCGCATATCGAGCGCGCCAAGGCGCGCGAGGCGGAGCTGCTCGAAGCCTTCCGGAATCCCGCCGCTCGCCCCCAGGCCGCCGAATAGCGACATGGCCGAACTCGCTTCCCGAGGCCCGCTCGACCGGCAGCGCTTCCTGCTGTCGGTGATCGTTCCCTGCTACAACGAGGCGCGCACCATCGGCGAGATCATCCGCCGGGTTCGCGCGGCGCCCATCGCCAACAAGCAGATCATCGTGGTGGACGACGGCTCGACCGATGGATCGGTTGCGATGCTGGAGGCGATGTCGCCGCCGGTCGATCGCCTGATCCGGCACGAACGGAACCGCGGCAAGGGTGCGGCGATCCGGTCGGGCGTGCAGGCGGCCACCGGCGACGTGGTGATCTTCCAGGACGCCGACCTCGAATATGACCCGGCGGAGTATCCCCGGCTCCTCGAGCCGATCCTCGCCGGCGACGCGGACGTGGTCTATGGCTCGCGTTTCCTCGGCGGCTACCCGCACCGCGCGATCTATTTCTGGCACACCGTCGCGAACGGGCTGCTGACGCTGATCTCGAACCTGCTGACCAATCTCAATCTTTCGGACATGGAGACGGGCTTCAAGGCGTTCCGCGGCGACGTGATCCGCGCCATCGCGATCGAGGAGGAACGGTTCGGCGTCGAGCCCGAGGTCACCGTGAAGCTTGCCCTCGCCGGGCGCGTCTTCTACGAGGTCGGCATCTCCTATCGCGGCCGCAGCTACGCGGACGGCAAGAAGATCCGGAGCGCCGACGCCGTCGCGGCCATCGGTTGCCTGGTCAAGTATCGCTGGTTCAAGCGCCGCTGATCCGCCGCGCGGCGCCGGGCGCAAGCCGGATCCGGCCGGCGATCTCCCGTTCCTGAAGCCAGAGGGCGATCGCGGCGAAGGCAAGCGCCCGCGGCGTCATGAGCACGCGCTCCGCACTGGTGCCGAGATGCCAGGAAAGGGTGTGCGGCGTCATGAAGTAGATGAGGATGACCCCGCCGAAATAGAGGAGTGCCAACGCGAGGGCGAAATCCGTTCCCGCCGGCCGGCTCTCCGGCCAGCGCCGGAACTGCCAGAACATGGCGGCCACCATGCCCGCCGGAAGTGCCGTCGCCGACGTCAGGAACAGCGATTCGCCGAGCAGGGCGAGCGCCTCCGGGTCGCCGAGGCGTTCCAGGGCCCGCGCCCATGCGCCCGGTCCGAACTCGAGGTCGTTCTCGAGATGCCATTGCCGCCGCAAATAGAGCCACAGGAAGAAGCCGGAGAAGGCAAGCAATGCGGGCACCAGCACCCGCAACGGGACCGCCCTCGCAAGCCCGCCGACACCGTCCCGCGACCGGAAGGCGGCAAAGAGCCCCGCCCCCGCAAACGCCACCAGCAGCATATAGCCCTCGTTCTTGAGGCCCACGGTCACGGCGAGGAAGGCGATGCCGGCGACGAGATCGACGAGGCGGCGCTCGCCCAGCCAGCGTCCGAAATGGATCGCCATGAACCCCGCATAGAGCGCGAGATAGCCATCCATGAAGCCGTTCCACATATAGGCGCGAGGCAGGCAGTAGAAGGCGACGAAAACCAGGATCAGCGTCAGCGGCTGCCGCAGGAAGCCGAGGGTCGCCACCAGCGGCGGCAGCAGCAGGGCCACCAAAGCGAGCTTCGGAAAATACTCGTTCCAGAACCCGGCCAGCGTCGCGGCGCTCGAGGCGAGCGTCGCCAGGAGTTTCGGATAGTCCGGATGGAAGAATTGGCGCCGGTCCGTGCCCCAGCTTGCGAAGGGATCGAAGTCGCCGAAGAAGTAGATCACCTTGGCATGATGAAACCAGATCGTGCGCGCGTCGGAATCGGCGAGCGGGCGGAGGAGAATGTGGAGCGCCGCGGCAATGAGCAGCAGGCTCAGGAGGCCGTAGGCCCAACGGCCGAGCGCCAGCGACTGCAGGAGCTCGCGCCGCGCCCGGATCAGGGTGGCGCCCCACCCGATGCCGGCGAGGCCGAGCGAAACGCCGGCCGTCACGTCCGGCCGCCCGATCGCGAGCATCAGCCCGTAATAGACGGTCATACCGAGCGCCAGCGCGGCGGCGAGCGCGGTCGCGCGTCGCGCCGGGTCGGCCGCCGGTTCCGCCCAGAACCGCGGGAACGGGAGAAGCGCCAGCAACCCCAACCCGAAGAAGCAGGGCGCGAAGAGGCTAATCGCAAAGAGCAAGGCGCATCGCCTCCTGCTCGTCGACGAGCCGGCAGCCCGGCGGCAGATCCTCGAACCTGTAGAGAAGCAGATAGGGCGCATCCGCCTTGAACATGATCGGCACGCCGCCTTCCATGATGCGGACCCGTACTTCGCCCTGCTGGGCGAGCGCCTTGCTGACGCCGTATTCCTCGACCTCGTGCTCCCGCAGCAGCGCCAGCGCCGACTGCGCGGATTTCACGATCCTGTATTCGCCGGCGCGCGGCACTGCAAAACCCGCGATATCCCGGTTCCAGTGACCGAGGAACACCGCTTCCGGCGGCACCAGCAGCACGCGGAGCGGCGCGCCGCGCCAGACGAAGAGCGCGACGAGGAGCGCCGTCAGGAAGAAGCAGGCGCGCGGCGGCGTTCCGGAAATCAGGCGATCCGCGCCGATCGCCACGTCGCGCCAATGCGCCATGCCATGTCCCCTCGCGGCGAGACCGCCGCCACAAGCCATTCTCGCACGATGGCTTCGATCGCGGGAGCCCGTCTCGTTACCGGGCGCCGCTTCGTGCCGAGCGCCGTCCCTGCGCGATGACGACGCCCGCCAGAATGACGAGCGTCGCGATGCCGAGCACCAGCGTGGGCCGCTCGCCCAGCAGGAAGAAGGCGAGCACAAGCCCCGAGATCGGCTGCATGAACTGAAGCGTGGCCATGCGCGCGATGCCGCCCGCGCCGAGCGCCCAGTACCAGCCGACATAGCCGAGGATCGAGGTGATGATCGCCAGGAACAGGACCGAGCCCCAGGCAAGCGGCGTCGCCTCGGGGAGGCCGCCGCCCAGCACCCAGGGAATTCCCGGCAGCAGGACGATACCCGAGGCGATCAGGCTCCAGAGGGTGGTGCCGAGGCTCGGATAGCCGGCCTGGGCGAGGCGCGCGCCGAGCACGTAGCTCAAGGAGGCGAAGAGGCAGGACAGCACGATCAGCACGTCGCCGAAGAGCGTCGCCTCCTGCCCCGCCCCATGGCCTTTGCCGCCGATCAGCAGCGCCTCGCCGACAAGCGCGATGGTGCAGCCGATCCACCAGCGCGAGATCGGCCAGCGCCGTTCGACGATGGCCGCATAGAGCCCGGTCATGACCGGCAGCACCGCCAGGATGAGGCCGCCATGCATCGCCGAGGTGTGGCGCTGCCCGTAGGTGAAGAGGATCGGGAAGGCGACGAAGGCGCAGATGCCGGAGAGCACCAGCGGCCAGGCGAGCCTGAGCGAGCGCGGCGGCGCCACCCGCATGGCGAGCACGAGCGGCAAGGCGGCGAGAGCGCCGACGAGCGTGCGCGTGAACGCGATCACCAGCGGATCGATCTCGCGCGCGGCGAGCTTGGTGACGGTCGGCGTGCCGCCCCAGAGAATGACGACCAGCAGGGCGACCAGCAGAGGCACCCAGGCAGCGCGCGTGGCTTTCATCGCACCGACCGCACCGCGATCGCCTCGCCGGCGTCATCCGTCGGCGCCGCCGTCGATGCGCGCGAAAAAGCCGGAAGCCGGATCATGCGGAATGCTGGATACCTGCGCTGCGCGCAACAGAAGGACACCGGCGGTCTGCGGGCCGTCATGACCGCCGTCCGAAGGACAAACCCATTGAACGGCCACATCATATCCAACACACTCGGCTCAAGGAACCTCGCTGATGCGGCTCCTCGGAAAGATGCGGGCCACGTCGGCGAGGCCAATCATCCGGAGGGAGGAGGAACGCATGACAGTCGGACGGACTTGGCTCAGGCCGCTCGCGCTCGGCCTTGCGGCGCTGCTGCTATCGGCTGCCGCCGCCCCGGCGGAGATGGTGCTCCATCGCGGCAACGGCACGGAGCCGGAAACGCTCGATCCGCACAAATCGACCGGCGTCACCGAAAACGCCATCGAGAACGATCTCTTCGAAGGGCTCGTCACCTTCTCCGCCGACGGCAAGAACATTCCGGGCGTCGCGACGAGCTGGGACGTCAGCGACGACGGCAAGGTCTATACCTTCCATCTCCGCCCCGACGCGAAATGGTCGAACGGCGATGCGCTGACCGCCGAGGATTTCGTCTATTCCTTCCGCCGCGCGGTCGACCCCAAGACCGCCTCCGACTATGCGCCGATCCTGGCGCCCATCGTCAACGCGGAGGCCGCCATCGCCGGCGAAGCCGATCCGACGACGCTCGGCGTGAAGGCGGTCGATCCCGCAACGCTCGAAATCACCCTCAACGCCTCGACCCCCTACTTCATCGGCCTCCTCTCCCACAACATCGCCTTCCCGGTTCACAAGGCGACGGTCGAGAAATTCGGGGATCAATGGACCCGGCCCGGCAACATGGTCTCGAACGGCGCCTTCACCATGGCCGACTGGGTGCCGCAGTCGCAGGTGACGGTGGTGAAGAACCCGCTCTTCCACGACGCCGCCAACGTCAAGCTCGACAAGATCGTGTTCTATCCGACCGAGGACCTGCAGGAGGAGCTGAAGCGCTACCGCGCGGGCGAGCTCGACATCACCTACGACGTGCCTTCCGAGCAGGTGAAATGGCTCGAGGAGAACATGGCGTCCGAGTTCCATAACACGCCCTATCTCGGTACCTACTACTACGTGATCAACCTGACCAAGGCGCCGCTCGGCGAGCAGGCATCGCTCCGCCGCGCCCTTTCGCTGGCGCTCGACCGCGAGATCATGACCGAGAAGATCACCCAGGCGGGCGAAATCCCCGCCTATAGCTGGGTCCCGCCCAATATCGAGGGCTATCAGCAGCAGTTCCTGGACTTCAAGGACATGTCGAAGGAGGAACGGCTCGCCGAGGCGACGAAGCTGCTGGCCGAAGCCGGCTACGGGCCGCAAAACCCGCTCAAGGTCGAGCTGCTCTACAACACGAGCGAGAACCACAAGAAGATCGCGGTCGCCGCGGCCGCCATGTGGAAGCCGCTCGGCATCGACCTCGCCCTCACCAACCAGGAATGGAAGGTCTATCTCGACACGCGCGACAACAAGAACTTCCAGATCGCGCGCGCGGCCTGGATCGGCGACTTCGCCGACCCGATCAACTTCCTCGACATGTTCCTCTCCAATGCGGGCGAACGGAACGACGCCGGCTACGCCAACCCGGAATATGACGAGCTGCTGAAGCAGGCCGCGGTGACCGCGGAGCCGGCCACGCGCATGAAACTGCTCGAGGAGGCGGAGAAGATCTTCCTCGCCGACAACGCGCTGATCCCGATCTATCACTACACGACGCAGCATATGCTGAGCCCGAAGCTCGCCGGATGGGAGTTCAACATTCTCGACGTCCATCTCGGGCGCTACATGTCCATCGCCTCGTAGGGTCGAGGCCGGCGCGCCGGGCGGTCGTTCCGGCGCGCCGGCCTTTCCCGCGAAGGACCGGCCTTGCTTGCCTATGCCCTGAAGCGTCTCCTCGGCGCGATCCCGACGCTCTTCGTCATCATCGCGATCACCTTCGTGATGATCCGCATGGCGCCCGGCGGTCCGTTCGACAAGGAGCGGCGCGTCTCGCCCCAGGTCGAGGCCAATCTCAACGCCGCCTACCACCTCGACGAGCCGCTGCTGGCGCAGTTCGGGCGCTATCTCGGCGGGCTGCTGCGGGGGGATTTCGGCCCCTCCTTCCAGTACAAGGATTTCACCGTCACCGAGCTCATTCTCGGCGGCTTCCCGACCTCGCTGATGATCGGCGGCATCGCCATGGCGATCGCGCTCGTGCTCGGCATCGGGCTCGGCATGCTGGCGGCCCTCCACCAGAACAGCGCTGTGGACTATGCGACGATGGGCTTCACCATGCTCGGCATCGCGATCCCGAACTTCGTGGTGGCGCCGCTGCTGACGCTGGTCTTCGGCCTCACACTCCGGTGGCTCCCGGTCGGCGGCTGGGGCGCCGGGGCCTTCTCGCCCGCCCACATGGTACTGCCGATCCTGGCGCTGGCCCTGCCGCAGCTCGCCGCCATCGCCCGCCTTACCCGCGGCAGCATGATCGAGGTGCTGGGCAGCAACTATGTGCGGACCGCGCGCGCCAAGGGCCTGCCGGAACGCATCACCCTCACTCGCCATGCCATCAAGGCGACCCTGCCGCCGCTCGTCTCCTATCTCGGCCCCGCCACTGCCGGCATCATCACCGGCTCGATCATCGTCGAGCAGATCTTCGGCATTCCCGGCATCGGCCGCTATTTCGTGCAAGCCGCGCTCAATCGCGACTACACGCTGGTGATGGGCGTCACGATCTTCTACGGCGCGCTCATCATCCTGCTCAATCTGGTCGCCGACCTGCTCTATGGCGTCCTCGACCCCAAAGTCCGGTACGACTGAGGCCGCGATGACGGAAGCCGCCCTTCGCGCAACGCCGACGGCCGAATTCGAGGGTCGCAGCCTCTGGGCGGATGCGCGACGGCGCTTCGCCCGCAACCGGGCGGCAATGGCGAGCCTCGTGATCGTGCTGCTCGTCACGATCGCCTGCGTCCTCGCGCCCTGGATCAGCCCGCATCCCTACGACGCGGTCGATTGGGACCGGATGCTGGCGCCGCCGGACTGGCAGGCCGGCTATTACTTCGGCACCGACGCCAACGGCCGCGACCTTTTCGTGCGAACGCTCTATGGCGGCCGGGTCTCGCTCTCGATCGCGGCCGTCGCGACGCTGGTGAGCCTCGCGATCGGCGTGGTCTGGGGCGCGGTCGCCGGCTTCGTCGGCGGCCGGATCGACGCCGCGATGATGCGGATCGTCGATATCCTCTATGCGCTGCCCTTCGTGTTCTTCGTGATCCTGCTGACCGTCATCTTCACGCGCAATTTCCTGCTGATGTATGTCGCGATCGGCGCCGTTTCCTGGCTCGACATGGCGCGCATCGTCCGCGGCCAGACGCTGAGCCTCAAGCGCAAGGAATTCGTCGAGGCGGCCGAGGCCGGCGGGGTCAGTCGCTTCAACATCCTCAGGCGCCATATCATCCCCAACACGCTGGGTCCGGTCGTGATCTACATGACCCTGACCATCCCGCAGGTGATCCTGATCGAATCCTTCGTGAGCTTCCTCGGCCTCGGCGTGCAGGAGCCGAGCGCGAGCTGGGGCACCATGATCAACGAGGGGGCGAACGTGATGGAAATCGCGCCCTGGGCGCTGCTCTATCCCGCGACCGTGCTGGTGGCGACGCTGATCGCGCTCAATTTCGTCGGCGACGGGCTGCGCGACGCGCTCGACCCCAAGGACCGCTAGGCCGATGGGCGCCCTGCTCGAGGTCGAGAGGCTCGATGTCCGGTTCGCGACGCCGGAAGGCGAGGTTTCGGCGGTCAATGACGTCGGTTTCGCGATCGCCGAAGGGGAGACGCTCGGCATCGTCGGCGAATCCGGCGCCGGCAAGAGCCAGATCTTCATGGCGATCATGGGGCTGCTCGCGCGCAACGGGCGCGCCTCGGGCAGCGTGCGGTTCCGCGGCGGCGAGATGCTGGGACTCGAGCCCGCCGCGCTCAACCGGATCCGGGGCGCGCGGCTCGCGATGATCTTCCAGGATCCGATGACCTCGCTGAACCCCTACCTCACCGTGGAGCGCCAGCTCACCGAGGTGCTGGTCACTCATCGCGCCATGAGCCGGCGGGAGGCCCGCCGCGAGGCGGTCGACATGCTGGAGAGCGTGCAGATCCCGGAGGCCGAGCGCCGCATCGATCTCTACCCGCACGAGTTCTCGGGCGGGATGCGGCAGCGCGCCATGATCGCCATGGCGCTGCTCTGCCGGCCGGAGCTGCTGATCGCGGACGAGCCCACCACCGCGCTCGACGTCACCATCCAGGCGCAGATCCTCGATCTCATCCGGAAGCTCGGCGAGACGAGCCATACCGCCGTCGCCCTCATCACCCACGATCTGGGCGTGATCGCCGGGCTCTGCGACCGGGTGATCGTCATGTATGCCGGCCGCATCGTCGAAACCGGTCCGGTGCGCGACATCTTCCGTAACCCGCAGCACCCCTATACGGCGGGCCTCATCGCCTCGATGCCGCGGCTCGATATCGCCGAGGGCCGGCGGCTGCAAACCATCGCCGGCCAGCCGCCCAACCTGCAGCGCCTGCCGCCCGGCTGCGCCTTCAACGACCGCTGCCCCCATGCCTTCGCGCGATGCGTCGCCGAACGGCCGCTGCTGACGCCGGTCGAACCCGGCCGCAGCAAGGCCTGCCATCTGGAGCGGCTGTGAGCGTGGCCCCGATGCTCGAGGTCGAGGACCTTCGGGTGCATTTCCGCATCGGCGGCGGGATGTTCGGCCGCGGCGACCGCATCCTGAAGGCCGTCGACGGCGTCAGCTTCCGGCTCGAGGCCGGCGAGACGCTCGGCCTCGTCGGCGAATCCGGCTGCGGCAAATCCACCCTCGGCCGCGCGGTGCTGCGGCTGCTGCCGCTGGCGACGGGGCGCGTGCTCTGGCTCGGCCAGGATCTGGGCGCGCTCGAACCCGAGGCGCTGCGGCGGCAGCGCCGGTCGATGCAGATCGTGTTTCAGGACCCGCTCGCCGCCCTCAATCCGCGCATGACCGCGGGCGAGATCATCGCGGAACCTTTGCGCACCTTCGAGCCGGAACTGGGCGCGACGGCGACGCGCGAGCGGGTCAAGGCGATGATGGGCAAGGTCGGGCTGCTGCCGCAGCAGATCAACCGCTATCCGCACGAGTTCTCCGGCGGGCAATGCCAGCGCATCGGGATCGCGCGCGCCATGATCACCCGGCCGAAGCTCATCGTCTGCGACGAGCCGGTTTCCGCCCTCGACGTCTCGATCCAGGCGCAGATCGTCAATCTCTTGATGGAGCTGCAGGCCGAGCACGGTCTCGCCCTCATCTTCATCTCGCACAATCTCGCCATCGTGCGCCATGTCAGCCATCGCATCATGGTGCTCTATCTGGGCCGGGTGGCGGAGCTCGCCACGCGCGAGCAGCTCTATCGCAATCCGCGCCATCCCTACACCCAGGCGCTGATCTCTGCCGTGCCGCTGCCCGATCCCGATCTCGAGCGGAGCCGGCGCCGGCTGGTCCTCAAGGGCGACCTTCCCTCGCCGCTCGACCCGCCGAGCGGCTGCACCTTCCGGACCCGCTGCCCGAAAGCGACGGCGATCTGCGCGCGCGAGACGCCGCCGCTTCTCCCGATCGCCGCGGGACACGAGGTCGCCTGTCATCACTGGAACGAGTAGCGGAAGAGCGGCCGCTCAGGCCTTCCCGATGGCGAGCGTCCGATCGTTCCGGGCCGGACGCGCCGCGCGCTCTTCGCGGAGCAGGCGCCTGACCGCCGGCGCCGCGACGATCTCGCCCTGGGCCGCGAAGCTCTCGTGGTTCTTCTCGATATCGTCGAGCTTGTAGCGGTAATTCACCATCAGCCCGTGACCCTGCCGGATCGCCTTCTCGGAGAGATCGCCGAGGAAATTGAGCCGCTCGAGCCTTGCGCCGTTGCCGAGGTGGAACCGCGCCACGGAGTCGACCGGCCGGCCGGAGGCCGTGCGCGCCCGCAGGAAATAATGCGCCGCAAGGGCAAGCAAAGGCTCGCGCACCGCCTCGACCGCGGCCGCATCGAGCGCCCAGCCTTCGCGGTCCAGCGCCGCCAGCGCCGCGCGATCCTCCGGCGTCAGGACGGTCGAGGTCTCGTCCGCCCGTTCGTCGGCGAGCCAGGCCGCGAAGCCCGGTACGGGCGACAGCGTGACGAATTCGGTGACGCGCGGAAGCTCTTGCCGCAGATCCTCGATGACCTGCTTCAGCAGGAAGCTGCCGAAGGAGATGCCGCGGAGCCCGTCCTCGCAGTTCGAGATCGAATAGAAGATCGCCGCGCTCGCTTCGGCGGCGGGGACGCGCTCGCGGTCTTCGCTGAGCAGCTCGCCGATCGCCGCCGGAATCGCCTTCGTGAGGGCGACCTCGACGAAGATGAGCGGGTCGTCGACGAGACGCGGATGGAAGAAGGCGAAGCAGCGGCGGTCGCCGGGCTGCAGCCGGTCGCGAAGATCGTCCCAGTCGCCGATCTCGTGCACCGCCTCATGGCGGATGATCTTCTCGAGGATATCGGCCGGGGTCGACCAGTCGATCCGCCGCAGCACGAGGAAGCCACGGTTGAACCAGGAGGCGAGCAGATGTTCGAAATCGGCATCCACCACGTCGAGCCCAGGGACGGATGCCTGCTGCCGCAGCAGCTCCGCCCGCATCCGGACGAGGCTGCGCACGCCGTTCGGCGCCAGGTTCAGCCGGCGGATCAATTCCTGCCGGCGCGGCTCGGCCGCCTCGTGCAGCGCCACCACCGATCGCGCGTCGCGGTTCTTCTCGTAGGCGGCGACCGCACGGTCGATCCGCGCGTAGTCGGGCCCGAACCGCTCCATGAGCTCGATCAGGAACGCGCGCCGCCCGGCCTCATCGAGGGAGCGCCAGCGCCCGAGGATCTCGCTCGCGAGCGCCACGCCGGACGCCTCGCCGCGGCTCGAGAGCAGCGTCTCGCAGAGCTCCGCAAGCCCGACATCCGCCATGCTGCCGCCGCGCACGCGGTCGAGCAGCAGCCGGCCGCGGTCCGCGATGGTCTGCAAAAGGTCACCGAAGAAGGAATTACCCGCCATAAATCGACCTCGAAACGTGCCGTTTCGACCGGAATCGTCGCATTCCGGCACACTCGCCGCAACCGGGTGCACCGCCGGACGGGCCGCCGCCCCTGCTCGATGTTCGCATGTCGCCGTGACATTTGTCGGCACGGGACCCCCTCGCGACAGACCGCCGCGCAAGGGAGTAACCGGCTGAACGACCTCCGGATTCCGGGAATCCGCCGCCGGCGTCAGTCGAGCTCGAGCGCCTGCTTGTAGAGATCCAGAAGCGCGTCCTGCTCCTGGCGCTGCGCCTGGTCCAGTTTCCGCAGCCGGATGATCTGCCGCATGATCTTGGTGTCGAAGCCGGTGCCTTTCGCCTCGGAATAGACCTCGCGCACATCGGCCCCGAGCGCCGCCCGCTCCTCCTCCAGACGTTCGATCCGCTCTATGAAGGATTTGAGACGATCTGCAGCGATCCCGCCCTGCTTGGCCATGCGGCTTGCTCCGAAATGCGGCTGTGGGTGATTGGCGCGACCGACGGCCGAACGGCCGCGGCAGCCGGACCATAGGCGGCGTGCGGGTTGCGGGCAAGACCTGCCGGAACCGCCCCGGAAAATCCGGCGGCGGACGGGAATAACGCCCCGCCGATCCCCGTTGTCGCGCTGAAAGGGGGTCGCTCCGGCATCCCCCGGCGAATGTTCCGAAGGGAGATATCCGATGCGAAAGACGCAGTTCATTGCGGCGGCGCGCCCCTCGAGGGTGGCCACTCCGGGCCGGACGGCCCTGCTGCTCGGCCGCGCCAGCCTGGTCGCGCTCGCGGCGGCGCTGACGCCCGTTTCCTTCTCCGGCAGCGGCCTGCTGCCCGATTTCGCGCCGGCCTGGGCGCAATCCACCGACGATGACGGCACGGCGGACCAGGGCCCGGGCGACGCGCCCGGCACCGAGACCGACGACAACGAGGACGGCGATGACGTCAATGAGGACGGTGAGGATGCGAGCGAGCTTGGCGACGACGTCAATGAAGACGGCGAGGATGCGAGCGAGCTTGGCGACGACATCGGCGAAGACGGCGACGATCACGGCGAAGATGGCGATGACGGCGATGACGGCGACGATCATGGCGAAGCCGGGGATGACCATGGCGAGGCCGGGGACGATCACGGCGAAGCCGGGGACGATCACGGCGAGGGCGGCGAGAATTCCGGCGAGGGCAGCGACGGTTCCGGCCACGGCGAATCGGGCGATAGCGGCGGCGAGGGCGGCGAAGGCTCGAGCGACGGCGGCGATTCGAGCGGCGGCGAAGGGGGCGAAAGCGGCGGAGACGGGGACGGCGGCGGCGGTGAGGGCGGCGAGAGTGGCGGCCATGGCGGCGGCGAAGGCGGCGACGACTAGGCTTTCGCACCGGCCATCGTGAGGCCCAAGGCGAGGGGGCGCCGCCCGATCGGCGTCCCCTCTTCCTTTTGCGGGCGCAGTGTGCGAGGCGCCGGGATTTCTAACGACCGGGCGCCTAGCGCCCAGGTTCCTGGCGCAAGGACCGCAGTGCGAGGCGGCCTAATGCCGATGCGGCTTCGCGCGCGCCTCGGCCAGCGCCTTCAGGGCCGGGATGCCGTCCCCCGCCTGATGCTGCGCCTTCCAGCGCTCGTAAGGCATGCCATAGACGATCTCGCGCGCCTGCGGGTCGGAGAGGGCGAGGCCCCGCTCCTCGGCCGCCGCGCGATACCATTTGGACAGGCAGTTGCGGCAGAAGCCCGCGAGGTTCATCAGATCGACGTTCTGCACCTCGGTATGCTCGCGCAGATGCTGCACCAGCCGGCGGAAGGCGGCCGCTTCGAGCTCGGTTCGCGTCTTGTCGTCCATCGATCTTCTCCTTGTCCCGCCCTCAATATGGCGTCGCCGGGCCGCCCGCGCCAGCGGGCGTCGGGCCACCGGTCACCTTTCGGAAACCGGACGCGTTCCCGATCTCTCGCCAGCCATGGACGACGGACGACGTCGCACCCGCGGCACGGCGTCAGACTTCGGCCGTCTCGGCGACGAGCTGGTCCACCACCCGCCGCAAGGCCGTCGCGCGGTCTGCGCCGGCATCGAGCGCTGCCTTGCAGGTCGCGAGCTGGCGGTGGGCGCTGGTGCCGCGGCCGAGGATCGCGCGCGCGCCGCCGACCTCCGCCTCGCAGCCGAAATGCGCCGCATCCTCGGCAACGAGCGCCAGCATCTCCTCCAGCAGATCGGCATAGGGCACGACCGCGCCCTTGCCGAAATCCACCAGCCCCTCGTCGAAGCCGTAGCGCTGCGCGCGCCATCGGTTCTCGTTCACCAGCATCGCCGAATAGCGCCGCCAGCGCTGGTTGTTCCGGCGCAGCCGGTAGAGCATCCGCAGCAGGCAGCGATAGATCGCGGCGATCGCCACCGCATCCTCGAGCCGCGGGCAGACGTCGGTGATCCGCAGCTCGAGGGTGGGGAACCGCGTGCTCGGCCGGAGATCCCACCAGAGCTTGCTGCCGTCCTCGATGATCCCGGCGCCGATCAGCACCTTGAGATGCCGCTCGTACTCGCCGAAGGAGTCGAACTGCTCCGGCAGACCGGTGCGCGGCAGCTCGTCGAACACCGCGATGCGGTAGGATTTGAGGCCGGTATCCTCGCCGCCCCAGAAGGGCGAGGAGGTGCTGAGCGCCAGCAGATGCGGCAGGAAATAGGCCGCCTGGCTCATCAGGTCGATTCGCAGGTCCGGGTCCTCGATGCCGACATGCACATGCATGCCGCAGATCACCAGGCGCCGCGCCGGCCCCTGCAGGTCGCGGGCGAGCAGGTTGTAGCGTTCCCGGTCGGTGCGGCGCTGCTCCGCCCAGCGCGCGAAGGGATGGGTCGAGGCGGCGATCGGGGCGAGGCCATGCCGTGCGGCGACGCCGGCGACGGCGCGGCGCGCCCCGCCTAGCTCCGCACGCACTTCCTGCATGGTCCGGCAGACCGGCGTGCCGATCTCGATCTGGGAGCGCAGGAACTCGGGGCTCACCTGCCCCTTCAGCACCCGCTCGCACTCGGCCAGCATCGCCGTCGGCGGCTCGGCCACGAGGTCGCGCGTCTCGAGATCGACGAGGTGATATTCCTCCTCGACGCCGATGGTGAAGGCGGGCTCGGTCGGCAGCGACATGCTCACCCCCGCGCCGCGTCTTCGACGATGGGCGCCAGAATGCGGGCGAGACGTTCGGCCAGCGCCGCCGCCTTGCCGCGCTCGTCGATCAGGTCCTGCCGGACCTCGATCAGCAGATGCGGCAGGCCGATCGGCATCGCGTGGGCGTCGAGCGTGTAGCCCTCGCCGGTGCGCGCGTCATAGGGTTCGTTCTCGCCGACGACGAGATCGGGTTCGGCGCGGAGCGCGGCCAGCAGCGGGCGCGCCATCCGGCCGTCCTGGTCCCAGAGCACGCCCAGATGCCAGGGACGCGCCACCCCGCCCATGCGGGGCGTGAAGCTGTGCATCGAGACGAGGGCGGTGCGTCGGCCGATGCGGCCCCGCTCGGCGAGCGCCGCGGCGATGGCCGCGTGATAGGGCGCGAAGACGGCCTCGGCGCGCGCGCGCCGGTCGGCGGGCGCGAGACCGCGATTGCCCGGCACCGCGACGCCGTCGCTCTCCTGCGCGATCGAGGTCGGATCGGCGAGGCGGCGGTTGCAATCGATGACGAGGCGGGAATAGCCGCCGAGCAGCGCCGCCGCATCGAGCCGGTCCGCCAAGGCGCGCGTGAGGTCGGCGATGCCGATGTCATGGGCGATGTGAAGCGCTCGCGCCGCCGGCGGCAGGCCGAGCGAGCCGAGCAGCGCCGGAATCGCCGCCCCGGCATGATCGGCGATCAGCAGCGCCGGGCTCGACCCGGCGCTGTTCCAGAGCTCGACCGGCGGCGGATCGCCGGGACCGAGCAGGCTCGGCAAGGCGGAAGGCTCCTCGGCAGGGCGTGTCATGGCGCCGAAACTAGACCAGAAAGCCGCAGGAGCGAACAGAGGCGGCCGGCTTTCGGGTCGGCTTGCGTTCCCCGACCTGCAACCTTGCGGCGCAACAGCCCTGCCCCGCCCCGCGTTGACCCGGCGTCGCCGGCGGGCCTAGATATCCGGCATCCTTACCCGACGGGCGGTCCATGGCGAGCCACACTTTCTTCTGCGTCGACGGCCATACCTGCGGCAATCCGGTCCGGCTGGTGGCCGGCGGCGGCCCGCGGCTCGAGGGCGCGTCGATGAGCGAGCGGCGCCAGCATTTCCTCAAGCACTATGACTGGATCCGCACCGGCCTGATGTTCGAGCCGCGCGGCCACGACATGATGTCGGGCTCGATCCTCTATCCGGCAACGCGGCCGGACTGCGACATCGGCGTGCTCTTCATCGAGACCTCGGGCTGCCTGCCAATGTGCGGCCACGGCACCATCGGCACCGTTACCTTCGCGCTCGAGCGCGGCCTCGTCACGCCGCGCGAGGAAGGCGTGCTCAATCTCGAGACCCCGGCGGGTTTCGTCGAGGCGCGCTACCGCCGCGAGGGCGCTTATGTCGAGGCGGTGCGGATCAAAAATGTCGGCTCCTATCTCGCGGCCGAGGGCGTTGCGGTCGAGTGTCCGGGCGTCGGCCGGCTCGTCTTCGACATCGCCTATGGCGGAAATTTCTACGCGATCCTCGAGCCGCAGGCGAATTACCGCGACCTCGAGGACATGACGCCGGGCGAGTTGATCCGGCTCTCGCCGATCCTGCGCCGCCTGCTGAACGAGGCGATCGCGGTGGTGCATCCCGAGAACGAGACGATCCGCGGCGTGAGCCACATCCTCTGGACCGGCAAGCCGAAGAACCCCAAGGCCGATGCGCGCAACGCCGTCTTCTACGGCGACAAGGCGATCGACCGCAGCCCCTGCGGCACCGGCACCTCGGCGCGGATGGCGCAGCTCGCCGCACGGGGCAGGCTCAAGGTCGGCGACGACTTCATCCATGAGAGCATCATCGGCAGCCTCTTCAACGGCCGTGTCGAAGCCGCGACGAAGGTCGGCAATCACGAAGCGATCATCCCTTCGATCGAGGGCTGGGCGCGGATGACCGGCTACAACACCATCTTCATCGACGACCGCGATCCCTACGCGCACGGCTTCCAGCTCGTCTGAGCAGGCGATGGCCGGTCCGGTCGAAGGTGCCCCTGACGCGACCCTCTCCTCCGACAGAGGAGAGCGCTTCCAAACGTGCACGGCGTCCAGCCCGTGTGCGCCGCGCGATGGCCCGCCCACCGGAAGACACCCCTCACCCCACCCTCTCCCCCGTGGGGGAGAGGGTTCCTCTTCCACCCCCTCGCCCCGCTTGCGGGGAGCGGGAGGGGGTGTGGGGTGACCGGCCTCGTCCTCCTCGGCGGCACGGACCAGATCGGGCGTTGCCTGCTCGATCGCGCCGCGGCGCGGCCGGGCGTGATCGTGGTGGGTCGCACCCATCCGCACCGGCCGGAACCGCGCTTCCTCCCCGCCGACCTCGCCAAGCCCCTCCCCGGTCTCGCCGAAGGCGCGCCGGCCGCCATCGCCACCCTGCCGATCTGGCTGGTGGCGCCGCATCTGCCGGCGCTCGCCGCCGCCGGCGTGGCTCGGCTGGTCGCCTTCGGCTCGAGCTCGATCGCGGTCAAGGGCGGCAGCCCGGCGGAATATGACCGCACCCTCGTGCGCCGGCTCGAGCATGGCGAGGCGGCCTTGCAGGAAGCGGCAGCCGCGACCGGCATCGGCGTCACGCTGCTGCGGCCGACGCTCGTCTACGGGCTCGGGCTCGACCGCAACGTCACCGCCATCGCGCGCTTCATCGAGCGCCGCGGCTTCTTTCCGCTGCCGCGCGATGCGGACGGGCTGCGGCAGCCGGTCCATGCGGACGACCTCGCCGCCGCCGCGCTCGCCGCCCTCGACAGCCCCGCCGCGCGCGACCGCCGCTACATGGTCGGCGGCGGCGAAACCTTGCCCTATCGCAAGATGGTGATGCGCATCTTCGAAGCGCTGGAGCGAAAGCCGCGCATCGTCACCCTGCCGGGCTTCGCCGCGATGCTGGCGCTCGCCGGCAAGCTCGCCGGCAATCCCGACTGGACCGCCGAAACCGCCCGCCGGATGGCGCGCGACCAGGTCTTCGACAACGGCCCCGCCGCCCGCGACTTCGGCTATGCGCCGCGTAAGTTCCTTGCCGCCGGACGCGACGATCTGGGCATTCGATAGGGACTAACGCGCGGCTGACGCGGGAAGTCTCAAACGTAATTCACCTTGATCGGCTCGAGTTGATCGCGTCGGGGATACCGAACGAGCGGCGACCAGTCGACCTTCCACATATCGACCTCATAGAGATCGCCGCGAACATCGAGGATCAGCGCAAGCCAGACGCCGACGCCGTCCGCGTCCACGTACCAGAGTTGCGAAACGACGCCGTCCGACTTGCTCCCGTCCTCGTCCACCGGCGACTGGAACCAGATCGATCCCATGCCGCCATCGAGCGCGTCCCTGACACGGGCGACGTCCAGATACTCCGCGCTCGCGAGATGCTGCTCGATGGGCGCGATGGCGACGAGGGCTGCGACGACCTCGCGCTCTTCCGCACGCAAGGGCCGCAGCGGCTGCCTTGCCAGTCGCGCGTCATAATCTTCGGGCTGCTCGTCCGGCCCGCTCAAGGCGTCAGGCGGCGAGCTTCGGGCGGCGCTGCAACGCCTGGCGGATCACCGTCAGCACATGCTCGCGCTCGCGACCCTCGAGCACGAGGCGCGGCGCGCGTACCGTCTCGGTGCCGGTGCCGGTCTCGGCCTGGGCAAGCTTGATGTACTGGACCAGCTTGGTCGAGACGTCGAGATGCAGCAGCGGCATGAACCAGCGATAGAGCTGGAGCGCGTCGGTGTAGCGGCCGGCGCGGGCAAGGTCGTAGATCGCCATGGTCTCTTCCGGGAAGGCGTTGACCAGCCCCGCGACCCAGCCCTTGCAGCCCAGCATGAGCGCCTCGAGCGCGAGGTCGTCCACGCCGCAGAAGAGCGTGTAGCGGTCGCCGCAGGCGTTGAAAATGTCGGAGATCCGCCGCACATCGTCCGAGGATTCCTTGATCGCGACGATGGTCTTCTCGGAGGCGAGGTCGGCGAACATCTCCGGCGTCACGTCGACCTTGTAGGCGATCGGGTTGTTATAGACCATGATCGGCAGGCCGCTCGCACGGGCGATGGTGCGGTAATGCTGCAGCGTCTCCCGCGAATCCGATTTATAGACCATCGCCGGCAGCACCATGAGCCCGGCCGCGCCCAGCTTCTCCGCGTCGGCGGCGAGCCGGCAGGCGAGCTTCGTCGTGTATTCGGCGACCCCGGTCAGGACCGGCACGCGGCCGCGCGCGGTCTCGATCGCGAGCTTGAGGACCGCCCGCTTCTCGTCGGCTTCGAGCGCCGAGCCTTCGCCCAGGGTCCCGTTCACGATGATGCCGTGGCAGCCCGCCTTGACGAGCCGTTCGACCAGCGCCGCCGTGGCGGCGGAATCCAGCGTCTGGTCGGGCTTGAACTGGGTGGTGATCGCCGGAAAAACGCCTTGCCAGCCGGTCATGGCCTGCTCCTCGAAAGGTAGGGCGGAATTTCACGGGCGAAGGCAGCATAGCCGGCCGCACCCGTCAATCGGTTTCTCGGAACGACGACGCCGCGATCCGATCTCCATCGACGGCCGACCTAGTACCTGCCGGATCGGTCGCTGTCAGAGCTCAGTGAATCAGCTTCTTCATCTGCTGCCGTTCCTGGCCCGACCACTGCTTGGGATTTTCCTTATGGGCCGTCGCAGCATGCAGCTCGATATGCTTCCAGAGTTCCGCCTCGGTCTCGGCCGTGAACGACGCCGGACAGGCCTCCATGCCGGGATAGTCCCCACATTTATAAGAACGAGCCATGGCCATATCCTCCAAGCTTTGCCCCTCGCATAAGGAAGGGCGGGCGAGCGCTTCTTGTAAGTGCTTGTGCTTGTTCCTGTGCCGACCCGCCGCCGAACGCCGATCACGCTTAGGGAGACGGGCCCCAAACCGAGCCGGCGCCTGCGGCAGCAGCGGTTTCGCGGATCGCCTTACTTTCTAATCCTACCGCAGGTTCGGGTCTCGTGTCGCGGGCTTGGCGGGCGGGCCGGCGGTCGCCTATAAGATGCGCCCATGACGCTGGCCGAGACCCGATTGCCCGCGGCCAGCTCGGGCCGCTTCGCGCTTGCCGTGCTGCTGCTCGGCGCCGTGCTGATCTCGTTCTCCGGCATTTTCGTCAAGATCTCGGAGCTCGGGCCCTCCGCCACCGGCTTCTACCGGGTCGCGCTTGCCTTCCCGATCTTCTGGATGTGGCATCTCTGGGCCGGCCGGGACGACGCCGAGAAGGTCGATCGCCCGCGCTCCTGGAACGATTTCTGGCTGCTGGTGCTGCCGGGGCTGCTGCTGGCCGGCGATTTCATCGCCTGGCACTGGGGCATCCGCCTCACCAACATCGCCAACCCGACGCTCTTCGGCAACACGGCGCCGATCTGGGTGACGCTCGCCCTCTGGCTGTTCTACGGCCAGCGCTTCCGGCCGGGCTTCCTCGTCGGGCTCGCGCTTTCCATCGCCGGTATCGTCGCCATCATGGGCGGCAGCGTGACGCTCGCGCGCGAACATATCTATGGCGACCTGCTCGGCGTGCTGACCGGCATGTTCTACGGCGCCTACATGATCGCGCTGAAGAAATCGCGCCAGCGCTTCTCGACCGGCGCCATCATGGTCTGGGGCGCCGTTTCCGGCGCGCTGCTGATGGGCGGCTTCGCGATCCTGACCGGCGAGAGCCTGGTCATCGAAAGCTGGCGCGGCTTCCTCATCCTGGTCGGGCTCGCCCTCGTCTCGCAGGTGGGCGGCACCACCATGATAAGCTGGGCCTTCGCCCATCTGCCGGCCGCCTTCTCGGCGGTGACGCTCCTGATGAACCCGGTGACGACCGCCATCCTCGCCTGGGTGCTGCTGGGCGAGGCGCTCGGCACGACGCAGATCCTGGCCGGGCTCCTGGTGCTCCTCGGCATCTTCGTCTCCTGGTACTATAGTCCGAGAAGCTGATGGCGACGGCACCGCGCGACATCCTGACGAGGCTCTTCCGCACGGCGCTCGCCGCCGTGCATCCGAAGGACTGCGTGCCGAAGCACCTGCCCTCCCCGCCCGAGGGACGCACCATCGTGGTCGGGGCCGGCAAGGCGTCGGCCGCCATGGCGGCCGCGGTCGAGGCGCATTGGCCGGGCCGGCTCGAAGGGCTCGTGGTGACGCGGTACGGGCATGGCGTCCCCTGCAACCGCATCGAGATCGTCGAGGCGGCGCATCCGGTGCCCGACGAGAAGGGCCGCGACGCGGCGCGCCGCATCCTGGAGCTGGTGAAAGGGTTGACGCCCGCCGACCTCGTGCTCTGCCTCGTCTCGGGCGGCGGTTCCGCCCTGCTCTCCTTGCCCGCCGAGGGGCTGACGCTCGCCGAGAAGCAGGCGATGAACAAGGCGCTGCTCCGCTGCGGCGCCACCATTTCCGAGATGAACTGCGTGCGGAAGCACATGTCGGCGATCAAGGGCGGCCGGCTCGCCGCCGCCGCCGCGCCCGCACGGGTCGAGACGCTGCTCATCTCGGACGTGCCCGGCGACGATCCGGCGGTGATCGCCTCGGGCCCGACCGTGCCCGACCCGACGAGCTCGGCCGACGCGCTCGCCGTGCTCGACAAATACGGCATTGCCGAGCCGGCGGCGATCCGCGAGCGGTTCCGCCGCGGCATCGACGAAACGCCGAAGCCCGGCGATCCGCGGCTTGCCGGCGCGGAGGCCATCATCGTCGCCTCGCCGCAGGAAGCGCTGGAAGCCGCCGCCGCCGCGGCGCGGCTCCTCGGATATTCCGCGCTCATCCTCGGCGATGCGATCGAGGGCGAGGCGCGCGACGTCGCCATGGTCCATGCCGGCATCGCCAAGCAGGTGGCGCGCCGCGGGCAGCCGGCGCCGGCGCCCCTCGTGCTGCTCTCCGGCGGGGAGACCACCGTCACGGTCCGCGGCAAGGGGCGCGGCGGGCGCAATGCCGAGTTCCTGCTGGCGCTTGCCGTCGCGCTCGACGGCCATCCCGGCATCCATGCGATCGCCGGCGATACCGACGGCATCGACGGCACGGAGGAGAATGCGGGCGCCCTCCTCGGCCCCGACAGCCTCGCGCGGGCGCAGGCCCTCGGGCTCGATGCCAAGGCGCGGCTTGCCGACAATGACGGCTATGGCTTCTTCGAGCGGCTCGGCGATCTCGTCGTCACAGGACCGACCAGGACCAACGTTAATGATTTCCGGGCGATCCTGATCGAGCCGCGGCGCTGAGCTGCCTTGGCGTTCCGGCGCGGTCCGGTCTAGGCTTCGCCCGACCGGCCGAAGGGGATACGGGAATGCGCGTTGCCGCTGCCAGGCGGGCGAGCCGATGAGGCGCAACCGCCTCGCCAAGATCGTCGCGACGCTCGGGCCTTCGAGCTCGACGCCGGCGCAGCTCCGCACGCTGTTCGAGACCGGCGTCGACGTGTTCCGGCTCAATCTCAGCCACGGCACCCACGACGAGCATCGCGCGCGCCACGCGGCCCTGCGCGAGCTGGAAGCGGATTTCGGCCGGCCGATCTGCATCCTGGTCGATCTGCAGGGCCCGAAGATCCGGGTCGGCCGCTTCGTCTCGGAAACCGCGGAGCTCAAGCCCGGCGCCGCCTTCCGCCTCGACCTGGAGGATCGGCCCGGCGACGCGACCCGCGTGCAGCTTCCCCATCCGGAAGTGATGAGCGCGCTCGTTCCCGGCACCGATCTGCTGCTCGATGACGGCCGGCTCAGGCTCAAGGTCGACCGCGTCGGGGAAGGCTTCGCCGAGACGACCGTCGTGACGGGCGGCACGCTCAAGGACCGCAAGGGCGTGAACCTGCCCGGCGTCGTGCTCCCCGTCTCGCCCCTGACCGACAAGGACCGGCGCGACCTCGCCTTCGCGCTCGATCTCGGCATCGACTGGGTGGCGCTTTCCTTCGTGCAGCGGCCCGAGGACGTGGCCGAGGCGCGGCGCCTCATCGCCGGCCGCGCGGCGGTGATGGTAAAGCTCGAGAAGCCGGCGGCGATCGAGCATCTGGACGAGCTGGTCGAGCTCGCGGACGCGCTGATGGTGGCGCGCGGCGATCTCGGCGTGGAGATGTCGCCGGAAGACGTGCCCTCGGTGCAGAAGCGGATCATCGGCGCGGCGCGGCTCAAGGGGAAGCCGGTCGTGGTCGCGACCCAGATGCTGGAATCGATGATCAATGCGCCGGCCCCGACGCGCGCCGAAGCCTCCGACGTGGCGACCGCGGTCTATGACGGCGCCGACG
>CAZMUZ010000052.1:0-24745 GCA_964569315.1 uncultured Rhodospirillaceae bacterium | reverse complement strand
GTCGGGGCCGGCGGCGGCGGGGCGCCGCGGCACGGTCCGTTTTCCTGTGAAATCCGGCTTTGGCGATAACATGAAATCGAGCGCAAGCGCCACCCCGAAACCGGCCGGTGCTGTCATGCCCTGCCGGCGGTGCAGCCCTGTTTCGGCCGCGGCAAACCGGCCCATCTCGCGGTTGCGGGAGGGCAGGCGGTCGCTATACTGCGACCAACTCCACCCAAAGAATTTCGAGGACAGGACATGCAACAGGTCGCCAAGAAAGTTGCGTCGCAATTGGCGTTGAAGGACCCCAGGCTGTTCCGGCAGCAGGGCTACATCAACGGCAAATGGGTGGACGCCGATTCCGGCGCCACCATCGACGTCACCAATCCCGCCACCGGCGAAACGCTCGGCACCATCCCGAAAATGGTCGCCGCGGAAACGCGCCGCGCGATCGAGGCGGCCAATGCCGCCTGGGGCCCCTGGCGGAAGAAGACGGCGAAGGAGCGTGCGACGATCCTGCGCAAATGGTTCAACCTGATGATGGAGAACCAGGACGATCTCGCCGTCATCCTCACCGCCGAGCAGGGGAAGCCGCTCGCCGAAGCCAAGGGCGAGATCGCCTATGGCGCTTCCTTCGTGGAATGGTTCGCGGAAGAAGCGAAGCGCGTCTATGGCGACGTGATTCCGGGTCACCAGCCGGACAAGCGCGTCGTGGTGATCAAGGAACCGATCGGCGTCGTCGGCGCGATCACGCCCTGGAATTTCCCGAACGCGATGATCACCCGCAAATGCGCGCCTGCGCTCGCGGCCGGCTGCCCCGTCGTGATCAAGCCCGCGACCGAGACGCCCTATTCGGCCTTCGCGCTCGCCGAGCTTGCGGAGCGCGCCGGGTTCCCCGCCGGCACGATCAACATCATCTCCGGCTCGGCCCGCGAGATCGGCGGCGAAATCACCTCCAACCCGATCGTGCGCAAGATCTCCTTCACCGGCTCGACCGAGGTCGGCAAGATCCTGCTCCAGCAGTCGGCGAGCACCGTCAAGAAGATGTCGATGGAGCTCGGCGGCAACGCGGCCTTCATCGTGTTCGACGATGCCGATCTCGATGCGGCGGTCGAGGGCGCGATGATGTCGAAATACCGCAACACCGGCCAGACTTGCGTCTGCGCCAACCGCATCCTGGTGCAGGACAAGGTCTATGACGCCTTTGCGCAGAAGCTCGCGGCGGCGGTCGGCAAGCTCAAGGTCGGCGATGGTCTGAAGGGCGAGACCAACCAGGGTCCGCTGATCAATATGAAGGCCGTCGAGAAGGTCGAGGAGCATATCGCCGACGCCGTCAAGAAGGGCGCAAAGGTCGTGATCGGCGGCAAGCGGCACGCGCTGGGCGGCTCCTTCTTCGAGCCGACGGTCATTGCCAATGTGACGACCCAGATGGCGGTCGCGCGCGAGGAGACCTTCGGCCCTGTCGCGCCGCTCTTCCGCTTCAAGACGGACGAGGAAGCGATCGCGCTCGCCAACGACACCGAGTTCGGCCTCGCCAATTATTTCTACGCGCGGGATCTGGGGCGCGTCTGGCGGGCGGCCGAGGGCCTCGAAAGCGGGATCATCGGCATCAATACCGGGATCATCTCGAGCGAAGTCGTGCCGTTCGGCGGCGTGAAAGAGTCGGGCTTCGGTCGGGAAGGGTCGAAATACGGCATGGATGACTTCCTGGTGATCAAATATCTCTGCATGGGTGGCATCTGAACGCAGCCCAGTCGGCGGTGGCCTTGGCCGCCGCCGATCCCGTCATCGCCGTCGAGGCGCTGCTGTTCGACTATCCCGGACTGCGCGCGCTCGACGGCGTGTCGTTTTCGATCCGGCGCGGCACCATCACGGCGCTCGTCGGCCCCAACGGCGCCGGCAAGACCACGCTGCTCAACTGCATCGCAGGCCTCGTGCTCCCGGGCGCGGGCCGCGTCCTCGTGGACGGCATCGACGTCAATCGCGCACCGCGCGAGGCGCATGCGCGGATGGGCTATCTCGCCGACAGCTTCGGCGTCTATGGCGAGCTCACCGTCGAACGTTGCCTCGACTATTGGGCGCGCGCGCAGGGAATCGCGGCGGCAGGCCGCAAGGCGGCGGTCGAGCGGGCGGCGGCGAGGCTCGAGATCGCCGACCGGCTGCAGCAGCGTGCGGGCGAGCTCTCGCGCGGGCTCCGGCAGCGGCTGGCGATCGCCCAGGCGATCGTGCATGAGCCGGCGGTGGTGCTGATGGACGAGCCGGCTTCCGGCCTCGATCCCGAGGCGCGCTTCGGCCTCGCCGGGGTTCTGCGCAACCTGAGCAGCGCCGGCATGACGCTCGTCGTCTCCTCCCATATCCTCGCCGAGCTCGAGGATTATTCGACCGATCTTCTCGTGCTCGAGGGCGGACGCATCCTGGAGCATCGTGCCCTGGGCGGGTCGGCGGGCGAGGGCGGGGATGCCGCCTCGATCCGCATCGAGCTTGAGCTCGCCGCCGACGACGGGAATCTCCCCGCGATCCTTGCGGCGGCCGGCGCCGGCGATATCCGGGTCGAGGGCAGGACGGCGCGCTTCTCGCTGCCGGGCGGCATCGCGGCGCAGGCGGCGCTGCTGCGTCGCCTCGTGGGCGAAGGCATGCCGGTCGCGAGCTTCGTGCCCGTCAGAACCGACCTGCAGGACGCCTATCTCGCCCTGCTAAAGGAGAGCCGCAAGGGCTGACCCGATGAACCCCGAACTCGTCCGCAATCTCTGGGTGGAGCTCACCCCGCGGCGCATCCTCGTGGCGCTCTTCGTGCTGGGCTCGGTCTTCGCGCTCGCCTGGGCGAGCATGCAGGCCGACGGCCGCGCCCTCGCGCGGGTTGCGCTCTGGGCCTACTACCTGATCGTGCTGCTCTGGGGGCCGCGCCAGGCGGCGCTGACGCTGGCCGACGAAGTCGCGGACCGCACCTGGGACACGCAGCGCATGTCGGCGCTCGGGCCCTGGCAGATGGCCTGGGGCAAGCTCGCGGGCGGCACCAGCTTCGTCTGGTTCTGCGCCGGCATCGCGCTCGCGATCTGGGCCGTGATGGAGCCGATGCGCCCGGTCGAGCTGGGACGGCATCTGCTCGGCGGCGTCGCCGCGATGCTGGCCGCGTTCCTGGTGACGCTGCTGCAGATGCGCCGGCTCCGAAGCCGCACGCGGCTCCGGAGCTGGACCGGTGCTGCCGTCGGCACGCTGATCGGGTTCCTGATCTCGCCCGTCGGCGTCGATGTCGCCGGCACGGCCTTCACCGAGCCCGGCCTGCGGGTCGCCTGGTACGGCATGAGCTTCGCGGCCGACCGGTTCGTGCTCGTCTCGCAGCTTCTCTTCACCCTGTGGCTCCTGCTCGGCGTCTACCGCACCATGCGAGCCGAGCTGCAGAAGCCGACCTGGCCGTGGGGCTGGGCGGCCTTCACCCTCTATCTATGCGCCTATGTGACCGGCTTCGTCGTCGCAGCGGATCCGCTTGCGGGGTCCGACAGCGCCGGACTCTGGCCGTTGGCGACGGCGGCAACCGCTCTGTTCTGCTTCTATGTGGGCCTCTTTGCCGACCGCAAGGACGGCATTCGCTACCACTGGCTCGTCGCGTCGCTCAAATCGGGCGACCATGCGCGCGCCCTTCGCCTGACGCCGATCTGGCTGCCGGGCCTCGCGATCGCGGCCGTGTCGCTCGGCCTGCTTGCCGGCTTCGTCCGCTTCGCGCCGGGCGCGGCCTATCCGTTCCTCAGCCTGCTGCATGGCATGGGGACCATGTCGGCCGATATCGCCAGCGAGATGGAAGAGTTCGCCGGTTCCCCCGGCCGCTGGGCGCTCGCGATGCTGTTCTTCCTGCTGCGCGACCTGATGATCGTGCTCTGGGCCAATTTCTCGCCGCGCGCCCGCATGCCCGATCTCGCGGCATTCCTCTATCTCTGGGTGCTCTATCATGTGCTGCCCAGCCTGGTGGCGATGACGATCGGCGTCTGGGCGCTGGGGCTGGTGCTGCCCTGGACGGCAGGGCTCGGCTGGATCGCGGTTCTGGCGCCGGCCCTGCAGGCGGCGGCGATGGGTGGCTTCGCCTGGTGGCGATGGCGGAGCCTTGCACCGCGGCAGGCTTAGGAGCTCGGGATGGCGAAATTCGACTGCGATCTCTTCGTGATCGGCGGCGGTTCCGGCGGGGTGCGCGCAGGACGCATCGCGGCGGGGCACGGCGCGCGGGTGATCGTCGCCGAGGAATATCGCTATGGCGGAACCTGCGTCATCCGCGGCTGCATCCCCAAGAAGCTCTTTACCTACGCGTCGCACTATGCCGAGGACTTCGCGGACGCTGCCGCCTATGGCTGGCGGCTGCCCGCCGAGCCGGTCTTCGACTGGGCGACCTTGATCGCGAACAAGGACAAGGAGATCGAGCGGCTCTCCGGCCTGTACCGAAAGGCGCTGACCGGCGCCGGCGCCGAGATCCTGGACGGCCGCGCCGTTCTCGCCGATCCGCACAGCATCGAGATCGACGGTCGCACCATCACCGCCGGCACCGTCCTCATCGCGACCGGCGGTCACCCGGTCGTCCCCGACCAGCCGGGGGCGGAGCTCGGCATCACCTCGAACGAGGCCTTCCATCTCGAACGCTTTCCGAGGCGGGTGCTGATCGTCGGCGGCGGCTATATCGCGCTCGAGTTCGCCGGGATCTTCAACGGCCTCGGCGCGAAGGTCACGCTCGCCTATCGCGGCGAGCAGATCCTGCGCGGCTTCGACGACGATGTCCGGAATTTCCTCGCCGACGAGATCGTGAAAAAGGGCGTCGAGCTTCGCCTGCGCGCCATGCAGCAGCGGCTGGAGCGCCGCGCCGGCGGCATCGCCGTCTTCTTTCCCGATGGCAGCGCCGTCGAGGTCGACGAGGTGCTTTATGCGACGGGCCGCAAGGCCAACACCGCCGATATGGGGTTGAAGGAAGCGGGCGTGGTCCTCGCCTCCTCGGGCGTCGTCAAGGTCGATGCCGACTCCCGCAGCAGCGTTCCGCACATCTATGCGATCGGCGACTGCACGGACCGGCTCAACCTGACGCCGGTCGCGATTCGCGAGGGGCACGCTTTCGCCGACAGCGTCTTCGGCGGGAAGCCCTGGCGAATGAACCATGAGGACGTGCCGGCCGCGGTGTTCAGCGCCCCACCCGTGGGCACGGTCGGGCTGTCGGAAGGGGACGCGCTCGCGCGCTTCGGGAAGCTCGATATCTACAAGACGAGCTTCCGGCCGCTCCGCCATACCCTGACCGGCCGGGAGGAGCGCACCCTGATGAAGCTGGTGGTGGATCGCGCGAGCCAGCGCGTGGTGGGGGGCCATATGGTGGGGCCGGACGCCGCGGAGATCATCCAGATGCTGGCGATCGCCGTGAAGATGGGGGCCACCAAGGCCCAGCTCGACGAAACCGTGGCGCTTCACCCGACCGCGGCGGAGGAGTTCGTGACCATGCGCAGCCCGTCCTCGCGGCCCGAACGGGCCGGCGCGGCCTGACCGGGCCGCCGCCGCAACCGCTTCGCCCGAGCTTTGCTTTGTCCTCAAGGGCTTGGCGATCGCGCCGGGGCGGGATTTCGCGGTCGTCCTGACCGGCCCGGAACGGGCCGGAATCCGCCGCTTCAGTTGAATTGGCGGACGGCTGGGCGTATATGCGTGGGCCTCGCTCGGGATGGGCGGGCGGAAAGGAACTGTGATGACCGTGAAATGGAGCCCGGATAGCTGGCGCGGCAAGCCGATCTCCCAGGTCCCGGAATATCCGGACCAAGGGGCGCTCGAGGCCGTCGAGGGCCGTCTGCGCGCCTTTCCGCCGCTGGTTTTCGCGGGCGAAGCGCGCCGCCTGACCGAGCGGCTGGCCGAGGTCGCCGAAGGCCGTGCTTTCCTGCTTCAGGGCGGCGATTGCGCGGAGAGCTTCGCCGAATTCCGCGCCGACAACATCCGCGACACCTTCCGCGTGCTGCTGCAGATGGCGGTCGTGCTGACCTTCGGCGCCGCCTGTCCGGTGATCAAGGTCGGCCGCATGGCGGGCCAGTTCGCCAAGCCGCGCTCGGCGCCGACCGAGACGATCGACGGCAAGGAGCTGCCGGCCTATCGCGGCGATATCGTCAACGGCATCGAGTTCACGGCGACAGCCCGGCGACCGGATCCGGAACGCCTGGTGCAGAGCTACAACCAGGCGGCCGCGACCCTCAACCTCCTGCGCGCCTTCGCGCAGGGCGGGTTCGCCGACCTGCACAAGGTGCATCGCTGGAATCTCGACTTCCTCGCCGACAGCCCGCAGGGCCACCGCTACGCGGAGCTCGCGGACCGTCTCACCGAGACGCTCGACTTCATGTCGGCCTGCGGCCTGACCGGCGACACGCATCGCGAGATTCGCGAAACCGACTTCTACACGAGCCACGAGGCGCTCCTGCTGGTCTATGAGCAGGCCCTCACCCGCGTCGACAGCCTCACCGGCCAGTGGTACGACTGCTCGGCCCACATGCTCTGGATCGGCGACCGCACGCGGCAGCCCGGCAGCGCCCATATCGAGTTCCTGCGCGGCGTGCAGAACCCGCTCGGCCTGAAATGCGGCCCGTCGCTGGAGCCGGACGAGCTGCTGCGTCTCATCGACGTGCTGAATCCGGCCAACATCCCGGGCCGCCTCACGCTCATCGTGCGGATGGGCCATGAGCGCGTCGAGCAGAAGCTGCCGCCGCTGATCCGCGCCGTGCAGCGCGCGGGCGCGAAGGTCGTCTGGTCCTGCGACCCGATGCATGGCAACACGATCAAGTCGCCGAGCGGCTACAAGACGCGGCCCTTCGACCGCATCCTCGCCGAAGTGCGCGGCTTCTTCGCCGTGCATCAGGCGGAAGGCAGCCATGGCGGCGGCGTCCATTTCGAAATGACCGGCCAGGACGTGACCGAGTGCATCGGCGGCGCCCAGGCAATCACCGAGGAGCGGCTGGCGGATCGCTATCACACCCATTGCGACCCGCGGCTGAATGCGAGCCAGTCGCTGGAGCTCGCATTCCTCATCGCCGAAGCGCTAAAGAAGGAACGTTCGGCGGCGGCAAGGCGGATCGCCCAGGCGTCCTGACGGGCATCATTTCGGCTTCTCGGGAACCCCGATGCAACCCGATCTGACCCAGCTTCCGGCCTGGACGGACCATTACTTCCTGCGCACCAGGCAGGCGGTGGAGCGGTTCGGCGACCGCCGCGTCACCTATGCCGTCTTCATGCGCCGCCCGGTGGTCTCCGCGCCGCGTCTCGCGGTGGACTGGCTGAAGGAAGTCGCCGCCGCGCGGAATACGGTCTTCGACATCGAGGTCAACTACGCCGAGGGACGCTGGGTCGGCGCCGGCGAGCCGCTGCTCTATCTCGGCGGCTCGCTCGCCAACCTCGTCGACCTCGAGACGATTTTCCTGCAGAAGCTGGGGCCGGCCTGCGTCGCCGCTTTCAACGCCTTCACCATGTGCTCGGACCTGCCGAGCGTCGCCTTCCTCGCCATGGATGCGCGCCATTGCGCCGGTCTCGAGATGGCGGAGATCATGGCCTACGCCGCGAGCGTCGGCTCGGCCCGCGCACGGCGCAAGATCGATGCCAAGGGCTTCATCGGCAACGCCACCCGGGCGACCGCGCATTTCTTCGGCCAGCAGGACGGACTCGGCACCATGCCGCACGCCTTCATCGGCTATGCGGGCTCGACGCTGCGGGCGGCCGAGATGTTCCACCTGACCTTTCCGCAGGACGACATGACCGTGCTGGTCGATTATTTCGGCCGCGAGGTCACCGATGCTCTCACCGTCTGTCGGCGCTTTCCCGGCCTCGCCGCCGAGGGGCGCCTCGGCGTCCGCATCGACACCCCCGGCAGCCGCTACGTCGAAGGGCTGGACCCGCCGGCCTCCTATGCGGTGCTGGAGCGCCACGTACCGGACGCGGTGCGCGGCTACCGGAGCGAGGCCGAGCTTCGTTACCTCGTCGGCCCCGGCGTGACGGCCGCCGCTTGCTGGCACATGCGCGACGCGCTCGACCGCGAGGGCTTCGACAAGGTCAAGCTCGTGGCCTCCTCGGGCTTCGATCCGGCGAAGTGCAAGGTGATGGCCGAGGCCAAGGCGCCGATCGACGTGATCGGCACGGGATCGTTCCTGCCGCAGCGCTGGACCGAAACCTACGCCACGGCCGACATCATCGAATATGACGGCAAGCCGCTGGTGAAAGTCGGGCGCGAGTTCCTGCTTCGCAAATGACGATCCGGGGCTGAAGCCAGGATGTTCAGCGATTTCTTTCGCCTGCTGAAGCGACTGGTCATCGGAGCGCCGCGGAACCCGCTTGCCTCGCAGCATCGCGAGCGCATGCTGCTGGTGGCCTTCCTTGCCTGGATCGGCCTCGGCGCCGACGGCCTTTCCTCGGCGAACTACGGTCCGGAAGAAACCTTCCTCGCGCTCGGCGGCTACGACCATCTGGCGCTTTATCTCGCCATCGCCACCGCCATAACGGTCGTGGTGATCTGCCTCGGCTATATCCAGGTCATCGAGCTGTTTCCGTCGGGCGGCGGCGGCTACCGCGTCGCCTCGGTGCTGCTCGGCCCCCGCGCGGGCCTGGTCTCCGGCTCGGCGCTCATCGTCAATTTCATCTTCACCATCGCGATCTCGGTCGCGAGCGGCGTCGATGCGCTCTTCAGCTTCATGCCGCTCTTCTGGCAGGACTGGAAGCTGCCGGTGGAGATAAGCCTGACGCTCGTGCTGCTCGTCGCGAACCTTCGCGGCGTGAAGGAAGTCGTCATCGTGCTGATGCCGATCTTCATCGGCTTCCTCGTCACCCATGGCGGCCTCATCCTCGCCGGGATCTTCGCCCATTTCGAACGGCTGCCCGGGCTCGTGCCGGAGACGGTCGCCGAAAGCCGGCAAATGATCACCACCATCGGCCTCGGCGGGATGCTGGCGCTGCTGATGCAGGCCTTCGCGCTCGGCGGCGGCACCTATACCGGCATCGAGGCGGTTTCCAACAACGTCCATATGCTGAAGGAACCGCGCATCCGCAGCGGCCGCTGGACCATGTTCTACATGGCCCTGTCGCTTTCCTTTACCGCCGGCGGCCTCATCCTGCTCTATCTCCTCTGGTCGGCCTCGCCGGAGGCCGGCCGCACGCTGAACGCCGTCACCTTCCGTCTCATCCTCGAGGAGCTGATGGGCGGGTCGCCCTTCGGTCACGCGATCCTGATCGCGACCCTCGTGCTCGCCGCCGGCCTGCTCTTCGTGGCCGCCAATACGGGCTTCCTCGGCGGCCCGGCCGTCCTCGCCAACATGGCGAACGACCGGTGGGTCCCGCACCAGTTCGCGCAATTCTCCAACCGCCTCGTGACGCAGAACGGCGTGATGATGATGGGCCTCGCGGCCGTGGCGGCCCTGCTGCTGACGGGCGGCCGCGTCAGCGTGCTGGTGGTGCTCTACAGCATCAACGTCTTCATCAGCTTCACCTTGAGCTTCATCGGCCTGGTGGTGCATTGGATCGACGAGATAAGGGCCGGGCGGCGCCATCTGCCGAAGCTCGCGCTGGCGCTACTCGGCACCGCCGTCACCGGCGGCATCCTCACCGTGACCGTGGTGGCGAAGTTCGCCGACGGCGCCTGGATGACCGTGCTCATCACCGGCCTGGTCATCGCGGTTTGCGCGCTCACGCGCCAGCACTACGAAGAGCACGGGCGCGAGATGGCGAAGGTGGACGCGCTCTTCGCCACCGCGACGCCAGCCCCCGAGGTCGAGACGCCGCCGCCCCTCGATCCGGCGAAACCGACCGCCGTCTTCCTCGTCAGCAATAGCCTCGGCGCCGGGATGCACACGCTGCTCGCCGCGCGCAAGCTCTTCGCGGATCGCTTCCGCAACTACGTCTTCGTCCGCGTGGGCGAGATCGATTCGTCGAGCTACAAGGGCGAGGCGGCCTTGAGCAAGCTCGACTCGGATGTGCAGGAAGAGCTTTCCTATTTCGTGAATTACTGCCACCGCCGCGGTCTCGCCGCCGAGGCCTATCACCGGCTTGCCGCCGACGCAGTGGCGGAGCTGATCCGCCTCGCCGACAAGATCATCGAGAAATATCCCGACTGCGTCTTCATGACCTCGCGGCTGCTGTTCGAGAACGAGAGCGTGCTGACGCGGTTGCTGCACAACCAGACCGCTCTTACCATGCAGCGCGAGCTGCATATGCGCGGCATCCCCATCATCATCCTGCCGATGAAGGTCTGAGCGGATCCTCGGTCGTGCGGCCGCGAGCGAGCGGGCGCCGTCGTCGAACCGGCGTTCCCGTCAGGCCGCTTCCAGCCCGCACCAGTCGGCGATGAAGAGCGCGATCGCCTGCGTGACCTGGCGGATCGATTCGATATCCACGCGCTCGTCGAAACCGTGGATGTCCTCGGCGCGCGGGCCATAGACCATGCCCGGGATGCCGGCATAGAGCCCGAAGAAGCGCGCATCCGTCGTGCCGGTGAGGACCATGCGCTGCATGGCGCTGCCGAAGACGGTCCGGTGCGCCTCGGCCAGCACGGCCTGCGCGTCCTCTCCGCCGGTCATCACGTACCCCTCCGCCTGGAAGCCGTGATAGACGACTTTCGGCGGATTGTTGGAGAGGAAGGGGTCGGCGAGCGCCGCCTTCGCCACGGTCGCCTCGATCTGCCGGCGCACGGCGGCGAGCTCCATGCCCGGATAGAGCGCGATGCGCATGTCGAAGACGCACCAGGCCGGCACGCTCGAGGTCCAGTCTCCGCCCTGGATCTTGCTCACCACGAAGTTGATCGGGTGCGCGTGCTCGAGAAACGCCTCGTGCTTCTGCCGGTTCCATTCCTCTTCGAGCTCGTGCAGCGCGCGGATGATCGGGAAGCAGGCTTCGATCGCATTGGCGCCGGAACCCGCGCGCAACACATGGACCGGCCGTCCCTGCACATGGACCTGGAACCACATGACGCCGACCTGCGCCATCGAGAGCTCCGTGCCGGAAGGCTCGGGGATGATCGCGGCGTCGGCGCGATAGCCGCGCTGCAGGCAGGCGAGCGCGCCGTTGCCGGTGCATTCCTCCTCGACCACCGACTGGAGATAGACCTCGCCCGCCGGCCGATAGCCTGCGCGCCGGATCGCGTCGAAAGCGTGCAGCCCGGCGGCGAGCCCGGCCTTCATGTCGCCGGCGCCGCGGCCATACATCCAGCCGCCCTCGATGCGGGGCTCGAAGGGCGGGCTCTTCCACATCTCGGCCGGTCCCGTCGGGACCACGTCGATATGGCCGTTCAGGATAAGGGATCGCCCCTTGACGGTTTCCGGCCGGTGGATGCCGACCACGTTCCAGGCATTTTCGTAGGAGACCGCGATCGGCGAGAAGCCCGGCAGGTCCTTGATGTCCTCGAGCTTCACCAGCCAGCGGTCGACGCCAAGCCCGCGCTCGCGGAAGGCCCGCGCCATGAAATCCTGCGCCGTCGCCTCCTGGCCGCGGAGCGAGGGAAGCCGGGTGAGGTCGGCGGTGAAGCGGACCTGATCCTCGAATCCGTCATCCACGGCCTTGAGCAGCTTTCGGGCGGTCGCGGCATCGGCCATGGCGGAACTCCAGAGGGAGAGAGGGGGACAAGAATCGCGGTCGATATTGCCAGTTTGGCTCCGATGGTCAATCGACCGCGGTCCCGCTATAAGTGCGTGGCCATGACCGACCGGATCACCATCGCGCTCGCCCAGCTCAATCCGGTGATGGGCGATATTCCCGGCAATATCGAGAAACTGCGCCGCGCGCGCGTCGAAGCCGCGAAGAAGGGCGCCGATCTCGTGCTGGCCACGGAGCTCTCGGTAAGCGGCTACCCGCCCGAGGATCTCGTGCTGAAGCCGGCCTTCCAGCAGAAATGCCGAGCCGCGGTCGAGGCGTTCGCGGCGGAAACCGCCGATGGCGGCCCCGCCATCATCGTCGGTACTCCCTGGGTCGAGGACGACAAGCTCTACAATGCGGCTCTGCTGCTCAGCGACGGCACGATCGCCGCCGCGCGCTACAAGGTCGACCTGCCCAACTACAGCGTCTTCGACGAGAAGCGGGTCTTCGCCGCCGCGACCCCGCAAGGGCCGGTGAATTTCCGCGACATGCGCCTCGGCCTCATGATCTGCGAGGATATGTGGTCGCCGGAGACGACGGAGACCTTGATCGAATCCGGCGCCGAGATGCTGCTCGTGCCGAACGGAAGTCCCTACGAGCATGACAAGCACGATCAGCGGATTCAGCTCGCGGCCTGCCGCGTGCAGGAATCGCATTTGCCGCTGATCTATGTGAATCAGATGGGCGGGCAGGACGAGATCGTCTTCGACGGCGCGTCCTTCGCGCTCGACGCGGATGCGACGCTCGCCGCCCAGCTCCCGGCCTGGGAAACGACGCTCGGCATCACGCGCTGGGAGCGGCGGAATGACGGCTGGCGATCCCTCGGCGGCGGCGAGATCGTGCCCGTGGCGGACGGGCTGGCCGGCATCTATTGCGCGATGACCCGCGGCCTCGGCGACTATGTGGAGAAGAACGGCTTCCCGGGCGTGATCCTGGGTCTCTCCGGCGGCATCGATTCCGCGCTCTCGGCCGCGGTCGCGGTCGATGCGCTCGGCGCGGATCGGGTGCGCGCGGTGATGATGCCGTCGCCCTATACCGGCCGCGACAGCCTCGAGGATGCCGCGGAATGCGCGCGGCTGCTGGGGATCCGGCTCGACACCATCTCGATCGAGCCGGCGATGCGCGCCTTCGAGAGGATGCTGGCGCCGGCCTTCGCCGGCCTCGCGGCCGACACCACCGAAGAGAACATCCAGAGCCGCGCCCGGGGCATCACCCTGATGGCGCTTTCCAACAAGCTCGGCCATATGGTGCTTTCGACCGGCAACAAATCGGAGATGTCGGTCGGCTATGCCACGCTCTATGGCGATATGTGCGGCGGCTATTCGGTGCTGAAGGACGTCTACAAGACCACCGTGTTTCGACTCTCGGACTGGCGCAACCGCGAGCGTCCGCCCGGCGCGCGGGGCCCGGCGGGCCGCGTCATGCCGGATCGCGTCCTGACCAAGCCGCCGACCGCGGAGCTGAAGCCGAACCAGACGGACCAGGATTCGCTGCCGCCCTATGAGGTCCTCGACGGCATCCTCGAAGGGCTGGTCGAAGGCGAGCTTCCGGTCGAAGCCATCGTCGCCAAGGGCTTCGACCGGGCGACCGTCGAGCGCGTCTGGCGCATGCTCGATCTCGCGGAATACAAGCGACGTCAGGCGCCGCCCGGCGTGAAGATCACGCGCCGCGCCTTCGGCCGCGACCGGCGCTATCCCATCACCAACGCCTTCCGCCCCGGTCGCTAGGTCGATGGCCGTTCGCGTCCGCTTCGCGCCGAGTCCGACCGGCCGCCTCCATGTCGGCAATCTCTTCGTGGCGCTGCAGAACTGGCTGTTCGCGAAGGCGCATGAGGGGAAATTCCTGCTGCGGCTCGACGATACCGACCGGCAGCGCTCGACGGCCGCCTTCGCCGACAGGATTCGCGAGGATCTCCGTTGGCTGGGGCTCGCCTGGGACGAGGAGGTCGCGCAATCCGCGCGCGGCGCCGTCTATGACGCGGCTGCCGAGCGGCTGAAGCGTGCCGGGCGCCTCTACCCCTGCTACGAGACGCCGGAGGAGCTCGCCTTGAAGCGGAAGGCGCAGCTTCAGAGCCACCAGGCGCCGGTCTACGATCGCGCCGCCCTCAGGCTGGGCGACGCCGACAGGGCGGCGCTCGAGGCGTCCGGCCGCAAGCCCCATTGGCGCTTCCTGCTGGATCGCCGCGAAACCCTCTGGGACGATCTCGTGCGCGGCCCGCAGCATATCGACGAGGCGAGCCAGAGCGATCCGGTCCTGGTGCGCGAGGACGGGAGCTATCTCTATACGCTGCCCTCGGTCGTGGACGACGCCGATCTCGGCGTGACCCATGTGATTCGCGGCAATGACCACGTCACCAATACCGGCGCGCAGGTGCAGATCTTCGAGGCGCTCGGCGCCGCCGTGCCGAAATTTGGCCATCTGCCGCTGCTGATCGACGCGACGGGCGAGGGGCTCTCGAAGCGGACCGGATCGCTTTCCCTGGCGGAGCTGCGCGAGGCGGGGACCGAGCCGCTGGCGCTCCTCGCCTATCTGGCGCGCATCGGCACGGGCGAGCCGATGCGTCCCGTTCATGACCCCGGAACGCTCGTCGCCACGCATGATCTGAGCCGCTTCGGCGCCTCCTCGCCCCGCTTCGACCCGGCCGAGCTTGCGCAGCTCAATGCGAAGCATCTGCATGAGACGCCTTATGACGCCGTTGCCGGTCGCCTGGCGCCGTTCGGTGTGGAGCAGCCGCTCTGGGAGGCCGTGCGCGGCAATGTCGCGACGCTCGCCGACGCCGCCGTCTGGAAGCGCATCTGCAGCGAGCGGATCGAGGTTCCTCGCGAAGACCCGCCCTTGCTCGAGGCGGCCGCTGCGCTCCTGCCGCCGGAACCCTGGAACGAGGAGACCTGGTCGCTCTGGACCAGGGCCGTCGGGGCGGCGACCGGCCGCAAGGGCAAGGCGCTCTTCCATCCGCTCCGGCTGGCGCTCACGGGACGCGGCGATGGACCGGAATTGCGGCTTTTGCTACCCCTTCTCGGCCGTCCACGGGCCCACGCCCGGCTTGCAACCGGAAACGGTTGATCCACAAGGGAAATTCTCTCCTCGTGTCGATCCATCTGCACAACACGCTGAGCCGCCGCAAGGAGGCTTTTGCGCCGATCGACCCGGCGAATGTCCGCCTCTATGTCTGCGGGCCCACGGTCTATGACCTCGCCCATATCGGCAATGCGCGGCCGGTGGTGGTGTTCGACACGCTCTATCGGTTGCTGCGCCATGTCTATGGCGAGCGCCACGTCACCTATGTCCGCAACATCACGGACGTCGAGGACAAGATCATCGCTGCGGCAAATGCGAATGGCGAGCCGATCGACGCGCTGACCCGACGGACGGCGGTCGCCTATCACGAGGATATGGCGGCGCTGAACGCGCTTCCGCCGACCTTCGAGCCGCGCGCGACCGAGCATGTCGACGGCATGGTCGCGATGATCGCGACGCTGATCGGGCGCGGCTTCGCCTATGCGGCCGAGGGCCATGTCCTCTTCAACGTTCCGTCCATGGCCGAGTACGGCAGGCTTTCCGGCCGGTCGCTCGACGAGATGATCGCCGGTGCGCGCGTCGAGGTGGCGCCCTACAAGAAGCACCCGGCCGATTTCGTGCTCTGGAAGCCCGCCAAGGCCGGCGAGCCCGGGTGGGACAGCCCCTGGGGGCGCGGCCGGCCGGGCTGGCATATCGAATGCTCCGCCATGAGCAAGGCGTTGCTCGGCGAGACCTTCGATATCCACGGCGGCGGCATCGACCTCATCTTTCCGCATCACGAGAACGAGATCGCGCAGAGCCGGTGCGCGCATGACGGTGCGCCGCTCGCGCGCTACTGGATGCATAACGGCTTCGTGCAGGTGAATGGCGAGAAGATGTCGAAGTCGCTCGGCAATTTCTTCACCGTGCGGGAGCTGCTCGAGGAAGGCCATCGCGGCGAGGCGATCCGGCTGGCGCTGCTGTCGGCCCATTACCGTCAGCCGCTCGACATCACCCGCGGCGGGCTCGCCGAGGCCAAGGCGACGCTCGACCGCTTCTATGCGGCCTTGGGCAAGGCGGAATCCGGGTCCGCCGCTGCCTCCGAAGCTGCCCCGCCGCCCTTCGATCTTCTCGCCGCGCTGGAGGACGACCTCAACACGCCGCTGGCACTCGCCCACCTGCATGAATTGCTGGCGCGGCTGAACAAGGCCGGCGATGCGGGCGCCCGGGGGGCCGCCGCGGCAGCCCTGAAGCGGGGCGGCGCCTTGCTCGGGCTGCTTCAGCAATCGCCGGAAGCCTGGTTGAGAGGCGCGACCGGCGGAGACGCGGACGATATCGAGGAAGCCATCGCGGCACGTGCAGCGGCGCGCAAGTTGCGCGACTTCAAGGAAGCCGATCGCATCCGTCAGGATCTCGCCGCCCGCGGGATTCTGCTCGACGACGGCCCGGCCGGGACCACCTGGCGTCGCGCCTGAGGCCGGGCGTTTCGGACCTGCCGTCCTCAGCCGTGACGGCCGCTCAGCATCAGCTTGAGGGCAAGTGCCCCCAGGATCGTCGCGGTGATCCGGTTCATCCAGACCCGGAGGCCGACCGAACGCCGCAGCCGCTGCGAGAGCCTTGCCGCGGCGATTGCGACGGCCGCGTTCACGATGGTCCCGCTGATGTTGAAGCAGGTGCCGAGGAAGAGGATCTGCGCCCAGACCATGCCTTTCTCCGCCTGCACGAATTGCGGCAGGAAGGCGAGGATGAAGAGCGCCACCTTCGGGTTGAGCAGATTGACCAGCACGCCTTCGAGGAAGACGCGGAGAAGCCCGTGCGGCGGCGGCGCCGTGCTCTCCATCGGGGCCTCGCGCTTGAGGAAGCTGCGCAAAGCGAGATAGAGCAGATAGGCGGCGCCGGCATATTTGAGGATCAGGAACCCGATCTCGGAGGTCGCGAGCAGCGCCGAAACGCCGGCGGCGGCCAGCACGCAATGGATCGCGGACCCGCCGAAAATCCCGAGGGCCGAGGCGAGCCCTGCCGCGCGTCCCTGGGCGACGCTGCGGGTCATGACATAGGTCATGTCGGCGCCCGGCGTCAGATTGAGCGCAAGGGCCGCGGCGAGGAACGGCAGGAGATAGGCGGGATCGGGCAGAAACCCCGGCATGGCGGCGGCTCCCAAGCGGCAAGGCGTTCGGAGCATAGGGGCGGTTCCGCCGCCCGTCAGCCGTCTTGCCCGCCAATGGTTGACGGGGCCGGGCAGGGCGGGGCAGAAAGGCGGCCGAACCCTAGAAAACCGGCCTGTTCCCGCTCATGGACGACAAGCGCATCCATCTTTTCGACACCACGTTGCGCGATGGCGCCCAGACGCAAGGCGTCGATTTCAGCGTCGCCGACAAGCTCGCCATCGCCGCGGCGCTGGACCGGCTGGGGGTCGACTATATCGAAGGCGGCTGGCCGGGCGCCAACCCGACGGACGACAATTTCTTCCGTGCCCCGCCCGAGCTCAAGCGCGCCCGGCTTGTCGCCTTCGGCATGACCCGGCGCCCGGGGCGCAGCGCGGCCAACGACCCGGGGCTGGCGGCGCTGACCGGCAGCAAGGCGCCGGTCCTCTGCATGGTCGGAAAGAGCTGGGATTTCCAGGTCGATGTGGCGCTTGGGATTCCCCGCGCCGAGAACATCGACATGATCGCCGAGAGCGTCGCCCATGCGAAGGCGCGGGCGACCGAGGTGATGTTCGACGCCGAGCATTTTTTCGACGGCTACAAGGCGAACCGGACCTACGCCATCGACTGCATCAAGGCCGCCCATCAGGCGGGTGCGCGCTGGGTCGTGCTCTGCGATACCAATGGCGGCACGCTCCCGCACGAGATCGAGCGGATCGTCGCCGAAGCGGCGGAGATCGTCCCCGGCACCAGCCTCGGCCTGCACTGCCATGACGATACCGGCAACGCGGTCGCCAACAGTCTCGCGGGCGTCCGGGCCGGCGCGCGCCAGATCCAGGGCACGCTCAACGGCCTCGGCGAGCGCTGCGGCAACGCTAACCTCGTGTCGCTCATTCCGTCGCTGGTGCTGAAGACCGATTTCGAGCTCGGCATCGGCCTCGAGGACCTGCGCGGCCTTACTCACGTGTCGCGGCTGCTGGACGAGCGGCTGAACCGCGCGCCGGCGCGCAACGCGGCCTATGTCGGCGAATCCGCCTTCGCGCACAAGGGCGGGCTGCATGTCTCGGCGGTCGAGAAGGATCCGCGCACCTACGAACATATCGAGCCCTCGATCGTCGGCAATAGCCGCCACATCGTGGTCTCGGACCAGTCGGGCCGCGCCAACATCATCGCGCGCTTCCGCGACATCGGGCTCGAGATCGATGCCGACGATCGGAAGGTGGCGGCCCTCGTCGAGCTGGTGAAGGCGCGGGAATATGACGGCTATGCCTATGACGGCGCCGAGGCCAGCTTCGAGCTGCTGGCGCGGCGCGAGCTCGGCGACGTGCCCGAATATTTCAAGGTGAACCGCTTCCGCGTCATGGACGATCGCCGCTGGAACGCGCGCAACGAGCTGGTGACGGAATCCGAGGCCACGATCACGTTGGAAGTCGCGGGCGACCGGCTGATGACCGTCTCGACCGGCAACGGTCCGGTGAATGCGCTCGACAGCGCGCTCCGCAAGGCGCTGCTGCCCTTCTACCCGCAGCTCGAGGACGTGAAGCTGGTGGACTACAAGGTGCGCATCCTGACGCCGGGCGGCGGCACGGGTGCGGTGACCCGCGTGATGATCGAAAGCCTCGATTCGCTCGGCGAGCGCTGGAGCACGGTCGGCGTCTCGGCCAACGTGATCGACGCCTCCTTCAACGCGCTGCACGACGCCATCAGTTGGAAGCTCTATCGCGCGGGCGCGACCGTCGGCGCGGCCGCGGCGCGCTGAGCCGGCGGACGATGGCCAGCACCGGCCGCAGGCCCGCACGTCCGCTGAACGCGCCGGCCATCATCCTGGTGCGGCCGCAGCTTCCCGAGAATATCGGGGCGGCGGCGCGCGCCATGCTCAATTGCGGCCTGACCGAGCTGCGGCTCGTGCAGCCGCGCGAGGCCTGGCCCAACGAGCGGGCGCGGGAGGTCTCCTCCGGCGCCTTCGAGGTGATCGACAATGCGAGAGTCTACCCGTCCGCGCGCGCGGCGACGGCCGATCTGACCCGCATCTATGCGACGACGGCCCGGCATCGTCAGATGATCAAGCCGGTCGAGACGCCACGCGCCGCCGTCGCCTCGATCCGCGCCGATATCGCCGAGGGCGGTCGTGTCGGCATCCTCTTCGGGCCGGAACGCACGGGCCTCGAGAATGACGAGCTCACGCTCGCCGACCGGCTGCTCTCCGTGCCGCTCAATCCGGGCTTCGCCTCGCTCAATCTGGCGCAGGCGGTGCTCGTGCTCGGCTATGAATGGTTCCAGGGTGCCGACGAAACGCCGCCTCGGCGCCTGGTCCTGAACGGCACCCGGCCGGCCGAGCGGGCCGAGCTCATGAATTTCTTCGATCACCTGGAGGCGCAGCTCGTCGAATGCGGTTTCCTGCGCATCGCCGACAAGCGGCCGAGCATGGTGCGCAACATCCGCAACATCTTCCTGCGCGCCGATCTGACCAAACAGGAGATCCGCACCCTCCACGGCATCGTGAAGGATCTATCGACCCTCAGGGTCAAAGGCTCGAAACGGCGTCCGAAGGCGGAGAAATGAGCCGGAAATCAGCCTTGGATTAGAAGGGCTTGCGGGCCGCGCCGGTGGCGGGGGCCAAGTCATTGACAGGTCTTGGTTTTTACCCTAAAAGCCGCGCGCATTCCCGAGAAAGCGGGTGCCGGCAAGGTCCGTCACCCCGTCGCCGCGCGAGCGGGGAACTATCGGGACAACAACCAAGAAAGAGGGATATTTCCCGCGATGACCAAGCGCGCCGAATCCAAATACAAGATCGATCGCCGCCTCAACGTCAATCTCTGGGGCCGGCCCAAGAGCCCGCTCAACAAGCGCGAATATGGCCCCGGCCAGCATGGCCAGCGGCGCAAGAAGCCGTCCGATTTCGGCATCCAGCTCATGGCGAAGCAGCGCCTCAAGGGCTATTACGGCAATATCGGCGAGCGCCAGTTCCGCGGGCTCTATGAAGAGGCGGCGCGCCGCCGCGGCGACACCGGCGAGAACCTGATCGGCCTGCTCGAGCGCCGTCTCGATGCGCTCGTCTATCGCGCCAAGTTCGTGCCGACCGTGTTCGCTGCCCGCCAGCTCGTCAACCACGGGCATGTGAAGGTGAACGGTCGCCGGGTGAACATCCCGTCCTACCTCCTCAAGGAAGGCGACGTGGTCGAGTTGAAGGAGAAGTCGAAGCAGATGGCGCTCGTGCTCGAGGCCGTCGGCCTTCCGGAGCGCGACGTGCCCGACTATGTCGAGGCCGACCACAAGGAGATGAAGGCGAAGCTGGTGCGCATCCCGGCGTTGGCCGACGTGCCCTATCCGGTCTCCATGGAGCCGCATCTCGTGGTCGAGTTCTACTCGCGCTGATCGGGTCCGTATTACGGATTTCAAGGGGCCGGCCGCCGCGAGGTGCGCCGGCCTCTTTCGTTTCAGCGCCACGGTCGGCGCGATGGGCGGCGGTTTCCGTTCCGGACGGCACGCCCCCCAATGGTGAGGCGGCGGTAACCGAGGCTTCGCGGCGTGGGCTGGCGGGCCGGCCGCCGAATGCCTATTCATAGGGACATGGCCGATAGATCGCTTCCGACCCTGTTCCTCTCCCATGGCTCGCCGATGCTGCCCTTCGAGGAGATTCCGGCGCGCGATTTCATGGCGGGGCTGGGCGCCCGGCTGCCGCGGCCGGCGTCCATCCTCTGCGTCTCGGCCCACTGGGAAACGCCCGCGCCCGCGGTGAGCGCCGTCGAATCGCCGGAAACGATCCATGACTTCTATGGCTTTCCGCCGGAGCTCTACCGCCTGCGCTATGCGGCACCCGGCGCGCCGGCGCTCGCCCGCCGCACCGCGACGCTGCTCGAGGGTGCCGGCCTCCGCTGCAGCCTCGATCCAGGGCGCGGCCTCGATCACGGCGCCTGGAACCCGCTGCTGCTTCTCTATCCGGACGCCGATATCCCGGTGACGCAGCTTGCCGTGCAGCCCGGTCTCGGCCCCCGCCATCATCTCGCCCTGGGCGAGGCGCTGGCGCCGCTCCGCGGGGAAGGGGTGCTGATCCTCGCCTCCGGCGGTGCCGTCCACAATCTCCGGCAGTTCGCGGTCGATAACCGGCGGACCGCGCCCTGGGCCGCCGCCTTCGACGACTGGCTGGTCGATCGCGTCGAGGCCGACGATCGCCGTTCGCTGGTCGATTATCGCGAGCTTCGCGAGGAAGCGCCGCTCGCCCATCCGCGCGACGAGCATTTCCTCCCCTTGTTCGTGGCGCTTGGCGCCGGCGGGGACGATACCGGCCATCCGATCCATCGCAGCTTCGCCCATGGCAGCCTCAGCATGACGGCCTTCGCCTGGGGAACGCTCCGCAACTAGACGAGCGTCCGATGCAGAGCCGGGAAATCCATCTGAAGCGCTATCCCGAAGGCGTGCCCACCCCGAAGGATTTCACACTCGTGACAGTCGAGCTGCCGGAGCCGGCAGAAGGGCAGGTGGTGGTGCGCAACCGCTTCCTCTCGGTCGATCCCTACATGCGCGGCCGGATGAACCCGGCAAGGAACAGCTATGTGGCGCCCTTCGAGATCGGCAAGGCGCTGGGCGGCGATGCGGTGGGCGAGGTGGTGGCCTCGCGCGATCCCGACTTCCCGGTCGGCAGTCACGTGACGAGCTTTCTCGGCTGGCGCGAAGCCTTCGTCGCGCCGGGGAAGCGCCTGGCGCGGATCGATGCGCAAGGTTTTCCGCTTTCGGCCTATCTGGGCGTGCTCGGCATGCCGGGCATGACCGCCTATGTCGGGCTCCTGCGCTTCGGCGGGCCGAAGCCCGGCGCGACCTTGTTCGTCTCGGGCGCGGCCGGGGCGGTCGGCAGCGCCGTCTGCCAGATCGGCAAGATCAAGGGCTGCCGCGTGGTGGCAAGCGCGGGATCGCCGGCCAAGGCCGAATGGCTTACGGCAGTGGCGGGCGTGGACGCCGTCATCGACTATCGGGAAACGCCGGACCTCGCCAAGGCGCTCCATGCCCATTGCCCCGACGGAATCGATATTTATTTCGAGAATGTCGGCGGCCCGCATCTCGAGGCTGCGCTCGAGAACATGGCGATGAACGGCCGGATCGTCGTCTGCGGGCTGATCGCCGGCTATAACGAGGCGAAGTCCGGACCGACCAACCTCTTCCAGATCATCGCGAAGCGGCTCTCCATCCAGGGGTTCCTGGTTAACGACCATGAGGACATGCAGCCTGCGTTCCTCGCCGACATGCGGAACTGGATCAAGTCGGGCAAGCTGCAATGGGAAGAGACGGTCGTGGAAGGCATCGACCGCATGCCCGAGGCTTTCATCGGCCTCTTCGCCGGCGCCAATCTCGGAAAGATGGTGGTGCGGGTCTGAGCCGCTCCGGGCGTCGCTAAGGCCGAACCGGCTGCCGCATATAGATGAAGGGGCAGTAGTCGTTGAGCCAGGCCGGTGACAGCAGCAGATAGGCGCCCGCCGGCCAGCGCTTCATGTAGCGGATCATCGCCGAGACGTTCGAGGCGCCATTGCCGATGAAGAGAGCCGCCTTCGCCGCGATCATCGTGTCGACGAGAACCTCCTCGCCGAGCTGCCTTGGCCGGTCGCGATGGGTGAGGTGGATGCCGGCATCGCCGTCGCCGCGGAGGCTGTCGGTGAGGCGCAGCCGGTCGCCGTAGCGCTGGTGGAACCCGGCCGCCGCGACCTCCGAATCCGTCATCAGGAAGATCCGGGCATCCGGCAGCCGCCCCAGCGCGGCGTCGATCGCCTCGAAATATTGCTCGTTCACGCGGCGGAGCGCTGCCTGCTCCTGGATCTTGTCGGTCGCGCGCAGATGGACGGCGAGGAAATCGCGCCCTTCGAAGCTGGCGGCGGCAAACGCCTCGACGCGCTCCTGGAGGTGGCGTCGCGGCTTCAGCCATTTCTCCATCACATGCGCATAGAGCTGGTCCGTCGAGAGGCCGTAGAGCGGCGAATCCTTCGGGATCCAGTGGCGCAGAGTGGCGAGGCCGGAGTAATAGTCGCCGACAACGACACGCTCCTCGCGGCCAAGGAGGGCGATCGCCGGCACCCGCGACCCTTCTCCCTCGTACCGCGCGATGTTGTCCGCGCGCAGATTCTCTTTTGTCCATTTCTTCGGATAGACGGACTCCGCGGCGGCAATCACCTCCCCGAGGTCTGCTGGCGACACCGGCTCGAAGAAATCGGCGAAGCAGTCGCGGTCCGGCGTGCCGCCGAAGAGGCTCCCGGCGCCCCAGTGGACGACAGGGATGCGACCGGTCAGCTCCGCGACGGCGAGATGCGTCATGACCTGCGCGACGTCCGACCAGAAGCCGTGACCCCAGGCCTTGATAAGGAGATAGCGGGGCGCGGCTTGGGGGCGGGGGTCGGGTGCCGTCCGCAGCGCCTCGGGAAGCTGGGGCAGCGCCTCGCCGAGCCGGCGGAGGTTGTTTCCGGCATTGGGATGCTGCGGGTCCGCCTCATGGGCTTGCGCGAAAAACTCGACGGCGATCCGCGGCATGCCGAGATTGTTGGCGATCAGCCCGAGGATGTTGAGCATGTCGGCCTTCGCCATCTCCTCGCGCAGGGCGAGGAAGCACATCTGCTCGGCGAGCCCGTAATCCTGCCGCTTGAAGGCCTCCTTGGCCTCCCGCACCGGATCGATGCTGGCCGGCATGGCGAAGCTGACGGGAGTTTCGGAAGAGGGCCTTTCGGAAGCGGTCGCTTCGAAAACGGGCGGCGGGGCGGGCGCGGCACCGGCCGAAGCGACGATCGTCCGGGCGCCCAGGATCGATCGATGGGCATAGAGCTCGTCATAGCCATGGAAAACCTGGACGCGCTCGAAGCCGTGGGCCCCCAGCAGCTCGGCGATACGGGGATCGCCGTAGTTGTTCTCGATCGAGAAGACGGAAAAGCCGTAGCGCTGGAAGTCTATGGTCTGCAGGATCTTGAGCTCGGAGCCCTCGGTGTCGATCGAGCAATAGTCGATGCGATCGAAGCCATGCTCGTCGAGGATCGACGATAGCCGCCGAACTTCGACGGATTGACGCTGCGCCTTGATCAGGCCGGACTGGATGCGCGCCACATGGCGCGGGTCGAAGCTGTCGACGAGGCCGCTCAGCATCTTGTCGTCGCCGACGACGCTGGCATCCAGAAACTCGCCGCGGCCGTCGAAATCGGCGATGCAGCAATTGAGGCAAATGGCGCTGCGGCGCGCCTTCAGCTTGACGAATGCATCCTGGAGCGGCTCGACGCAGATGCCGCGCCAGCCGAGCGCTTCCTCGAAGAAGAGGGTATTGCTGAAGGTCTCGCCGTCATAGGCGCCGATCTCGAGGAAGGTGCCCCGCGGCGCGTCCTTGAAGAATCGCTCGAAGACGTAGCGGTCCTGCCCGATCTGCGAATAGAACCGCATCGCGGCAGGCTGTCGCTGGTTCGATCAGGCCGCCTTGGTCGCGATGCCACGGCTCTCGAGCAGGCTCTGCAACTCGCCGGTCTGATACATCTCGCGCACGATGTCGCAGCCGCCGACGAACTCGCCCTTGATGTAGAGCTGCGGCACGGTCGGCCACTGGCTGAAGTCCTTGATGCCCTGGCGCAGGCTCGGATCGGTCAGCACGTCGATGCCCTTGAACTTGACGCCGATCTGCGTCAGCACCTGCACCACGGCGGCGGAGAAGCCGCATTGCGGGAAGACCGGCGTTCCCTTCATGTAGAGCACCACGTCGTTGCCGCCGACCTCCTGACGGATGCGCTCGAAAACCGGATTGGTGGTCATCGTCTCTTTCCTTTCGACTTCGAATGGCGCCGGCTATTCCAGAACGGCGGTCTGGAGCGCCAGCGCATGCAGCTCTTCGCCCATTCTTCCCCGCAGCGCCTGATAGACCATCTGGTGCTGCTGGATTCGGGTCTTGCCCGCGAAGGCCCGCGCCTTCACCAGCGCCGCGTAATGGTCGCCATCGCCGCGCAGATCCTCGATCGTCACCTCGGCGCCGGGAATCGCCTCCTTGATGAGGCGCTCGATATCGGCCGCGTGCA
>CAZMUZ010000051.1:0-24842 GCA_964569315.1 uncultured Rhodospirillaceae bacterium | reverse complement strand
TCGACGAGCTCGACCAGCCGGTCGCGGCCGAAGCTCGGATCGTGCCCGGCATGGACGACGCGCACCGGCAGCTCGCGCAGCCGCTTCATGGTGCGGATGTAGGCCTCGATGTCGGAATGATGCAGCTCGTCCAGCAGCGGGCCGTCATAGATAGCGTCGCCGGAGAAGAGCGTGCCGGTCGCCGCCTCCCAGAGGCCAATGCTGCCGGGCGAATGGCCGGGCAGATGCAGCACCTCGAACCGGCGGTCGCCGAGATCGACGATGCTGCCTTCCTCCAGCACCTCGCGGACACGGGCGGGCCGCACCTTGTAGTGGGAGAGGCTGTAGCCGGCGTGGGGCAGGGCGGTGATGAGGGTATCGCCGATCTCGTAGCCGGCGACGCGGAGCGAGGCGACCTCGTCTCCGTCCATCTCCTGCGCGACGAGGGTGCTGCCCGGCGTCGGCCGCTCGAGCGCCTCCGCTTCCGCACGATGAATGCGGCAATCCTCGAACTCGCAATGGCTGCCGATATGATCGGCATGGGCGTGGGTCGCGACGCAGATCAGCGCCTTGTCCATCAGCGGCGCCAGTGCCTCGCGCAGGCTGACGATGCCCATGCCGGTATCGACGAGGAGGTTCCGGTCGCGGCCGCGCATATGCCAGATGTTGCAGCGCATGAGCGGAATGACATGCGGCTCCCAGAGGAGCGTGATGTCGTCATCGATGCGACGGCTTTCGAACCAGCGGTCTGCGACGGCGAGCGCCATGCTGTCCTCCGGGCGTCAGGTAGCGATCCTACGCGAGGGCGGCGCGGCCGGCCAGCGGGAGAGGTGTCCCTTCAGTGCCCGGTGAAGCGGGCGGGGCGCTTTTCGAGGAATGCCGTGGCGCCTTCCTTGAAATCCGCCGTGCCGGCGGCGAGCGCCTGCAGCTCGGCTTCGAGCGCGAGCTGCTGGTCGAGGCTGTTGCCGGCGGCGGCCGTCAAGGCACGCTTGGTCAGCGCGAGCGCGCGGGTCGGCGCCGCGGCGAGGCGTTTGGCGAGGGCGTCGATCGCGGCGGGAAAGGCCGCATCCTCCACCGCCTGCCAGATCAGGCCCCATTCGGCCGCCTTGGGCGCCGGGATCGCCTCGGCGAGGAGCGCCATGCCCATGGCGCGCGCCTGGCCGATCCGGCGCGGCAGGAAATAGGAGGAGCCCGCATCCGGCGCGAGGCCGATCCGGGTGAAGGCCTGGAGCAGGCTCGCCGAGCTCGCAGCCACCGCGAGATCGCAGGCGAGCGCCACGCTGCAGCCGGCGCCGGCGGCGATGCCGTTGATCGCGGCGACGGTCGGGATCTCGAGCGCGACCAGCTTGCGGATCATCGGCGCATAGAGCCGCTCGATGGTCGAGCGCACGTCGCCAGGCGTCCCGAGGGCGCCCGGGTCGTTCAGGTCGTGGCCGGCCGAGAAGGCGCGGCCCTTGCCGGTCAGCACCAGCACCCGCATCGTGCGGTCCGCGGCGACCTCGTCGAGGGCGGCCGCGATCTCGATCAGCATGTCGCGCGTGAAGCTGTTGAGCTTGTCGGGCCGATCGAACGTCAGATGCGCGATCGCCTCCGAGCGCGTCAGCGCTATGTTCCGATAGGTCATTGTCGCTCTCCGCTGCATCCCGCCGGCGGTCTCTTCCGGGACCGCGCGTCAGCGTGGTGCCGGCGGCGGCACCCGTCTACCAGGTGCGGACGCGACCGACGTCGACGTGAATGAAATTGGAGTTCGGATAATAGCCGACGCCGCCCGCCTCCAGCGACACGGCCGCCTTTCGCAGGGTCTTGAGGCGGACGTCACCGAGGCGGAGATCCATCGCCATGCCCTGCATATGCAGGCTGCGCTTGGCGACGCCGTCGCTGTGCTCGGCGAGGTCGGCGTTGGTCTGCGGCGAGCGGTAGCCGGAGACGATCTGGTAGGGCTTGCGGGAGTCGACCTTGCGATGGAGGCCGTTCAGCAGGTCGAGCAGCCGCGGATCGATCGGATGGACCTCCCCGGTGCGGAAGTCCCGCATGATATGGTCGATTTCCTGGAGCGCGCCGCCGACATAGTCGCCCTTCTGCCAATAGACCGTCGTCAGCGTCTCGCCGGTATGCGTATTGTCGAGCGAGATCTTGCGCTGGCCGCCAGCGATGGCGGCTGCGTTGGCGACATGCGGCATCGCGATGGCCGCGGCGCTCACGGCGAGGAAACGGCGGCGGGTGAAAAACGTCGGCACGCCGGCTTTCGACATCCGTTGCAGCTCCGTTCGATGGATTGACCCCGGTGTTCGCCGACCGCGAAGGGTCAGCGAATCGCCCCTGATCTTGGATAAAAACAGTTAACGGCTGGTTAGGCAACCCCGCGATTCGGCGGCGGGCAAAATCTCAAAATTGTCACCCTAGCGATCTGTCGTCGCGTTCTGCGCCAGCACCGCTTTCGGAGGCAGCTTGTCGCGCCGGTAGATGTCCTCGCGAAGCTGCAGCAGCCCGTCCGCATCGACCCAGGCGGTGCGGTAGTCGAGATGGATCGGCAGCGGCCGCAGCAGCTTGACCGGCGTGTTGCGGTTCTTGGCCACGGTCGCGTCGATCCTGGCGCGGTCCCAGCTCGGGTCGTCGCTCAGCACCATCGCCGCCAGATCGAGCGGCTCCTGCACGCGGATGCAGCCGGAGCTGAAGAAGCGCGCCGGCTTCACGAACAGCTCCTGGTGCGTGGTGCCGTGGATATAGACGTCGTACTGGTTGGGGAACAGCAGCTTCACCGGCCCCAGCGCGTTCTCCGGGCCCGGATCCTGCTTCAGGCGGTAGCGCATGGCGCGCGCCTCGGCGCTGAACCAGTCGATCGTGTCGGGATCGATCTCGTTCGCGGCTTCGCTCCAGCTCGAATAGATGCGGATGTTCTGCTCGGCGAAGTAGCGCGGATTGGACTGGATCTTCGGCAGCAGATCGACGCGGGCGATCCTCGGCGGGACGGTCCAGAACGGATTGAACTCCAGCCGGTTGATCTCGCTGTCGAGTTCCGGGGTCTGGCGATCCTTGCGCCCGACCACCGTGCGGACATGGGTGCGCACGATGCCGCCATCGACATAGGTAAGCTCGGCCGCGGCGATGTTCACGTGGATGTAGCGATCGCCCCAGTCGCGGCGCTTGTCGTAGAGCTTGCGGATGTTGAAGGCGATGCTGCGCAGCCGGTCCTCGACCGGCATGTTGAGCGCGTCGATGGTCTTGAACCCGACGACGCCGTCGTCGCCGAGCCCATGACGGCGCTGGAACCGCTTCACCGACGATTCGAGCGCCTCGTCGAAGAGCTCGGGCTCCGCGACGAGCGCCGGCTCGCCGTCGGTCGCGACCAGCCGCTCGCGAAGCGCCGCCACGCGCGGATCGCGCATGCCGAGCTCGAGCTTCGGTCCGTCCGGCACGCGGGGCCATCCGCCGGCGAGCGCGATCGCCGAATAGCTCCGGAAGGCCTGGACCAGCGCCCAGAAATCGCGCTGGGCGGGAAGCAGCGTGGCGACCGAAGGCGCCGGGTCGTCCGCATCGATCGTGTCGAGGAGCGTGAGGCGCGTCCCAGCCTCCATCGCCTCGCCCGCCGCAAAGGCGGATTCCGCGAGCGTGCCGCTCAGCAGCAGCTCGAGCTCCGTGAGCGAGGCCGCGTCCGATGCCGTGCCGAGCGCCTCGATGCGGGCTACCGCAGGCGCCAGTAGGACGAGGCCGCCGCGCGAGACGGCCTCGAGCGACGTGGCAAGGACGGTGCCGGCCGGCGCGACGCCGCCATCCTCGACCCAGAGCGCCCGGTTGGCGCGTTCCGCATAGAAATCGCGGAGCGTAGCGGGATCGAGTCCGAGCGAAGCGAGCCGGGCGGCATAGGCGGAGTCCGCGAGCGCCCCCGCCAGATCGCCGGAAAAGCTGCGGGAAGGTGCCGCGACAGGCATGGCGGGCGCGATGCCCGCCGGCCCGTCGATGGCGGGCGTCGTCGCGAAATTGCCCGGCGGTTCCGCGCGGGCCGCCCCGCCATTCGCCGACAGGGCAAGGGCCAGGACCAGATAGCCGGCGAGGCCGGCCCGGCGAGACGGCATGGGTTTCCTCGGCGACGGAACGGGAAGGTCGGCGAACCGGTTCTCGAAATTTCGGGCCACAAGGATCACTTACCGTTCCGTGGGCGGGAAGGTCAATTTTGTTCGCCCGGGGATGTATGGCAAATTAACGTCACGGGGGGCCAATTCATCGGGAATTGCAGGGGCCGCCGGGACGCGGAAAACCATGGACGGCACGCAGGTTCCAAAGGCGCCGATCGTTTCGCGCTCCGAGACCGGACCGGAGGTGGTCGGGTTCTTCCACCGGGAGACCTGCTCGGTCACCTACCTCGCGATCGATCCGAAGCGCAACGTCGCGGCGCTGATCGATGCCGTCCTCGACTATGACGGAAAGGCGGGGCGCACCGGGACGGAATCCGCCGATGCCGTCCTCGCCTATGCGAAGGCGCGCCATCTCGAGGTCGAATGGGTGCTGGAAACCCATGTCCATGCCGACCATCTCGCGGGCGGCGCCTATTGCCGCGATGCGCTGGGGGCGAAGCTCGGCATCGGCGGCAAGGTGACGATTGTCCAGGAAATGGTCCGGGACGCCTTCGATCTCGGCGAGGACCTGCCAGCGGACGGCCGCCAGTTCGATCGCCGCTTCGAGCCGGACGAGACGTTCCGCCTCGGATCCTTCGAGGCGAAGGTCCTATCCACCCCCGGCCATACGCCGGCCTGCGTGACCTATCTGGTGGGCGATGCGGCCTTCGTCGGCGACACGCTCTTCATGCCGGATTACGGCACGGCGCGCTGCGACTTCCCCGGCGGCTCGGCGCCGTCGCTCTACCGCTCGATCCAGCGCCTCTTCGCGCTGCCCGACGACACGCGCCTCTTCACGGCGCATGACTATGCGCCGAACGGCCGCGCGGTCGCCTGGGAGAGCGACGTGGCGACGCAGCGGCGCGAGAATCTCCATATCGGCGGCGGCATCGCCGAGGCGGATTTCGTGGCGAAACGCCAGGCGCGGGACAAGACGCTCGACACGCCGGCCCTGATGCTCCCGGCGCTGCAGGTGAATGTGCGGGGCGGCCGCATGCCGGCCCCGGCGCCGAATGGCCGGCCCTATCTCAAGATCCCGGTGAACTGGCTGTGACGCGCCCCAATGCGGGCACCCTGCTGCTGAGCCATCCCGCCTGCCTCGGCCACGATCCCGGCGAGGGCCATCCGGAATCGCCGATGCGCCTCGAGGCGGTGATGCGCGCGCTCGAGGGCGAGGCGTTCCGCGCGCTCGACCGGCGCCAGGCGCCGCTCGCGACGGTGGCGGAGCTCGCCCGCGTGCATCCGGCGGACTATGTCGAGGCGGTGCTGGAGGCGCTCCCCGACGAGGGACGTGTGATGCTTGATGGCGACACGGTCGCCTCGCCCGGTTCCAGGGAGGCGGCCTTGCGGGCGGCCGGCGCGGTGATCGCGGCGGTCGATGCCGTCGCCGCGGGCGAGGCGCGCAACGCCTTCTGCGCCGTGCGTCCGCCCGGGCACCATGCCGAGGCCACGCGACCGATGGGCTTCTGCATCTTCAACAACATTGCGGTCGGTGCGCTGCATGCGCGCGCGGCGCACGGGCTCGAACGCGTGGCGGTGGTGGATTTCGACGTGCATCACGGCAACGGGACGCAGCATCTCTTCGCGGCCGATCCGGCGCTTTTCTACGCCTCGACCCACCAATGGCCGTTCTATCCGGGTACCGGCGCCAGCGACGAACGCGGCTGCGGGAATATCTGGAACCTGCCGCTTCCCGCCAATGCCGGTTCCCGCGAATTCAAGGCGGCTTTCGAGGACGTCATCCTGCCGGCGCTCGATCGCTTCCGGCCGGACCTGGTGATGGTCTCGGCCGGGTTCGATGCGCACCGGGCCGATCCGCTCGCCATGCTGCAGCTCGACGAATCGGACTATGTCTGGGTCACCGGCGAGCTTATGCGGATCGCCGATCGCCATGCGGGCGGGCGGCTCGTCTCGGCGCTGGAGGGCGGCTATGAGCTGGGGGCGCTCGGGGCCAGCGCCGCGGCCCACGTGGGCCGGCTGATGGCCTGAGGAAAGCCTTGAAAAAGCCCGGAATTTCGGGCATTGCCTGCCTTGTCCGGCACCCGGCCGCTGTCTAGACTGGCCGGTCCCCAGGGGTAGCGCAGGCATGGCTGAGGCGAAGATACCGGCGGATATCGCCAAAATGAGCTTCGAGGACGCGCTCGACGAGCTGCAGGATCTGGTCCGGCAGCTCGAAAAGGGCGAGAGCAAGCTCGAGGACGCCGTCCGCTTCTACGAGCGCGGCGCGCTGCTGAAGCGCCATTGCGAGGTCAAGCTGCGCGATGCGCAGGACAAGGTGGCCAAGATCGTCATCAACGCCGACGGCAGCGTCGGAGCCGTCCCCGCCAATCTGGATTAAGGCAGACTTATCCTTGGATTCGATCGACGCCGCTCTCGCCGAGGTCGCGACCTCCGTGACCAACACGCTCGACCGCCTGCTGCCCGCGCCGCTGGGCGCGGAGGCGAAAGTCATGGAAGCGATGCGCTATGCCTGCCTCGGCGGCGGCAAGCGTATCCGTCCCTTTCTGGTCGTCGCGGGCTCGCGCCTCTTCGACGTGAACGAGGAGAGCGCGCATCGCGTCGCGGCGGCGATCGAGATGGTGCATTGCTACAGCCTCGTCCATGACGATCTGCCGGCGATGGACGACAGCGATCTGCGGCGCGGCCGGCCGACCGTGCACAAGAAATTCGACGAGGCGACCGCGATCCTCGCGGGCGACGGCCTGCTGACGCTCGCCTTCGAGGTGGTCGGCGCCGCGCCCACCCACGACAATCCGGCGGTGCGCGCCGAGCTCGTCATCGCGCTTGCCAAGGCGGCCGGCGTCGCCGGCATGGTAGGCGGGCAGATGATCGATCTCGAGGGCGAGAACTCGCGCCTCGATCTCGGCGCGATCACGCGGCTGCAGCGCATGAAGACGGGCGCCCTCATCGCCTTCTCCTGCAGCGCCGGCGCGGTCCTCGGCCAGGCGTCGGAGGCGGCCCGCCATGCGCTGGTCAACTACGCCCACGATCTGGGGCTCGCCTTCCAGATCGCGGACGACCTGCTCGACTACGAAGGCACCGAAGCGGCCACCGGAAAGCCGGTCGGCGCCGACCAGGAGGCCGGAAAGGCGACCTTCGTGGCACTGCTCGGCATCGAACGCGCCCGGGAACAGGCCCAGCTCCTCGCCAGACAGGCCGCGGGCCATCTTGATTTGTTCGGGGAAAAGGCCGACCTTCTGCGCCAGATGTCCTATTTCGTGGTCAATCGAAAGCATTGAAAATTAAGGCTTATCTCCTCCCAACCTCGAGGGGAATCGGCCGGAAAAGGATGTTGCCTTGACTGCAGTCAGCCCGAAGCCGCTGCTCGACCAGATCAAAGTGCCGGCCGACCTGCGCCGGCTCGAGCCGCACCAGTTGCGTCAGCTCGCCGACGAGCTGCGCCAGGAAACCGTCGAGGCGGTTTCGATCACGGGCGGGCATCTGGGGGCGGGGCTGGGCGTCGTCGAGCTCACGGTGGCGCTCCACTATCTCTTCGAGACGCCGGACGACCGGCTGATCTGGGACGTGGGCCACCAGGCCTATCCGCACAAGATTCTCACAGGCCGCCGCGACCGCATCCGCACCTTGCGGCAAGGCGGCGGGCTGTCGGGTTTCACGCGTCGCGCGGAAAGCGACTACGACCCGTTCGGCGCGGCGCACAGCTCGACCTCGATCTCGGCCGGCCTCGGCATGGCCGTCGCGCGCGATCTCTCGGGCAGGAAGAACCACGTCATCGCCGTCATCGGCGATGGCGCCATGAGCGCCGGCATGGCCTATGAGGCGATGAACAACGCCGGCTCGATGGACAGCCGGCTCGTCGTCATCCTCAACGACAACAACATGTCGATCGCGCCGCCGGTCGGCGCGATGAGCGCCTATCTGGCGCGGCTGCTCTCCTCGAAATCCTTCCGCACGCTGCGGAGCCTCGGCCGCGAGGTCGCCGAGCATTTCCCGCGGCGCCTCAAGGAGACCGCCCGCCGCGCCGAGGAATATGCGCGCGGCATCATCACCGGCGGGACGATGTTCGAGGAGATGGGCTTCTACTATGTGGGCCCGATCGACGGACACAATCTCGATCACCTGCTGCCGGTGCTGCGCAACGTGCGCGACGACGAGCAGGGTGGCCCGGTGCTGATCCATGTCGTGACCCAGAAGGGTCACGGTTACGCGCCGGCCGAGAAGTCCGCCGACAAGTATCACGGCGTCACCAAGTTCGACGTGGTGACCGGCGCGCAGGTGAAGCCGGTCAGCAACGCGCCGAGCTATACCGCGGTCTATGCCAAGGCGCTGATCCAGGAAGCGGAGATCGATCCGAAGATCGTGGCGATCACCGCGGCCATGCCCTCCGGCACCGGCCTCGACAAGTTCGGCCAGCGCTTTCCGGAGCGCACCTTCGACGTCGGCATTGCCGAGCAGCATGGCGTGACCTTCGCCGCCGGCCTCGCGACCGAGGGCTACAAGCCGTTCTGCACGATCTATTCGACCTTCCTGCAGCGCGCCTACGACCAGGTGGTGCACGACGTCGCCATCCAGCAGCTTCCGGTCCGCTTCGCGATGGACCGGGCGGGGCTCGTCGGCGCCGACGGCGCGACCCATGCCGGCGCCTACGACGTCGCCTATCTCGGCTGCCTGCCGGGCTTCGTGATCATGGCGCCGGCGGACGAGGCGGAGCTCGTGCATATGGTGCGCACGGCGGTCGAGATCGACGACCGCCCCTCGGCCTTCCGCTATCCGCGCGGGGACGGCGTGGGGGTGGAGCTGCCGACGCGCGGCGAGGTGCTGCCGATCGGCAAGGGCCGCGTGCTGCGCGAAGGCACCGCGGTCGCGATCCTCTCCTTCGGCACGCGCCTCAAGGATTCGCTGGCGGCGGCGGAGGACCTCGCGGCGCGCGGCCTCTCCACGACGGTCGCCGATGCCCGCTTCTGCAAGCCGCTCGACGAGGCGCTGGTGCGGCGCCTCGCGACCGAGCACGAGGTGCTGATCACGGTCGAGGAAGGCTCGGTCGGCGGCTTCGCCTCGCATGTGCTGCAATATCTGGCGATGGCGGGGCTGCTCGATGGCGGCCTCAAGATCCGCCCGCTGGTGCTGCCCGACCGGTTCATCGACCATCACAAGCCGGACGTGCAGTATGACGATGCCGGCCTCAGCGCGAAGCACATCGTCGCGACGGCGCTGCAAGCCCTGGGTCGGGAGACCCACAGCTCGGTGAGGGCTTGACCGGAGCTCCGGCTCCGAAGGGACCCATCGCTCCCACGAAAAACGTCGCGGGCGAACTCGCCGCTCTCGCGGCGCTGACCCTGCCGCTCGCCGCCTCCTATCTCGCGGAGATGGCGATGAGCTTCACCGACACGGTGGTCGTCGCCCGGCTCGGGCCGCTCGAGCTCGGCGCGGCCGGGCTCGCCGCCACGATCTTTTTCAGCCTCCTGCTCGCCTGCATGGGGGTGATCTCGATGGTCGGGGTGTTCGCCGCCGAGGCCCATGCCAAGAACGACATGGCCGCTGTCGCGGCGAGCGTGCGGCAGGGCTACTGGGTATCGCTGCTGCTGTCCGTCCCGGCGATGGCGCTTTCCTGGCATCTGGCGCCGATCCTCGGGCTGCTCGACCAGGATCCGGCGATCCTTCCCTTCGTCGAGGCCTATGTGCAGGCGGTGCTCTGGTGCTTCCTGCCCTACATGCTGACGACCGTGCTGCGCGGTTTCCTGACGGCACTCGCCCACACCATGCCGATCCTCATCGTCACCGTCGCCTCGGTGGCGCTGAACCTTCTTGCCAACTATGCGCTGGTCTTCGGGCATTTCGGCTTTCCGGCGCTCGGCGTGGCGGGCGCCGGCTGGGCGACCAGCATCGTCTGCTGGGCGATGCTGGGCGGGCTCGTGCTCTATATCGAGCTGACGCCGCGCTTTCGTAGCTATGGCGTGACGCGGCGTCTGCTCGCGATCGACTGGCCGGTGATCGCCCGTATGCTCCGGCTCGGTCTGCCGGCGGGCGGCATGACGGTCGCCGAGAACACCATGTTCACCGTGGTCGCGCTCCTGATGTGGGTCCTCGGCACCGCCGAGCTCGCCGCCAACCAGGCGGCCTCGACCTTCCTCTCGATCCTCTTCATGGTGCCGGTCGCGATCGGCCAGGCGGCGGCCACGCGCGTGGCGCTGGCCCAGGGCCTCAAGAACGTCTCGTTCATCCGTCGCGTCGGCATCGTCGCGATCGTCACGACGGCCATCTACATGGTGTTCGTAGCACTCCTCATCTGGGCGTTTCCGGCGCCGATCGCGCGCATCTTCCTCGACCCGGCGCAGGCCGGGAACGAGGCGGTGATCCAGGTGACGATCGGTCTGCTGCTCATCGCCGCCGTCTCGCAGGTGTCGGACGGCATCCAGGTGGTGGCGGCGGGCGCGCTGCGCGGCCTCGGCGACACCGCATGGCCCTTCCTCTTCGGCTTCTTCGGGTTCGGCGTGGTGGGGCTCGGCGCGGGCGCCTATTTCGCCTTCGGCCTCGACCTCGGCGCGCGCGGGCTCTGGCTCGGCGTCGCGCTCGGACTCACGGTGAGCGCCGCGGTCTTCACCTGGCGCTTCCATGTGCTGAGCCGGCGACCGCTCCCGGAGACGGCATGAGCCGCGGCCCGACCCCGGGGAAACCGAAGCGCAAGCGGGTCGATTTGCTGCTGGCCGAGCGCGAGCTCGCGGAGAGCCGCAGCAAGGCCGCGGCGCTGGTGCTGGCCGGGCTCGTCTATAGCGGCGAGCGCCGGATCGAGAAGCCGGGCGATGCCCTTCCCGAGGATGCGCCACTCGAGCTGCGCGGGCGCGATCACCCCTGGGTCTCGCGCGGCGGCGTCAAGCTCGCCCACGGGCTCGCGCATTTCGGCCTCTCGCCCGCGGGCCGCATCTGCCTCGATGTCGGCGCCTCGACCGGCGGCTTCACCGACGTGCTGCTTCATGGCGGCGCGGCGCGGGTCTATGCGGTCGATGTCGGCCACGGGCAGCTTGCCTGGAAGCTGCGCCAGGACCCGAAGGTCACGGTGCTGGAGCGCACCAACGCGCGGCACCTCTCGCGCGACCAGGTGCCGGAGGCGCCCGGGGCGATCGTCTGCGATGCGAGCTTCATCGGGCTGGAGACGGTGCTGCCGGCCGCCCTTTCGCTCGCCGCCGCCGAAGCCTGGCTCGTCGCCCTCATCAAGCCGCAGTTCGAGGTGGGCCCCGCCGAGGTCGGCAAGGGCGGCGTGGTGCGCGATCCGGCGCTGCATGACGAGGTCTGCGAACGGATCGCCGCCTGGCTCGCGCGGCAGCCGGGCTGGCGGGTGCTCGGGTTGACGCCGAGCCCGATCACCGGCCCCGAGGGCAACCGCGAATTCCTGATCGCCGGCCTGCGCGGCGCCGGCTGATCCGCGGGGCCGGCTAAGGCGCCGTGCGGAGCGGTGTCATCTCGAGCCGCGGCTCGTTCTGCACCAGGCGATCCAGCCCCAGCATCGTGCGGATTTCCCGCAGCGCGGCGGCGAGCTCGAGCACGGTTCCGGTCAGGCTCCCGGTTCCGGTGAAGCGCTCGATGAGCGCTGCGAAGCCGTCGCGATGCTTCGGATAGGGCATGAGCGCAACCGCGGCGTCCGGCGCGAGGCCGAGCAGCTCGCGCACCGCCACGACGGCCTCGCCGAGCCCGCCCAGCCGATCCACCAGGCCGTTCGCCTCGGCATCCGCGCCGCTCCAGACCTGGCCCTTGGCGATGGCTTCGACCGCGGCGGGATCGAGCTTGCGGCCCGCCGAGACCTTGCCGACGAAATCCGCATAGATCCGGTCGAGCTCGGCCTGCAGCTTCGCCCAGCCCTCGGGCGAATAGTCCGCATTGAAGCTGCCCATGTCGGCGTTGGTGCCGGCCTGCACCGCGTCCCAGCGGATGCCGAGCTTGTCCCAGAGCCCGGTCAGCAGGAACTTGCCGGAGAACACGCCGATCGAGCCGGTGATGGTGGTCGGCTCGGCGAGGATGAGCGAAGCGGGCGCCGCGACGAAATAGCCGCCCGAGGCGGCGACCCCGCCCATCGAGACCACGATCGGCTTGCCGCTGCGGCGCGCCTGGTCCACCTCGCGCCAGATCGTGTCGGCGGCGACGTAGGAGCCGCCGGGGCTGTCGATGCGGAAGATGATGGCCTTCACGGCGGGGTCGAGCCGCGCTTCGCGGATCGCCTCCGAGACCGTCTTGGCGCCCATCGACCAGCTATCGAGCAGCGGATCCTCGTCGCTCTCGCCAAGCATCACCGGGCCGAGGCCATAGACGATCGCGACCCGGGCGGCATCGGCGGCGGGCTCGAGCCCGCGCGCATAGTCGGCGAGGCTGTAGCCGTCGGCGGCCTGGCTCAGGGAATCGACCTCGGATTCGACCTCGTCCCAATAGCCAAGCCGATCGACGAGCCTGGCGGCGAGCGCGTCTTCCGGCAGGAACGGCCCGCGGTCGATCAGCGCCCGCGCCGCCGCGGCGTCGCCCTCGAGCCGCGGCGCGATGGCGGCCGCGATCTGCGCGACGAGGGAATCGACCAGCCGCTGGAGGTTCTCCCGTAAGGGCGCGGGCATGGCGTCGGCGATGAAGGTATCGACGGCGCCCTTATATTCCCGGCGTCGATCCATCCGCGGTTCGATGCCGAGATCGGCAAGGGCGCTGCGGAGAAACGGCGTCTCGAGCCGCAGGCCGGTCAAGCCGAGCGAGCCGGAAGGCTGCATCCAGATCTGGTCGAAGGCGGTCGCCAGCAGATAATGCGTATTGGCGTCGCCCGCCTCGCCGAAGGTTTCCGCAAAGGCGAGGGCGAACTTGCCGGTGGCGCGGAACGCGCGCACCGCAGTGCCGATCTCGCTCGCCTGGGCGAGGTTGAGCTCGCCGCTGCCGAGCTTCACGACCAGGCCCTTGATGCGCGGATCGCGGCCCGCCTCGGCAAGCCCGCGAAGGATTTCGTCAAGGCCGATCCGCTTGTCGAAACCGGCGAAGACCAGCGGGTTGCCGGCCGTGGTCTCGGCGAGCCCATCCCCGATATCGAGCGTCAGGACCGCCTGCTCGGGTATCGGGCGCTCGAGCTTCGCCATCTCGCGGAGGCCGAAGCCGATGGCGACGGCGCCGATCAGCACGGTGACGCCGATCAGCGCGAGCATGACCAGCAGAATGCCGCCGATCCATTTCAGGAGCCGTCTCATGCGGGGAAGCTTGCCCGTCCGCCCGGGCGGCGACAAGCGCGTCCGCGCGTCGCAAGGGAGCCGGCCCGCCTTTCCCGAGGCGGCCTTTCCCGATGCGCTCTTTCTCGATGCGCTCTTTCTCGATCCCGGGGCGAGCCGGTAAAGTCCGCCGATGAACGTCCCGACCCCGCCGTCGCGCGAGGCAGCGCCTGTCGTCGCCATCGAGAGCCTGGGGGCGCAGGGCGACGGCATCGCGCAGCATGAAGGCTGTGCGATCTTCGTGCCCTTCACCCTGCCGGGCGACCGGGTCCGCCTGCGGCTCGGCGAGCGGCGCGGCGAGGGCAGGGCGGCGACGGTGCTGGAGCGGCTCGGTGCGGGAGAGGGGCGGATCGATCCCGCCTGCCGGCATTTCGGGACCTGCGGCGGCTGCCAGCTCCAGCATCTCGAGCCCGCCCGCTATGTCGCCTGGAAATCGGGCCTGTTGCGCACCGCGCTGGAACGGCGTGGGCTGGATCCGGGCAGCCTGCGCCCGCTCGTCGCCATCGCGCCCGGCCGTCGGCGGCGCGCGCGGCTGGCGGCCTTGCGGAAGGGAGGTCGCCTCCGGGTCGGATTTCACGAGCGGGCCAGCCATCGGGTTCTCGACCTCGCGGAATGCCCCCTGCTGACGCCGCTGCTGCAGGCGGCGCTGCCCGCCTTTCGCGCCGTCGCCGATGCGGTTCTCGACGAGGGCGGGAGCGCCAGCCTGGAGGTCGCGGAGACGGCAGGCGGCATCGATCTCCTGATCGAACAGCGCGGCCGGCCGCCGGGCGCGGGTGCGCGGGCCGCGATCGCCGGCATCGCGGGCGAGCATCGTCTGATGCGGGTGAGCTGGGTGGCGCCCGGCGGAGAGCCGGAACCGCTGCTCCAGCTCGGCACGCCGCAGGTCGCGTTCGGCGGGGTGGCCGTCGATCTGCCGCCCGGCGCCTTCCTGCAGCCGAGCCGGGAAGGGGAGGCGGCCCTGCGGACGGCCGTCGAGGAAGCGACCGGGGACCGCAAGCGCGTCGCCGATCTCTTCGCCGGCTGCGGCAGCTTCAGCCTGCCGCTCGCGAAGCTTGCGAGCGTGCATGCGGTGGAGGGCGATCGGGCCGCCATCGCTGCCCTCGCGGCGGCGGCGAAGCGCGCCGGGCTCGGCCAGCGCCTGACGACCGAGCGGCGCGATCTCGAGCGTTCACCGCTGCAGCCGAGCGAGCTCGCGCGGTTCGATGCCGTCCTCTTCGACCCGCCGCGCGCCGGTGCCGCCGCGCAGTCGCGTGCGCTCGCGGCGTCGGCGATCGCCCGCGTGGTCGCCCTGTCCTGCAATCCGGTGAGCTTCGCGCGCGATGCGCGCCTGCTGGTCGATGGCGGGATGACGCTCGACTGGGCACTGCCGGTCGACCAGTTCCCCTGGTCGCCGCATCTCGAGCTGGTGGCCTGCTTCAGCCGGTAGAGGGGGGCGTCAGCCGTTCTGCGCGCGGTGGCGGAGCAAATGGTCGGCGAGTACGATGGCGAGCATGGCTTCGCCGACCGGGACGGCGCGAATGCCGACGCAAGGGTCGTGCCGGCCCTTGGTGGAGATCGTCACCTCCTCTCCGCGCTCGGTCACCGTCTTGCGATCGTTCAGGATCGAGCTGGTCGGCTTCACGGCGAAGCGGACCACGATCTCCTGTCCGGTCGAGATGCCGCCAAGGATGCCGCCCGCGCGATTGCCGGTGAAGGCGACCTTGCCGTTCCGCATCCGCATCTCGTCGGCATTCTCCTCGCCGCCGAGCTCGGCCGCGGCGAAGCCCTCGCCGATCTCCACGCCCTTCACGGCGTTGATGCTCATCATGGCGGCGGCGAGGTCGGCGTCGAGCTTGCCGTAGATCGGCGCGCCGAGCCCGGCCGGGATGCCGGAGGCCGTCACCTCGACGACCGCGCCGAGCGAGGAGCCGGCCTTGCGCGCGCCGTCGATGGCATCCTCCCAGACGCCGGCCGTCTTCGCATCGGGGCACCAGAAGGGATTGGCTTCGGTCGCGTCCCAGTCCCAGCGCGACCGGTCGATTCGATGCTTGCCGACCTGGATCAGCGCGCCGCGGATCGCCACCCCCTCGCCGAGGATGTGGCTCAAGACCTTGCGGGCGACGCCGCCGGCGGCGACGCGCATCGCGGTCTCGCGCGCCGAGGAGCGGCCGCCGCCGCGATAGTCCCGGATGCCGTATTTCTTCCAGTAGGTGTAGTCGGCATGGCCGGGCCGGAACCGGTCGGCGATCTCGCCATAGTCCTTCGAGCGCTGGTCCTGGTTCTCGATCAGGAGGCCGATGGGCGTGCCGGTGGTGACGCCCTCGAACAGGCCGGACAGGATCTTCACCTGGTCGGCTTCGCGACGCTGCGTGGTGAAGCGCGACTGGCCGGGCCGGCGGCGGTCGAGCCAATGCTGGAGATCGGCCTCGGCGAGCGCGATGCGGGGCGGCGTGCCGTCCACCACGCAGCCGATCGCGGGCCCGTGGCTTTCGCCCCAGCTCGTGAAGCGGAACAGGTGGCCGAAGCTATTGTGGGACATCGCTCAGGGTTTTACCTCGAAGCCTTGCAGGAGCTGGGCGATTTCATGCGCCGAATCGGTATTGAGCATGCCGACGACGTGGTAACCGCTATCCACGTGATGCACCTCGCCGGTGACGCCGGCCGACAGATCCGAGAGAAGATAGAGCCCGGCGCCGCCGACCTGGTCGGTGGTGACGTTCCGCTTCAGCGGCGCGTTCAGCTCGTTCCAGCGCAGGATGTAGCGGAAGTCGCCGATGCCGGACGCGGCGAGGGTCTTGATCGGCCCGGCCGAGATCGCGTTCACGCGGATGTCGCGCTTGCCGAGGTCGGCCGCGAGATAGCGCACGCTCGCCTCGAGCGCGGCCTTGGCCACGCCCATCACGTTGTAATGCGGCATGACGCGCTCGGCGCCGTAATAGGTGAGGGTGACGAGACTGCCGCCCGCCGTCATCAGCCTCGCCGCGCGCTGGGCGACGGCGGTGAAGGAGTAGCAGGAGATGTCCATCGTCATGGCGAAGTTGGCGCGGCTCGTATCGAGATAGAGGCCCTTGAGCTCGTCCTTGTCCGAGAAGGCGATGGCATGGACCAGGAAATCGAGCCGGTCCCAGTGACGGCCGAGCTCGGCGAAGGCGCCGTCGATGCTGGCATCGTCGCCGACGTCGCAAGGCAGCACGTGCTTTACGCCGATCGACTCGGCGAGCGGGCGGACGCGCTTCTCGAGGGCTTCCCCCTGGAAGGTGAAGGCGAGCTCCGCGCCCTGCTCGGCGACCGCGCGCGCGATGCCCCAGGCGATCGACCGTTCGTTCGCCACCCCCATGATGAGGCCGCGCTTCCCGGCCATCAGACCCGAACTGGATGCCATGCAATTCCTCATGGTGAAGCCGGCCCGCTTGCCGACTCGGCGGCATCCTACACGATCGGCAAAGGGCTGAAAATCTCTGCGTTTCCGTGGGTTGCGGGCAATTGCGACGAACGCGGCCGCGACTGTCGCCGAAACGTCAGCGCCGCCGCGCGACCCGGGCCGCGATCTCGGTCCGGGTGCCCTCGGAGCAGTCGGCGATGGCGCTTTCGAGCTCCTCGAAGGCGCGTCGGGCGTCGTAGAGCTGATCGAGGAGACCGAGCACCACGGGAACGGCTTCCTCGCCGATCTGCAGCTCGCCCAGCAGCTCGTTGATCAACCGCAGCCGCGCGAGATCGAGATCCTCGAAGATGTAGCTTTCGCCGGCGGCGCCTCGCTCGGCCGGCTGGCGATCCGCGGGCAGCACCCATTGCTGCTCGATCCAGGTCTCGATCACCGTCGCCTCGACGCCGATCTCGACCGACGCCTGTTGGATTGTCCAGCGCATGTCAGCGCACCTTGTACGGATTGTCCTTGGCCCAGCGTTCGACCATTTCGGCGAGCTTCTCGTCCTTCTGCGACGGCAGCACGACCTTGAGGACCACATACTGGTCGCCGCGCTGGTGGGTGCGGCGGTTCATCACGCCCTTGCCCTTCAGCCTGAGGCGGGTGCCGGTATTGGAGCCCTTGGGCACGGTCATCGAGACCCGGCCGTCGACCGTCGGCACGTCGATGCTCCCGCCCAGCACGGCTTCCTGGAGCGTGACCGGCAGCTCGACCGCGATGTCGTCGCCCTCGCGCCGGAACTGCGGATGGGGCCTGACCTTGATCTCGACGAAGGCGTCGCCGGCCGGCGCATTGCCGAAGCCCGGCAGGCCCTGGCCTTTCAGCCGCAGGGTCTGGCCCTCGGCGGTGCCGGCGGGGACCGTGAAGTCGATCGCCTTCCCGTCCGTCAGGGTGAGCCGCTTGCGGGCGCCGAGCACGGCCTCGAGGAAGTCGATCTCGGCGGTGTAGGTGACGTCCGCGCCGCGCATCCGGACCTTGGGTCCCTGACGGCGATGGCCGAAGAGGTTGGCGAAGAGGTCGTCGCCGCCCTCCTGGGCGGCGAGGTCGTCGAAGCTGAAGCCGCTATATTTGCCGCCGCGGTCGGCATCGGCATAGCTGCGGTAATAGCTGCGCTCCTGCGCGCGCTCGGCGCCCGTCGCGTCGATCTCGCCGGCGTCGAAGCGGCGGCGGCGTTCCGGATCGGACAGCAGATGATAGGCGGCCGAGAGCTCCTTGAATTGCTGCTCGATCCTCGCATTGCCGGGGTTGAGGTCCGGATGCAGCTTCTTGGCGAGCTTCCGGTAGGCCTTCTTGACCTCGTCGGCGCTCGCCGTCTTCGCCACGCCCAGGATTTCGTAAGGATCACGCATTCCGATTCATCCGCGATTCGCCTCGCCGGCGCGATTTCCCCTGCCGGCAACCCTACCGGGCGTCGGCGGGAGCTGCCAGCGCGGCGGAGCGCTCCGTCTTTTCCGAATGTAGCCGCCTGCGGCCGCTATCGCTTCCGAGACGCAGCCGCAGCGGCCGCGCGCTCGACAGCCGACAGTCGGGATGAAAAATGGTAGGGAATCGTGCAGATTCAATGTCCCGATCATGCCCGGATGGATGGAATGGCCGATACGCCGTCGAGCGAGCCGCTGGAACTCTTCGAACGCTGGTTCGCGGAGGCCAAGGAAAAAGAACCCAACGACCCGACCGCGATGGCGCTGGCGACCGTCTCTCCGGAGGGCCAGCCGAGCCTGCGCATGGTGCTGCTGAAGGAGGCCGACCTGCGCGGCTTCACCTTCTACACCAACTACGAAAGCCGCAAAGGCGCGCAGCTCCTTGCCACTCGCAAGGCGGCGCTCTGCTTCCACTGGAAGTCGCTGCGCCGGCAGGTGCGGATCGAAGGCGCGGCCGAGCCGGTCTCGGACGAGGAGGCCGACCGGTATTTCGCGAGCCGCCCGCGGACGAGCCAGATCGGCGCCTGGGCCTCGGACCAGTCCCGCGCGCTGACCGAGCGCTTCGAGCTCGAGCGGCGGGTGGCGCAGTTCACCGCGAAGTTCGGCATCGGAACCGTCCCGCGCCCGCCGCACTGGTCCGGCTTCCGGGTGGTTCCCGCGCAGATCGAATTCTGGGAGGACCGGCCGTTCCGGCTCCATGACAGGCTCGTCTATCACCGCACGGCCGGGGGGTGGCGGACCGAGAAACTCTTTCCCTAGGAGAGCGCCCGCGAATGGACGCGCGTCCGACCGAAACCGGGACACAGGCCGGGACTCCGCCGGGCGAGGCGGAGCGGATGATGCGCCTCGCGACCTATGCGGCGGTCGGGGTCGCCTTGTCGCTCATCGCCATCAAGTTCGTGGCCTACCTGCTGACCGGCTCGGTCAGCATGCTCTCGACCCTCATCGATTCGATGCTGGATGCGGCGGCGTCGCTCATCAACCTCGTCGCCGTCCGGCATGCCCTGACGCCGGCCGATCGCGAGCACCGCTTCGGCCACGGCAAGGCCGAGGCGCTGGCCGGGCTCGGCCAATCGGCCTTCGTGGCCGGCTCGGCGGTGTTCCTCGTCCTCCAGGCGGGCGGCCGTCTCTATCGCCCGACGCCGATCGAGAACGAGACGCTCGGCATCGGCGTGATGATCGCCTCCATAGCGATGACGGCTCTTCTGGTCCTGTTCCAGCGGCGGGTCATCAGGAAGACCCGATCGGTCGCGATCTCGGCCGACTCGCTCCACTATGCGGGCGATCTCGCGGTGAACATCGCGGTCATTGTCGCGCTCATCCTCTCGACGCAGCTCGGCTGGTATCTTGCCGACCCGCTCTTCGCGCTCGCCATCGGCGCCTTCATTCTCTTCACCGCCTGGCAGATCGCCCGCTCCGCCTTCGACATGCTGATGGACCGGGAGATGCCCGACGAGGCGCGCGAAAGGATCAAGCAGATCGTCCGTGCCCATCCCCAGATCCGCGGCCTGCACGACCTCCGCACCCGCACGGCCGGCCGGGACAGCTTCATCCAGTTCCATCTCGAGATGGATGGCGGCATGTCGCTGACCGAGGCCCATCGGGTCGCCGACCAGGTCGAGATGGCGCTTCTGGCCGAGTTTCCGACCGCGGAAGTCATCATCCACGAGGATCCCGAAGGGGTTGCGGAGGTCCGCACCAAATTCGCATGATGTCGGGGAGCCGCCGGGATGGCGGCCGGGATGCCGTTCCTTCCCGCGAACGGCCGGTCGACAGGGAGACGAAAGAAAATGGGTTACGCAAGTATCCTGGCCTTGGCGGACGGCACCGCGACCAGCGACGCCGTGCTCGACGCGGCGGTTCAGCTCGGTCGCAAGTTCGGCGCGCAGATCGAGGTGATTCACCTGAAGCCCGATCCCTCCTCCCTCGTGCCGGTGGTCGGCGAGGGCATGTCCGGCGCGCTCATCGAGCAGATGATCGATTCGATGACCCGCATGCTGGAAACCCGCGGCAAGCAGGCCCGCGCCGCCTATGACCGCGTGGTGGTCCCGACCGGGCTCGGCGCGACCTGGCGCGAAGTGAGCGGTCCGGGGCCGGAGAATCTCGCGACGGCCGGCCGGTTCGCCGACCTCACCGTGCTGACCAGGCCTGCCGGCGAGGACAGCGTGACCCAGGCGGCCCTGCTCGACGCCGCGATGTTCGATACCGGCCGTCCGGTCCTGATCGTGCCGAGCGGGCCGGCGTCTGGGCTCGGCGAGAATGTCGCGATCGGCTGGAACGGCACGGCCTATTCGTCGCGCGCGGTCTATTCCGCGCTGCCGCTGCTGAAGAAAGCCAAGTCGGTGAGCATCGTCGCGATCGGCGAGGACGACAAGGCGGCACCGGCCGCGGCGCTCGCCGGCTATCTCGCGCGGCACGAAGTCGCCGCGGCGGTGGTGCGCTCGGACGGCGGCGGTGCGCCGATCGGACGGGCGCTGCTCGAGCAGGCGGCCGGGGTCGGCGCCGACCTGCTGGTGATGGGCGGTTACGGCCATAGCCGGCTCCGCGAGATGATGCTGGGCGGGGCGACGCGGTTCGTGCTGAACAACGCCACCATCGCCGTGATGATGTCGCACTGACGGGTGGGCGGTGCGCCGGCTGACGCGGTGCGGCGGTTCGGCTAGAATGCCGGCATGAGCGCCGAGCGGCTGACCATGGTGTTGACGGGCGCGAGCCGCGGGATCGGACACGCGACGGTCAAGCGCTTCAGCGAGGAAGGCTGGCGGATCATCACCTGCAGCCGCGAGACGGTGCCGGAGGAGTGCAAGCGCGACCCGAACTGGACCCACCATATCACCGCCGACCTCAGCGACGCGGCGGACGCGGACCGGTTCATCGCGGAGGCCAAGGGCATCATCGGCGAGGGGGCGCTGCAGGCGCTGATCAACAATGCCGCGGTGTCGCCCAAGACCAGCTTCAAGGAGCGGCTCGGCATCCTCAACGGGGACGTGGACGCTTGGCGCGACGTGTTCGAGCTCAATTTCTTCGCGCCCCTGAAGCTCGCCCGGGGCTTCGCCAAGGCGCTGCATCGCGGCCAGGGCTCGGTCGTCAACATCACCTCGATCGCCGGCCATGCGATTCATCCCTTCGCGAGCTCGGCCTACAGCACGTCGAAGGCGGCGCTCTCGGCGCTGACGCGCGAGCTCGCGGTCGAGTTCGCGAGCCTCGGCGTGCGGGTGAACGCGGTGGCGCCCGGCGAAATCGAGACCGGCATGATCGGGCCGGAATACGAGGCGCTCATCCCGCGCATCCCGATGCACCGGATGGGCCGGCCGGAAGAGGTCGCCGCCGCCGTCTATCGGCTCTGCACGGCGGATTTCGCCTATGTCACCGGCACCGAGATCTTCGTCACCGGCGGCCAGCATCTCTACTGAGCGGCGCTAAAGCCGCGGCTTGAGCGCGCGAAACCAGGCGAGCCGCGCCTCGACCTGGGCGATGTCGTGGTCGAGCCATTCGAGGAGGTGGCCGGGTGTCCCGGCGTGGCTCGATCGCAGATCGCCGAGCCGCGCCAGTTCCTGCTCGCAGGTCTCGCTCAGCACATCGGCCTGGAGCCGGCGTTCCTCGGGCTCGAGCGCGGCGATGAAGCGGATCTTGAGCGCGATGATGAGCTTGTTGATCTCGCCGAGCGGCCCCCGGAGGTTGGCGGTCAGCAGCCGGCGCAGCTCCTCGCGGCCGGCAGCGGTGATCGCCATCGGGGCCGCCTCGCCGCCATCCGCGCCGGCTTGCGTCTCCACCAGCCCTTCGACCCGCAGCAGCTCGATCGAGGGCGACAGCAGGTCGAGCGACGGGCCGACGATCCGGCCCGCGAAGAACCGGACCTCGCTCGCCAGCGCGCCATAGGGCTTCGGCGCCTCCCACAGGCTGCCCAAGGCCGCCAAGCGAATGGCATCGCTCGGTATGAGGCTGTTGTCGCGATACATGGCAACCCGGGAGAAAGCGGCCCAAAGGTAGGAACGCGGGGCCCCGCTGTCCAGCGGGCGGCCTCCCTCGGGCGATAGCCGGAGGAAGCGGGCCGGCCGGAAGCCGGCCCGCCCGCTCTAGCTTCTGATGCCGCGCAGCCGCTCGGACCGCCGGCGCAGCAGCTCGACCGTCGTCAGCATGATGGTGGCGAACAGGATCAGGAGCGTGGCCGCGGCCGTGATGGTCGGGCTGATCTGCTCGCGGATGCCGCTGAACATCTGCTTCGGCAGGGTGCGCTGCTCGGGGCTTGCGATGAAGAGCACCACCACCACCTCGTCGAAGGAGGTGACGAAGGCGAAGAGGGCGCCCGAGATGAGGCCCGGCAGGATGAGCGGCATGATGACCTTGAAGAAGACGGTCATCGGCTTCGCGCCCAGCCCTTGCGCTGCGCGGCTCAGCGAATGGTCGAACCCCATCAGGGTCGCCGTCACCACGATCACCACGAAGGGCGTGGCGAGCGCGGTATGGGCGAGCACGAGGCCCGGATAGCTGTTGATGAGCCCGACATCGGCATAGAAGAAATACATGCCGACCGCGGTGATCACGACCGGCACGATCATCGGCGAGATCAGGATGCTCATCACGACGCTGCGCGCGGGAAAGTTCGCGCGGCTGAGGCCGAGCGCCGCGGTGGTACCGAGCGTGGTCGCGAGGATCGTGGTGCAGACCGCAACGATGACGCTGCTCTTGAGCGCGTCCAGCCAGCGGGTCGAGGTGAAGAAATCCTCGTACCAGCGCAGCGAGAAGCCCGGCAGCGGATAGGTGAAATAGGGCTCCGGGTTGAAGGAGAGCGGCATGATCACGAGGATCGGCGCGATCAGGAACAGCAGGATCGCCGCGCAGATGGCGCGGAAGATGTAGTACCAGGCGCGCTCGATCGGGGTTGCGTATGCAGGAACAGCCATCGTGATCTCACCCGAACTTCATGCGGTCGACGCCGACCAGCTTGTTGTAGATGAAATAGAGAACAAGCGTCGCGGCGAGCAGGACGGCGCCGAGCGCGGAGGCCATGCCCCAATTCACCTCGCGGTTCGTGTAGAGCGCCACGAAGTAGCTGATCATCTGGTCTTTCGGCCCGCCGACGAGCGCCGGGGTGATGTAGTAGCCGAGCGACAGGATGAAGGTGAGGAGGCAGCCCGCGGCGATGCCGGGAACCGTCTGCGGGAAATAGACGCGCCAGAACGCATAGAACTGCCCGGCGCCGAGCGAGCGCGCGGCGCGCACGTGCGTCGGCGGGATCGTCTTCATGACGCTGAAGATCGGCAGCAGCGTGAAGGGAAGCTGGATATGCGTCATGGCGACGATGGTGCCGAACCGGTTGAAGATGAGCTGGACCCGCTCGTCGAAGATGCCGAGCCAGATCAGCGCGTCGTTGACGACGCCCTCGGTCTGCAGCAGCACCACCCAGGCGGTCGTGCGCACCAGCAGCGACGTCCAGAAGGGCAGCAGGACCATGATCATCAGGAGATTGCTGGTCTTGGGCGGCAGCGTCGCCAGCAGATAGGCGACCGGAAATCCGAGCAGCAGGGTCGCCAGGGTCACCATCACGCTGATCTCGATCGTGCGGATGAAGATGTCCTGGTAGATGGCCTGGTTCGCGGGGCGATGCTGGATCTCGTTGTCGGCGTTATAGCGATAGTCGAGCGCGTTCAGCAGGTAGAAGGGCGTGTAGGCGGCGCTCGCGCGCTGGATCACCTGCCAGGTCTGCATCTGCTCCCACATCGGATTGATGCCGATGAGCGCGTCCTTGAAGGGGCCCGTGCCCTCGAGCTTCGCGACCTCGCGGCCGGTCGCGATGATCTTGCTGCGAATGCCGGGAATTTCGTAGTTGAGCCGCTTGCCGATCGCCGCGACCGGGGTCTTCTCGATCTGCGCGGCCTTGAGGTCCTCCACCGCGGCGGCATAGGCCGCCTCGGGCGGGAGCTCCTTGCCGTCCCAGTCCGCAAGCACGGCGGAAGTCTTCGGCATCAGGCGCGAAATGTCGGGATCGTAGAAGGCGTTGACCAGCATCACCCCGATCGGAATGGCGAAGGTGATGACGATGAAGAGAAAGAGCGGAAGAACTAGCCCGATCGCCTTGAGCTTGCGAGCTCGTTCCGCGCGCTGGAGCTTTATCTTGAGCGGTATGCCATCGGCCGTACGAGCGACCTGATCAACCGTCGTGCTGACCATATCTCAATTCCTCGCGAGGCCTTCGTTGCGATCCGGCCACAGATTTCGAGACGACAATCGCGGTGGGGAGGAGATAACGCCTCCCCACCGCTGTGTCAGTCGGTTACTGAGCGAGCCAGGCCGTGAAACGCTCGGTGAGCTGATCGGCATTGTCGGCCCAGAAATGAATGTCCGGGGCGATCGCCGTTTCCATGTTTTTCGCCGAAGTCGGAAGCTGCGCCATGATTTCCGGGCTGATCTTCGCTTCGGAATCCATGTTGGCCGGACCATAGGTGATGTAGTTGGTCTGGTCGGCCATGGTGTCGGCGCCGCTGGCGAAGGCAATGAACTGGTAGGCCAGGTCTACCTTGTCCGAGCCCTTCGGGATGCCCCACCAATCCCAATCGAGGACCTGACGATCCCAGACGATGACGAAGTTCTTGCCTTCGTTCTTCACGGCATCATAGAAGCGGCCGTTCCAGCCCGAAGCCATCACGACCTCGCCGTCGGCAAGGAGCTGCGGCGGCTGCGCGCCGGCTTCCCACCACACGACCTGGCTCTTGATGGTGTCGAGCTTCTTGAAGGCGCGGTC
>CAZMUZ010000050.1:0-25211 GCA_964569315.1 uncultured Rhodospirillaceae bacterium | reverse complement strand
GCGCCGAAGGAAAGCGCGACCAGCGCCTCGAGGATCTTGCGCTGCTCGAGGCCCATGCCCTGCAGCACGAAGTAATAGCCGGCGACGCCGAGCAGGCCGAGGCCCACCACCAGCATGCCGGTGATGGCGCCCGACTTGAAGGCGATCGCGAGCGCCGGCTTGAGGCCCTGCCGCGCCGCTTCGGCGGTGCGCACATTGGCGCGGACCGACACGTTCATGCCGATATAGCCGGCGGCGCCGGAAAGGATCGCGCCGATCGCGTAGCCGATCGCCACGGGAAGCCCGAGGGTGAAGCCCAGAATGACGCCGACTACGATGCCGACGAGGCCGATGGTCATGTATTGCCGGTTCAGATAGGCGCGGGCGCCTTCCTGAACGGCCGCGGCGATCTCGCGCATCCGGTCGGTGCCGGTCGCGGCCGCCAGAACCGAGCGCGCGGCATAGGCGCCGTAGAGCAGCGCCAAGACGCCGCAGACGATCACGATCCAGGCTTGCATAGACATTCTCGAACCTTCCCACTCTCTTTTCGGAAAAGCCGCCCGGCGAGGCCCCATGCGGCGTCGGGCGGCGCACCCGGCCACGGCGTCGGGCGGCAAAAATGCGGCCGGACCTTAAGGGATTCGCTACGGCAAGGCAACGGTTTCGCGGCGCCCGGCGGGCCCGGAAACCCGGCTCAGACGGCCGAGCGGACCAGCGCTTCCGCGGCCCGTCGGCCCCGCAGCCAGAGCAGCGCGACGATCACGGCGACGAGCGGAGCGACAACGCCGAGATTGACCGCCTCCCAGCCGAAACGGCCATGCAGCCAGCCCGAGCAGAAGGATGCGCCGGCGATCGCGATCCCGACCATGAAATCGTTAAAGGCCTGGATTCGGGCGCGCTCCGCCGGCCTGTAGGTCTCGGTCAGCAGGGTCGAGGCGCCGATGAAGGCGAAATTCCAGCCCACCCCGAGCAGCAGCAGCGCCGACCAGAATTGCATGATCTCGGTGCCGGTCAGGTTGATCCCGACGCAGACGGCCAGCAGGACCATGCCGGCAAGCATGACGTTCAGCACGCCGAAGCGCTGGATCAGGCTGCCGGTGAAGAAGGAGGGCACGAACATCCCCAGCACGTGCCATTGGATGACGAAGGCCGCATCGTCGAAATCGTGATGGTGATGGACCATGGCGAGCGGCGTCGAGGTCATCACCAGCGTCATCGTGCCGTAGCCGATCATGCCGGCCGCGACCGCGACCACCAGCGTCGGCTGGCGCAGAAGCTCGCCCCACGCCCTGCCCTTCTCGCTCTGCTCGGCCGCGGTCGGGCGCGGGATGCGCACGAGCTGCACGATCAGCATGGTGACGATGCCGAGCCCCATCACGACCGCGAAGCAACCGGCGAATTCCGCTTCGGTGAAGGCGAGGCGCGACCATTTGGCGAGCTCCGGCCCGACGATCGCCGCCACCACCCCGCCCGCCAGCACCAGCGAGATCGCCTTGCCGCGGAACCGCTCCTCGGCCGCATCGGCGGCGGCGAAGCGGTAGAACTGTGCGGTCGCCTGCGCGATGCCGATGATGGCGTTGCCGATGCAGAAACCGAAGAAGCTGCCGGCGAACACCGCCTGCATCATGACGAAGCCGCCGGCGGCGCCGGCGACCGCGCCGAGGGTGAAGCCCCAGCGCCGGCCATGACGCCGCATCAGGAGCGAGACCGGAAATGTGGTGAGCAGCGCGGTGAGGAACTGCAGCCCGATCGGCAGGGTCGCGAGCGACTCGTCGCCCGCCAGCATCTGCCCGGTGAGCGCCGACGAGGCGACCATCAGGGTCAGGGCCGTGGCGTTCAACGCCTGGCAGACCGCGAGGAAGAAGACGTTGCGCCGGGTTGTGCCTGGATTCATGAGCCGGCAGGATGAGCGAGACCCCCATCGGTGACAAGCCACGGACGCGCAGAGCAGACATGACCGCCGCCGCAACCCCAGACGACAACCTTTCCGAGTTCCAGTCGCCGGAGGAATACGATTGCGAGTTCGGCGAGTACGAGCCCGAGGGACCGTTCTATGAGGCGCTGGCCGACCGCCTGGGCGGGCCCATTCTGGATCTCGCCTGCGGCACCGGACGGATCGCCATCCCGCTCGCGAAACGCGGCTTTGCCGTTACCGGCGTCGATCTCGCGGCGCCGATGCTGGCCCACGCACGCCGCAAGTCCGGCACGGCCCCGGTGCGCTGGGTGGAGGCCGACTGCCGGAGCTTCGCGCTGGAGGACCGGTTCGCGCTTGCCCTCATGTCCGGCAACGCCTTCCAGGCCTATCTCGCCGATGCCGATCAGCAGGCGCTGGCGCGGCAGGTCTATCGGCATCTCGCGCCGGGCGGGCGCTTCGCCTTCGAGACGCACAACCCGCGCCCGGCGGACCTCACCGGCTGCGCGACCGAGACCTACTGGCACAGCTATACGGACCCCGCCGGCCGCAGGATCGATGTGAGCCTGATCGAGATCTACGATCCGGCCGCGGCGGTGCTCGACTGCCAGGTCTTCCGCCGCAGGGCCGGAACGGACGATCCGGTGCGCCGGACCCGCATCAGGATCCGCTACACCGACCGGCATCAGGTGGCTGCGCTGCTGCGCGACGCCGGGTTTGCGATCGAGGCGCAGTATGGCGATTTCGATCGCTCCCCGGCGAGCGACGACGCCCCGCGGATCGTCACCATCGCGCGCCGGGATTGAGCCCGGCGATGGCGCGAGGCCCTAGCTCGCCGGCGCGTCGATGAAGCGGTTCTCGACCGACTGATACATGAGGCCGGTCACGCTCCCCTCGCCCAGCACGCTGGCGGCCGCGGCCATCAGCCGGCCCTTGATGAGATCGAGATCGAAGTTGCGCTCGGCCATGATGCGCCGGCCGAGCAGATCGTAGAGCGCGACATAGATCCGATCGGCAAGCCTCGCGGACCGCTCGTCCGCGATCAGGCGCGTGGCGTCGTCCCGGAGCTCGAGCGCGAGCTCGACGGTGATCATGCCGTAGCTGCGGCGGTCCCGCACGATCGAGACCGTGAAGGCGGGCATTGCGTAGAACACCGGAAGGTTCGTCGCCTCGACCGCCTCGGCGTCCGGCGCCGGGCGGAGGAAGAACCACCACGCCCCGCCGCCCCCGCCCGCCAGGAGCAGAATCGGGACCAGGATGAGGATCAGTTTTTTCATCGCAGCCCGCAGCTTCCGCCGCGGCGCTGAAGATTGGGTTAAGGCGGCCTTAACGGCCCGGAAATCCCCGGGCCCGAGGGACGCGATCGTGCCCGCGCCTGCCGCCGCCTACCGGCTGCGAAATCCGCAACAGTCATGCAGGGCTTGCCAATCGCCCCGCGCGCCCGGCCGTAGTGGCGGCTTGCCGCGGCTGATAGGGTCGGCCCCGGACTCGATCGTCGCGCCGGCGTCGTCGGCCGCGTCGCAACCAGGGAGCAAGACCGATGGCGAAGCCGAGCCTCTTCAAATTCAAGGACATCGAACACCGCCTGAACAACCTTCCGGAAGGCAAGACCTACATCAAGCCGTTCGTGACTTCGAAGATCAGCGACACCATGTGCGGCGGCCTCAACTTCCTCAACAAGGTTTCGGTGCCGTGGGATCTCACCTGCGACGAGATCATCTACTGCATGAAGGGCACCTTCCGTCTGACCTGCAACGGCGAATCCTACGTTTGCGAGCCGGGCGACGTGCTGTTCGTGCCGAAGAACAACCACATTGCCTACGAGGCAGACGATAGCTGCGTCATCTTCTATGCCGCCTATCCGCATGACTGGAAGGCGCGGGCCGGAATCACTTCGGTCCCGGGCATCGACCCGGAGGATATGGGGCTTCCGACCAAATAGGCGCCGCAGGCGCCTCAGAAATGCCGATAGCCGCCGCGCCCGATCGCGATCTCGCGGCCGGCGGCATCGCGTACCCGCACCCCCGTCCCGGCCTCGATGCGGCCGATCCGCGCGATGGCGAGCCCGAGCCTGCGGGCGAGCGCATCGATCGCCTCGCCAGCCGCAGGATCGGCGGTGAAGACCAGCTCGTAATCGTCGCCGCCGCCGAGAATCGTTCCGATCAGCGCCGGATCGAGATCGAGCAGGGCATGGACGGGGGCGCTCAGCGGCAGATGCTGCGCCTCGACGAGGGCGGCGACGCCGGACTGCGCGCAGAGATGGCCGAGATCGGCGACGAGCCCGTCCGAGACGTCGAGCCCGGCCGTGGCGAGGCGGATCTCGACCAGCGCCTGGCCCAGAGCGAGCCGCGGCTGCGGCAGCCGATAGCGATCGGTCAGGAACCGCACCGCCGCCGCGTCGGCAACCGCAATCTCGCCTTTGAGCTGGCGCAGCGCCAGGGCGGCGTCGCCGAGCGTGCCGCTGACCCAGATCGCATCGCCGATGCGCGCTCCCTTGCGGTGCAGCGCCATGCCGGCCCGGACCTGCCCCAGGGCGGTAACCGAAAGCGTCGTCGGGCCCGGCGTGCGCGTGGTGTCGCCGCCGAGCAGCCCGATGCCGAACGCCTTCTGGTCCTGGCCGAGGCCCTCGGCAAAGCGACGGAGCCAGTCCTCGGCGACGTCGCCCGGCAGCGCCAGCGTCATCAGATAGCCGAGCGGCCGCGCGCCCATTCCCGCAAGGTCTGACAGATTTACCCGCAGCATCTTGCGGGCGATGAGGTCGGGCGGGTCGTCGGGGAGAAAATGGACGCCGGCTACCAGCGCGTCCGCGGTGGCGACGATCTCCGTGCCGGCTTCGGCGGGGATCAGCGCCGCATCGTCGCCGAGCGCCAGCGCCGCCGGGCTCGCCGCAGCGAGCGGCCGGAAATATCGCGCGATCAGCTCGAACTCACCGGGAAGCTTTGCCCCCGCCATGGCGGCCTCCCGGCTCGAAGGCCTCCGGCCGCAGGCTTCGCGCCATGCGATCGAGCAGCCCGTTCACGAGGCCGGTCTCGCGATCCCCGAGGAAGGCGCCGGCGATCGCCACATATTCGCTGATGGCGACCTTGGCGGGCAGATCGGGCCGCGCGGAGAGCTCGTAGGCGCCGACCCGCAGCACCGCGAGCAACACCGCCTCGAGCCGCTCGACCGTCCAGTCGTTGGTGAGCACGGCCGAGATCATCCGGTCGAGCTCGGGCCGCTTCTCCGCCGCGCCGCGCACCAGGTCCGCGAAGAGCTGCGGGTCGCCGCCGAGCGTGCCGCCGACCTCCAGCGGCTTCGACAGACGATGGCCCGTGAACTCGGTGATGGCGGCTTCCGGCGTCGCGCCGGTGAGGGCGATCTGATAGAGCGCCTGCACCGCCGCGAGGCGCGCCGCGCGTCGCGGGTCGGTCGCGGGAACCGGTTCCTTCATGCGCCCCGTCCGACGATTCCCGGCAGACCGAAGCGTCGCTTGACGCCGATCATCGCGAGGCAGGCTTCGGCCGCATCGCCGCCCTTGTTCTTCCGGTCGAGCTTCGCGCGCGCCCAGGCCTGCTCGCCATTCTCGACCGTGAGGATGCCGTAGCCGATCGCGAGGCCCTGTTCCAGCGCGAGCTGCTGCAAGCCGCGCGCGCTCTCGCCGCACACATAGTCGTAATGCGTCGTCTCGCCCCGGATCACGCAGCCGAGCGCCACGAACCCGTCGAAGGGCCGCAGCAGCTTGCCGCGCTGGCCGGCTTCCGCCGCGAGACGGATCGCGGCCGGGATCTCGAAGGCGCCCGGCACCGAGAGCGTCTCGTGCGACCCGCCCACGGCCTCGACCGCGCCGATCGCGCCGCGCAGCATTTCGTCGGCAATGTCGGGATAGAACCGCGCCTCGACGATCAGGATGTGGGGGCGGTCCGCCATGATAACCATCGGCCGTTCCGGATCAGTGCTGGTCGGGCGGGATCGCCCATTGATCGACCACGGACAGACCGTAGCCTTCGAGGCCGACGATGGTGCGCTTGGTGTTGGAGATGAGGATCATCTCATGCACGCCGAGATCGAGAAGGATCTGCGCGCCGATGCCGTAGTCGCGAAGCTGCGAGCCGTGTCCGGACTGCGACATGCGCGCCCGCACCCGGTCGCTGAGGCTGGTCGGCAGCGGCTCGCGGATCAGCACCACCACGCCGCGCCCATGCGCATCGATCATGCGCATCGCCGCCTGGAGCTCGCCGCCGCGGCCGCCCGAGGTGTCGCCGAGCACGTCCTCGAGGACGCTCAAGGCATGCATGCGGACCGGCACGGGGCCGGGCGCCGCGATATCGCCCTTCACCAGCGCGATATGCTCCGCATAGGCCACGCGGTTCACATAGACGATCATCCGGAACTCGCCGCCGTGGCGGCTCGCGATCGAGCCCTCCGCCGCCCGCTCGACGATGCGGTCATGCCGGCGACGATAGGCGATCAGATCCGCGATGGTGCCGATCTTGAGGGCGTGGCGCTGCGCGAAGGCGATGAGATCGTCGCGGCGCGCCATGGTGCCGTCGTCGTTCATGATCTCGCAGATGACGCCGGACGGGTTCAGGCCCGAGAGCCGCGCGATATCGACCGCCGCTTCGGTATGGCCGGTCCGCACCAGGACCCCGCCGTCGCGGGCCACCAGCGGGAAGACATGGCCCGGCGAGACGATGTCGCCGCGGCCCTTGGTCGGGTCGATGGCGGTGGCGATGGTGCGTGCGCGGTCGGGCGCCGAGATGCCGGTGGTCACCCCTTCCCGCGCCTCGATCGAGACGGTGAAGGCGGTGTAGTGGCGGGATTCGTTGTTGGGCGACATGAGCGGCAGGCCGAGCTCGGCGATCCGCTCGCGCGTCATGGCGAGGCAGATCAGGCCGCGACCGTGCATCGCCATGAAATTGATCGCCTCGGGCGTCGCCATCTGGGCCGGAATGACGAGGTCGCCCTCGTTCTCGCGGCCTTCGTCATCGACCAGGATGAACATCCGGCCGTTGCGCGCTTCCTCGATGATCGCCTCGGTCGGCGAGACGAGCTCCGAGAAGGTGGCGCGCCAGGGTTCGGCCTGCGGCTTGTTCATGCGGGATCCTTGCCGATAAGGCGGGCAAGGTAGCGCGCCACGAGGTCGATTTCCAGATTGAGCCGCTGACCGGCCTCGAGCCGGCCGAGGCTGGTTTCCCGGAGGGTGATCGGGATGAGATTGACGCCGAACCGGGCGCCCTCGACCTCGTTCACGGTCAGGGACACGCCGTCGAGCGCGACGGAGCCCTTGGGGGCGATGAAACGCGCGAGCGCGGCCGGCGCCTCGAGCGACAGGCGGAGGCTCTCGCCTTCGGGACGCTGCGCGATGAGCCGGGCCACCCCGTCGACATGGCCGGAAACCATATGGCCGCCGAGCTCGTCGCCGAGCTTCAGGGGGCGCTCGAGATTGACCGCCGAACCGACCACCCAGTCGCCGAGCGTGGTGCAGCCCAGCGTCTCCTCGGAAACATCCGCCGCGAACCAGCCCGGCCCCTTCGCGACGACGGAAAGGCAGGCGCCGCCGCAGGCGATCGACGCGCCCATGGCGATCGCGCCTGTGTCGTAGCGCGTCTCGAAGGCGAAGCGCGCGCCCTTGCCGCGCTCGATCGAGCGCACCTTGCCGAGGTCGGTGACGATGCCGGTGAACATGGAGGAGAACTTAGTCGCGACGCCGGTAGGTTTCCATGATGTCGTCGCCGAACGGCTGCAACCCTGTCCGTTCGAAACGCGGCATCGCAGTCAGCGTGCCGGCAGCGAGCTTCTCGACGGCCGGTATGCCGGCCCCCCCCATGACGCCTGGCGCATGGAACCAGTAGAGACGATCCACGAGGTCCGCATCGAGCAGCGCGGCCGAGAGCCGCCCGCCCCCTTCGACCAGCAGCCGGGTGATGCCGCGCCGGCCGAGGGCGGCGAGAGCGGCGGCGATCGCCGGCCTGCCGCCCGGCCCCGGCTCGATCTCGATCGTCTCGGCGCCTGCCGAGGCAAGGGCGCTTTCCCTGCCGACCGTCCGCAGCAGCCAGGTCGGACGGGATTTGGCGGTCGCCACGAGCTTTGCGCCTGGCGGGACGGCCTGCGAGCCCTCGATCACGACACGCACGGGCGAACGGTCCTCGAGGCCCGGCAGGCGGCAGGTGAGATCGGGATCGTCGGCGATGACGGTCGCGGCGCCGACCAGCAACGCGTCATGTTGCGCCCGAAGGCGATGCGTCTGCGCTCGCGCCGCGGGTCCGGTGATCCAGCGGCTCTCGCCGGCCGCCGTCGCGATCCGGCCGTCGAGGGTGGTGGCGAGCTTCAGCGCGACCAGCGGCCGGCCCTTTTCGATGCGGCAGAAGAAGCCGGCATTGAGCTCGGCCGCCTCCTTCTCCAGCAATCCTACTTCAACCGCGATACCGGCCGCTTTCATCTGCGCGATGCCGCGGCCCGAAACGCGCGGATCGGGATCCGTCACGGCGACGACCGCGCGCGCGACGCCGGCCGCAATCAGGGCCTCGGCGCAGGGTGGCGTCTTGCCCTGATGCGCACAGGGCTCGAGCGTCACATAGGCGGTGGCGCCCCGCACCGCCGCGCCGGCGCGCGCCAGGGCCCCCGTCTCGGCGTGGGGACGGCCGCCGGCTTGCGTCCAGCCGCGGCCCGTCACCTGGCCGCCGGCCACGATCACGCAGCCCACCGCCGGGTTCGGCCATACCTGCCCGAGCCCGCGCGCGGCAAGGCCGAGCGCGGCGCGCATATGTGCGATATCTTCAGGGGAACGGTTCGCTGTCACGCCATCGGCCTTTCAGCCTCGCGGTCGCGCGAAGATCTCGGCCGCCGCGCGGGGCGGGTGGCTACTCGGCCTCGCCGAGCCGGCCGACGAATTCCTCGAAATCCTTCGCCTCGCGGAAATTGCGATAGACCGACGCGAAGCGAACGAAGGCGACCTGATCGAGGCTGCGGAGCGCTTCCATCGCCATCTCGCCGATTACCTTGGTCGGAATGTCGCTTTCGCCCGAGCTTTCGAGGCGGCGCACGATGGAATTCACCACCCGCTCGATCCGCTCGGGATCGACCGGCCGCTTGCGGAGCGCGAGCGACATGGAGCGCATCAGCTTGTCGCGATCGAAGGGCTCGCGCTGCCCCGTCGTTTTCACCACCGTAAGCTCGCGAAGCTGCACGCGCTCGAAGGTGGTGAAGCGCGCGCCGCAATTCGGACATTGGCGGCGGCGGCGGATCGCCGAGTTGTCCTCGGTGGGCCGGGAGTCCTTTACCTGGGTATCCTCGGTTCCGCAGAACGGACAGCGCATGGTTTTCCCCTTCCGGCTCCAGAGCCGTCACATCGGTCAGCGCCGGCCGGGATAGACCGGGAAGCGCCGGCAGAGGTCCTGCACCTCTGCCCGCACTGCCCGTTCGATCTTGCCGTTGTCGTTCGGATTGGCGACGAGGCCATCGAGGACCCGCCCGATCATCTTGCCGACCGTGCGGAACTCGGCCGTGCCGAAGCCGCGCGTCGTCGCCGCCGGCGAGCCGAGCCGCACGCCCGAGGTGATCGCCGGCTTCTCGGTGTCGTACGGGATGCCGTTCTTGTTGCAGGTCATGCCGGCATGTTCGAGGCTCGCTTCGGCCGCCTTGCCGGTGAGCTTCTTCGGCCGGAGATCGACCAGCATCATGTGGTTGTCGGTGCCGCCGGTGGTGATGGCGAGACCTTCGTCGACCAGCGTCGCGGCGAGCGCCTTGGCATTCTCGACCACCGACGCCGCATATTGCTTGAACTCGGGCCGGAGCGCCTCGCCGAAGCAGACCGCCTTCGCTGCGATAACATGCATGAGCGGGCCTCCCTGCAGGCCCGGAAAGACGGCCGAATTGATCTTCTTCCCGATATCCTCGTCATTCGAAAGGATCATGCCGCCGCGAGGCCCGCGCAGCGTCTTGTGCGTGGTGGTGGTGACGATATGGGCGTGCGGCAGCGGGCTCGGGTGAGCGGCGCCGGCGACGAGCCCGGCGAAATGCGCCATATCCACCATGAAGTAGGCGCCGATCGAATCGGCGATCTTGCGGAACCGTTCGAAATCCCAGAAGCGCGGATAGGCGGAGCCGCCGGCAAGGATTAGCTTCGGCCGCGCCTCCCTGGCGAGCTTCTCGACTTCGTCCATGTCGATGCGCTGGTCGCTCTGCCGCACCGTATAGGGCGCGACCTTGAACCACTTGCCGGACTGGTTCACCGGCGAGCCGTGGGTAAGATGCCCGCCCGCGGCGAGGTTGAGGCCCATGAAGGTGTCGCCCGGCTGCAGCAGCGCGAAGAATACCGCCTGGTTCGCCTGCGCGCCGGAGTGGGGCTGCACGTTGGCGAAGGCGCAGCCGAACAGCTTCTTCGCCCGCTCGATGGCAAGGCTCTCGGCGACGTCGACGAACTCGCAACCGCCGTAATACCGCCTGCCCGGATAGCCCTCGGCATATTTGTTCGTCAGCACCGTGCCCTGCGCCTCGAGCACGGCCGCCGAGACGATGTTCTCCGAGGCGATCAGCTCGATCTGATCCTGTTGGCGCGACAGCTCCTGGCCGATGGCGCGATAGAGGTCGGGGTCGCGCTCGGCGAGCGACATGGTGAAAAATCCGGGAATCTGGCCGGTGTCGTCGGCGGGAGACATCGTCGTGGCCCTTTTTCTTCTTGTGAATCGTCAGGACATTTTGGCGACGCGCCGCTCATGGCGCCCGCCTTCGAAAGCCGTGGCGAGGAATGTCTCGAGGCAATCCCTCGCCACCTCGGGACCGACAAGCCGCGCGCCGAGCGCCAGCACGTTGGCGTTGTTGTGGAGACGGCTGAGCCGCGCGCTGGTGGCATCGTGGCAGACCGCCGCGCGCACATGCCGGTGCCGGTTCGCCGCGATGGCGATGCCGATCCCGGTGCCGCAGACGAGCACGCCGCGCGTGGCGCGGCCATCCTTCAAGGCGCCGGCAAGGCGATCGGCGAAATCCGGATAGTCGACGGAATCCTTGCTCGCCGTGCCGAGATCGAGCGCCGTCAAGCCGTGCGCCTGGAGCACCGCCTTCAGGCTCTCCTTGAGCTCGAAACCGGCATGATCGGCGGCGATGGCGATGGTTTCGACCAGCATGGCGGGGGCTCTGAATGTGAGAGACGGCGCGGAGGGATCACTTACCACATCTGGCGAAGGCAAACCAAGGCGCCACAAGGGATCGCGGAAGGCCCAATATGCCGCCGGCAGGACTGCCGGGCCTGGGGCCGCCGTTTGGCTATCCCCGCGCCTTGGCTCCCTGCCCTGGCGAAAGCTCGGTGCTTAGCGAAGCGCGCCGATCTAAGGTTAACGAAATTTAGAATCCGCGACCCCGGAGATGCCCATGACCCCATCGCTTGACGATCCGCTCGCCTCGCCCGCCGGCCCGGTCGAGATGGTCGTGGTGCCCCGGACGCGCGATCTTGGCGGCTTCGAGGTCCGGCGCGTTCTGCCTTCGATCCAGCGACGGATGGTCGGCCCCTTCGTGTTTCTCGACCAGATAGGGCCGGTCCGTTTCGAGGGCGGCCAAGGCATCGACGTGCGGCCGCATCCGCATATAGGGCTCGCCACCGTCACCTATCTCTTCCGCGGATCGATCCTGCATCGCGACAGCCTGGAGTCCGTCCAGCCGATCCATCCGGGCGATGTGAACTGGATGACGGCGGGCCGCGGCATCGTCCATTCCGAGCGCACCGACCGAGAGGTCCGCCGCCGCCCGCATGAGCTCTACGGGCTGCAGCTCTGGGCCGCCCTGCCGCAGGACAAGGAGGAGGCCGCGCCCGGCTTCGCCCATCACGGACAGGCCGAGCTCCCGCGCATCGAGGGTGCGGGGCTGCGCGCCCGCGTGATCGCGGGCAGCGCTTTCGGGAAAGCCTCGCCGGTCGCGACGCTCTCGCCGCTCTTCTTCGTCGATGTCGCACTCGATGCGGGAACGCGCCTCGAGCTCGACGCGGATTACGAGGAGCGCGCCGCCTATCTCCTCGAAGGCGATGTCGAGATCGACGGCGTTTCCTACAGCCCGCCGCAGCTACTGGTTTTCGCGCCGGGTCATCGGATCGTGGTCGCCGCCCGGACGCCGGTCCGGCTCGCGCTGGTCGGCGGCGAGCCGATGGACGGACCGCGTCACATCTGGTGGAACTTCGTCTCGAGCCGCAAGGAACGCATCGAACAGGCGAAGCGGGATTGGCAGCGCGACCGCTTCGGCGTCGAGGTGCCAGGCGATCCGGAATTCATTCCGCTTCCCGACGGACCCTGACGTACGTTCTCTGACGGTCGTCAAGTACTGCGGCCGTTGCAGTCGGCCGATCGGCCGCGCAGCTTTCGCCACAGCCGTCCATCGATGAAGGCGAGGCCGAGGCCGATCAAAGCCATGCCGGCGAAATGCTCGGGCGCGAGACGCTCGCCCAGGATCCCCATGCCGAACAGAAGGGCGCTCACCGGGATGAGGAAGGTGACGAGCTGGAGATTGGTCGAGCCGGCGGTCGCGAGGATGCGGAAGAAGATCACATAGGCGAGCGCCGTGCTGAGGAGGGCGAGCCCGACGAGCGCGGCGAGGGTGGCGCCGGAGGGCATGACGAGCGTCCAGGGCCGGTCGAAGACCAGCATGATCGGAAGGAGGAGCAGCGTGCTCGCGGTCACCTGCCCCGCCGCCGTCACCAGCGGCGGATCGTTGCGAAAACGCCGGCCATAAATGCTGGCGCAGGCATAGGCGATGGGCGCGCCGAGCGTGACGAGCTCCGCCATGAGATGACCGCCGAGGTCCCGCATCGCCGAAGGGCCGATCATCACGATGACGCCGGCGAGCCCCGCCACGACGCCCATGAGGCGGAGCGGCGTCAGCTTCTCGTCGGCCGTCAGCCGGTCGGCCAGCAGCACGGTGAAGAGCGGCGCCGTCGCGTTCAGGATCGAGGCGAGGCTGCTCGAGATCTGCGTCTGGCCCCAGAGCAGCAGGCTGAAGGGGATGGCGTTGTTGAGCGCGCCCATAGCGAAGAGCCGCCGCCATTCCGCAAGGGTTCGCGGCATCCGAAGGCCCGAGAGCCTGACCAGAAGATTGAGCACGAGCGCGGCAATTGCCACCCGCGCCAAGGCGACGGTGAAGGGCCGCAGCTCCGCAAGCGCTACCTGGCCAAAAAAGAAGGAGGCGCCCCAGAGCACGGAGAGGGTCAGCAGCAGGGCCCATTCGAGCGGGCCCATGGTGCGATTGATGACGGTCATAGGCAGAGGGTTTCCGGGCGACCGAGCCTCGCGCTTTCGGCCCGACAACGCCACCCGTTTGTTGCGATGATTCTCAAAAAGAAAGGCCCGGCGCGAGCTTCCCCGCGCCGGGCCGATCCTGCGGCCCCCGAAGGAGCGCGGAAACTACATCTGCGAGTAGTTGCCGTCCTTGAACACGTACCACACATAGGTGGCCGCGGTGAGGTCGCCCTTCTCGTCGAAGCCGAGGGTGCCGATCACCGTATCCCAGCTCTGGCTACGGATGGCCTCGGCGACTTTCGCGGAGTCGGTGGTGCCGGCCTTGGCAACGGCCTGCGCCCAGACCTGGATCGCCGCATAGGTCGAGAGGGTGTAGCCTTCCGGCTCGAAGCCTTCGGCGCGGAACTCTTCCACCGCCTTGGCAGCACTCGGCAAGTTGCGGGCTTCCGCCGCGTTGGTGAACATCACGCCGTCGGCGGCAGCGCCGGCGAGCGTCGCGAACTCGAGCGTGTTCAGCGAATCGCCCGAGAGAAGGTTCGCCGTCAGGCCCTGCTCGCGTGCCTGCTTGACGATGAGCGCCGCTTCCGGGTGATAGCCGCCGAAATAGATCACGTCGACCTTGGCGTCCTTGAGCTTGCTGACGAGCGCCGTGTAGTCCTGCTCGCCGGCAGTGATGCTTTCCGACAGCACTTCGTTCGTGCCCGCCGCATGGAGCGATTCGCGCGTGAGGTCGGCGAGACCTTTGCCGTAGGCCGACTTGTCGTCGACGATGGCGATGTTCTTGCCCTTGAAATGCTCGGCGATCCAGGCGCCGGCGAAATCGCCCTGCTGGTCATCGCGACCGCAGGTGCGGAACACCGTCGTCCAGCCGCTGGCAGCCGCGTCTTCCGTGAAGGCCGGGTTGGTCGAAGCCGGCGAGATCTGCAGGATGCCCTCTTCCTGATAGACCGCCGAGGCCGGGATCGAGGAGCCGGAGCAGAAGTGGCCGGCCACGAACACGACGCCTTTGGAAGCGAGGTCGTTGGCGACGTTCACCGCCTGCTTCGGATCGCACTGATCGTCGCCCGTCTCGAGCGCGAGCTGCTCGCCGAGCACGCCACCCGCCTTGTTGATGTCGGCCACGGCCTTCTCGGCGCCGCGCTTCATCTGCGCACCGAACTCCGCGAGGTCGCCGGTGATCGGGCCGGCCACCGCAATGGTGATGTCGGCTTTCGCCGTCGCGACGCTGAACGCCACCGCAAGGGCGGCGAGCAGCGGTATCGTGAGCTTACGCATGGGATTCTCCCTGTTGCACACTCGAGCTCCGCATGGGCATGCCGGAATTGGGCCGGAAACTGTATGGAATGTCTTCTTGGGTCTCCGCCGATGCGGGTTGGCGATATTCTATCAGGTGGCACAACCTCGGCAATTCGTTTCCGGCCGGGAGGCGCCGGAGCCCCTATTCCGGCCCGGAAATCCGGGGCCGGCAGGCTGCGCCTCAGCGATTGCCGGAACCGATCTCCCGCCACGAAAATGCGCCGTTCCGCTCGTATAACCACGGATATTGCGTGATCATCTTGCGCACGCGCGTAAGACGGTATGCCGCAAGCGTGATCGCGACCAGCACCCCGAAATGGGTGGCATAGCCGCTGATCGACAGCACGTCGCTGCCGAAGAGGAAGTTGCCGGCGAGACGGTCCCCGACGGTCAGCAGCAGGCAGTAGCCGACGCATTGCCACACCGACCGCCAGGTTTCGGCCAGCGCCTGCCCCATCATGAAGGCCGCGCCGCCGAACAGGATGAGGGTGAGCCCGATGAAGACCGGCCAGGAGACGGCGAGGATATCGGTCATCGCTTGGCTCCCGCGAAGTCGCCGCCATGGCCGCCTTCGAGGTAGGCGGCGCGCACCTCGGCATTGGCCAGCAGATCGCGGCCGCTGCCGGTGATGGTAACCTTGCCGTTCACCAGCACGTAGCCGCGATGGGCGAGCCGCAGCGCATGATAGGCGTTCTGCTCGACGAGGAAGACGGTGACGCCCTGCTCCCGGTTGATGTCGCGGATGACGGAGAAGATCTGTTTCACGATCAGCGGCGCCAGCCCGAGCGACGGCTCATCGAGCAGCAGGAGCCGCGGACGGCTCATCAGGGCGCGGCCGATGGCGAGCATCTGCTGCTCGCCGCCGGAGAGCGTGCCGCCGCGCTGGTCGCGCCGCTTCTCCAGGATCGGAAAGAGCGCGAAGACGCGCTCCAGATCGCTGCCGAACTTCGCCGGATCTGCCGTCAGCGCGCCCATCTGGAGATTCTCGAAGACGGTCATGCGCGGAAAGATCCGCCGGCCTTCGGGCGACTGCGCGATCCCGAGGCGCATGATCTCGTAGGTCGGCAGACGGGTGATTTCGCGGCCCTCGAAGGTGATGCTGCCGGCGCGCGGCGTGGGCGAGCCGCAGACCGTCATGAGCAGCGTCGATTTGCCGGCACCGTTGGCGCCGATCAGCGTCACGATCTCGCCCTTGTTGATCTCGAGATCGACGCCCTTCAGCGCCTCGATCTGGCCGTAGAAGGCGTGGATGCCGGCGATCCTGAGCATGGAGTCCGCCATCTCAGCCGCCCCGCTTCTCGATATCGGCCGCGACCGCGGGCGGCAGGTCCTCGTGCTCCGGCTCGCCCAGATAGGCCCGGATCACGTTGGGGTCCTGGCGGATCGCCGCAGGGGCGCCGTCGGCGATCTTGCGGCCATAGTCGAGCACCACGATGTGATCGGAGATCTCCATCACCACGCTCATATCGTGCTCGATCAGCAGCACGCCGATCTTGTATTCGTCGCGGATCCTGAGCAGGAGCTCGTTGAGCTCGTGCGACTCCCGCGCATTGAGGCCGGCGGCCGGCTCGTCGAGGCAAAGCAGGACCGGATCGATGCACATGGCGCGCGCGATCTCGAGCCGCCGCTGCCCGCCATAGGGAAGGCTTCCGGCCGGCGCGTCGGCATGCGGGGTCAGCGCGAGGCGATCGAGCCAGTCGCGCGCGAGCTCGACGGCCTGCCGCTCCGCCTCGCGGTAGCCGCCGAAGCCGAACAAGCCTCCGAGCGTCATGCCCGAGGCGCGCATCAGCTTGTTGTGCTGCGCGACGATGAGATTCTCCAGGACCGACATGCCGGCAAAGAGACGGATGTTCTGGAAGGTGCGGGCGACCCGGGCGCGCTGGGCGATCCGGAAGCCGTCGATCTGTTCCAGCAGGAAGCGCCCATGCGGCGCATTCAGGGTAAGGCGGCCGATCGTCGGCTTGTAGAAGCCGGTAAGGCAGTTGAAGACGGTGGTCTTGCCGGCGCCGTTCGGGCCGATGATGGCGGTGATCTGGTTATGCGGCGCTTCGAACGAGACATCGTCGATCGCCACGAGCCCGCCGAACCGCATCGAGAGGTGCTCGACGCGAAGCAGCGGCTCGAGGGCGATCGGCGACTGCGGCGCGGCCATGCTCATGCCGGGCTCTTCGGCTTGGCGGGATCCTTCGAGAGCCGGATGGTCGGATCGCGATGCGCCAGCAGCCCGCCCGGCCGCCAGACCATGATCAGCACCATGCCCATGCCGAAGGCGAGCATGCGGTAGTCCTTGAGCTCCCGGAAGAGTTCCGGGAGTCCGATCAGCACGATCGCCGCGAGCACGATGCCGACCTGACTGCCGAGGCCGCCCAGCACCACGATCGCAAGGATGACCGCGGATTCGATGAAGACGAAGCTCTCGGGGCTGACGAAGCCCTGGCGCGCGCCGAAGAAGGAGCCGGCGAAGCCGGCGAACATCGCGCCGACGGCAAAGGCGGTGAGCTTGGTGTTGGTCGGGTTGATGCCGAGCGCGCGGCAGGCGGTCTCGTCCTCGCGGAGCGCTTCCCAGGCGCGGCCGAGCGGCATGCGCCGGACCCGGAGCGTGAAGACGTTGGTCACCAGCGCGCAGGCGAGGATCAGATAGTAGAGGAACACCACCCGCCAATAGGGACTGTAGGTGAACTCGTGGCCGAAGATCGAGGAGAAGAACTGATAGACGGTCTGCTCGCCTTCCGGCGCATTACGCTCGAAGGTGAACCCGAAGAAGGACGGCCGCGCGACCTTGTTGATGCCGTTCGGCCCGCCGGTGACCCACCACCAGTTTATCAGGATGATGCGGACCATCTCGCCGAAGCCAAGCGTCACGATGGCGAGATAGTCGCCGCGCAGCCGGAGCACCGGGAATCCGAGCAGCACGCCGAAACTGGCGGCGAAGATGCCGGCGAGCGGCAGGCAGATCCAGAAGCTCCAGCCGAAATTCGCGCCCAGCATGGCGTAGCTGTAGGCGCCGACCGCATAGAAGGCGACGTAACCGAGATCGAGCAGCCCGGCGAGCCCGACCACGATATTGAGGCCCCAGCCGAGCATGATGTAGGTCAGGACCAGCGTGCAGATGTCGATGACCTTGCGCTGCGACGCGCCGAAGGGCAGCCAGGGCAGTGCGATCGCGACGACGATCATGATAAGCCCGACCCACGGCATGAGACGGCGCGCGAGGCCGCCGATCTGGATGCCGATCGCGGTATCGCCCGCGCCGGTCGCCTGGCGTCGCGCGCGCCAGGCCACCTGGGCCGCGCGCACGCAAATGATCGCGGGAATGATCACGGCGCCCCAGTCGATCACGACCGCCTGGAACGGCAGCAGATATTTGAGCGCCGGGTTCTCGGCCTCGAGCACCAGCACGACCAGCAGCGCGACCGTCACGAGCGCGGCGCCGATCATCGCCGGCACCGGGTAGCCGGCGCGGATCAGGCTGAGCGCCATGCTTCCGAAGAACACGCCGACGACGGCGATGGCGACTTCCGGGAAACGCGTCGAGAGCGTGAGCCCGCCCGGACCGCTCTGCGTCTCGACCCCGACGATGCTGATCGCGAGCAGGAAGGTGATGGCGGCCGCGAAGAGCGCGGTTCTCAGAATTCCGGGCCAATCGAGCGATGCAGCGACGCCGATGGCGCGAGAGGTGGAGGTCGCATTCGCCGCCATGGCTCAGACCTTCTCCACCTCCGGACGGCCGAGAAGTCCGGTCGGCCGGAAGATGAGCACCAGCACCAGCACGGAGAAGGCGGCGACGTCCTTGTATTCGACGGTGAAGTAGCCGGACCAGAACACCTCGATGAGGCCGATCAGCAGCCCGCCCAGCATGGCGCCCGGCAGCGAGCCGATGCCGCCCAGCACCGCCGCCGTAAAGGCCTTAATGCCGGCGACGAAGCCGATATAGAAGTCGATCACGCCGTAATACAGCGTGACCATCAGGCCGGCGACCGCGGCGAGGCCGGCGCCCAGCACAAAGGTCACGGAGATCGTGCGGTTGATGTCGACGCCGAGCAGCGACGCCATCTTCATGTCCTGCTCGCAGGCGCGCTGCTGGCGGCCGAGCTTGGTCTGGGTGATGACGTAGGTGAAACCGAGCATCAGAAGGACGGTGATGCCGATGATGCCCATCTGCACGAAGGAGAGCTGCACGGTGAACCCGTCATGCTCCATCAACGTGAAGCCGCCGGTGATCGGCGCCCGCAGCGGCTTGCCGCGAGCGCCATGCAGCAGCAGCACGTAGTTCTGCAGGAAAATCGACATGCCGATCGCGGAAATCAGCGGCGCGAGGCGCGATTGTCCGCGCAGCGGTCGATAGGCTATTCGCTCGACCGACCAGCCATAGACCGAGGTCAGCACCACGGAGACGATCAGCACGATGAGCAGCGCCAGCGGAACCCAGGTGATGCCCGCGGCGCCCAGCACCAGGAAGCAGATCAGCGCATTGAAGGCGCCGATCATGTAGATGTCGCCATGCGCGAAATTGATCATTCCGACGATGCCGTAGACCATCGTGTAGCCGATGGCGATCAGCCCGTACACCGCACCCAGCGTCAGCCCGTTAATCAGTTGCTGCAGGAAATATTCCATGCGCTCCCATCAGGCCGCGGAGGGGACGCAAGGCACCAGAAAACCGGCAGGGCCGTCGAACGCAGCCGCCGATGCTCTTCCAATGTCCGGAAAGCGCGTCGCCCTCGACGCCCCAGCCGGGCACCCCTCGCGCTCCGAGCCGGTCTCTTGCCTTCCCCGTCGATCATGGCCGGTTGAGCCCGGCCACCGATTCTACCCGTGAGTCCTAATAGCCCGGCGCGCGCAAACGCTTCAAGCGGATTCTGGCATATTCCCGGCCCTGCGCCGGGGGCCGCCCGCAATGCGACGTTCGCGTTGCCCCTGCCGCTCACGGGCGCTCCAACGCCGCGGCGGCATCGCGCCGACCGAGAATGCCGGCCGGCCGGAACAGCAGCACCAGCACCAGCACGGTAAAGACGGCGATGTCTTCCCAGCCCGCGCCGATGAGCGCGGCCGTGTATGCTTCGGTCAGGGCGATGAGCATGCCGCCGAGGAACGCGCCCGGCAGGGAGCCGATGCCGCCGAGCAGCGCCGCGGTCAGCGCCTTGAAACCGACCAGCGTGCCCATGTGAAAATTGATCACGCCATATTGCGCGCCGGCGAAGAGACCGGCGGCGATCACGATGGCCGTGCCCAGCACGAAGGTCAGCGAGATCGTTCGCTCGACATTGACGCCCATCAGCGCCGCTGCAAGCGGATCCTGCGCGCAGGCGCGCTGCGCACGACCGAAATTCGTCCGCATGCTGATCCACCAGAGCAGTGCCGTGATGGCCAGCGTCGCGAGACCGACGACGACATGGCCCTTGGTCATGTAGACGTCGAAACCGTGACCGGTAATCACCGCCCAGCTATCGAGATCCTCGACCAGGAGATAGCGCGTCTTCGCCCCTTGCAACAGCCGCGCCCCGTCCTTCAGCAGGATCGCGATGCCGATCGCGGCGATCAGCGACACCGTTACCGGCGCCTTGCGCAGATGACGAAACACCATGCGGTCCATCGCCCATCCATAGGCACCTCCCGTCACCACGATGGCGGCCGCGATAAGCAGAAGCGCGAGCGCCCCTTGCGCGCCGCCGAGGGCGATCAAGACGGTATTGCCGATCAGCATCAGGAAGGCGCCGATCATGTAGATCTCGCCGAAGGCAAAATTGATCGCCCGCGTGATCCCGTAGATGAGGGTGAAGCCCACGGCGATCAGCCCATAGACGCAGCCGAGGCTGATGCCGTTGATGGTCTGCTGCAGCGCATAGAGCGCCGTCGCGAAGGGTTGGTCGGCCTCCGCGCCGAAATCCTGGAGCGGCTTCTGCGCGAGATAGAGCAGCTTGTAGAGCTGCTGCAGGTCGTAGCGCGACAGGCGCCCGTATTTGCTCGTCTCCAGATAGGCGATCTGCCAGCTTTCCTCCTCGCTGGTGCGCGGAAGGAACCAGCAGAGAATCCAGCCATCCGGCTTGTCGCCGAGGGCCTGCCAATCGATCCGGATGCCGGTCGGCCGGTCGAGCCCGCTGCTGTCGACGGAAATGGTGATGCCGCCGATGTCGGTCTCGAACCCCGGCAGCAGCGCCTGGCAGCGGCGCACCGCCTCCTGCGTGCCGGCCGCCATGGCCGGCGGCGCGACGGCGGCGAGCACCGCCAGCAGCAACGCGAGCATCAGGGTCGCACGCAGCGCCATCGCGAGCTCCGCCGGGGAATGTAAGTTCGCTTGCGTTACCGTCAAAACGATCTTAGGTGGTATCGCATGAGGACGCAACGCGATCCCGCCGATGCCTTGGCGCCGCCGAGCCGCGCCGGCGTGCTGCCGCTGATCGGCGGTGCGCTTTGCCTCGATTTCGCCAACACCAGCAGCGGCCGCGGCACCGCCCGGCATCGCGAGAACCTCGCGAGCTGCGACCTTCTGCTCGTCTGGTGCGCGCATGCCGGGCTGATCGGTCCGCGCGAGCGGAAGACCCTCTCGCGGCTCGCGGCGGCCAATCCGAGGAAGGCCGCGAACCTTCTGCGGCGAGCGCGCGCATTGCGCGAGGCGATTCACGCCATCGTCGCCGCCATCGCCCGGAAGGAGACGCCGCCGCCGCGTGCGCTCGCGCTGCTCAATGGAGAACTTTCCCGGGTGATGGCGAAGACGCGGGTGTCCCATCGGGGCGGCCATTTCGCGCTCGAGCACGACATCGCCACCGACAGCCTGGAAGGCCTGCTGCCGCCGATCGTGCGATCGGCCGCCGAGCTTTTCCTGAACGCGGCGCCGGAGCGACTGAAGCAGTGCCCCGGGCAGCATTGCGGCTGGGTCTTCCTCGACCGCACCCGGAACGGCCGCCGGCGCTGGTGCGAGATGGAGGTCTGCGGCGCGCGGGCGAAGCTGCGCCGCTTCCGGGCGCGCCGGCGCCGCACAAGGAGCTGAGCCGGCCCGACAATTCCTTCCGCGCAGGAGGCCATGCGACGGGTTGGGCGAGGCCGCGGATCCGTGCCATAATCCGGCCAGGTTTTCCCTCATCCGGAGAGTTCGATGACCGCCGCCCCGAGCGTGCCGAGCAAGACCCCGCTTCGTTCCTCGTCCCGCGCCGAATTCCAGTGGGACGACGCGCTGCTGCTGGAGGACCAGCTCGGCGAGGAGGAACGGCTGGTGCGCGACGCCGCGCGCGATTACTGCCAGGAAAAGCTCATGCCGCGTATCCTGGAGGCGAACCGGCACGAGAAGTTCGATCGCGAGATCTTCAACGAGCTCGGCGCGCTCGGCTTTCTCGGCAGCACGATCGAGGGCTATGGGTGCGCGGGCGTGAATTATGTCTGCTACGGCCTGGTGGCGCGCGAGGTCGAGCGGGTCGATTCCGGCTATCGCTCGATGATGAGCGTGCAGTCGAGCCTGGTCATGCACCCGATCCATGCCTATGGCACCGAGGCGCAGCGGCAGAAGTACCTGCCGAAGCTCGCGACCGGCGAGATGATCGGCTGCTTCGGCCTGACCGAGCCCGATCACGGCTCCGATCCCGGCGGCATGAAGACGCGCGCGCGCAAGGCCGATGGCGGCTATGTGCTGAAGGGCGCGAAGATGTGGATCACCAACTCGCCCGCCGCCGACGTCTTCGTCGTCTGGGCGAAGGACGATAGCGGCGCGATCCGCGGCTTCATCCTCGAGAAAGGCATGAAGGGTCTCTCAGCGCCGAAGATCGAGGGCAAGTTCTCGCTGCGCGCCTCGATCACCGGCGAGATCGTGATGGAAGACGTATTCGTGCCGGAGGAGAACCTGTTGCCGAACGTAAGCGGCCTCAAGGGGCCGTTCGGCTGCCTCAATAATGCGCGCTACGGCATCGCCTGGGGGGCGCTCGGCGCCGCCGAATTCTGCTGGCACGCGGCGCGCAGCTACACGCTCGCCCGGCAGCAGTTCGGCCGCCCGCTCGCCGCCAACCAGCTCATCCAGAAGAAGCTCGCCGACATGCAGACCGAGATCACGATCGGGTTGCAGGCCTGCCTCCGGCTGGGGCGGCTCAAGGACGAAAACAGGGCTGCGCCGGAGATGATCTCCATGCTGAAGCGCAATAGCTGCGGCAAGGCGCTCGACATCGCCCGCGTCGCGCGCGACATGCATGGCGGCAACGGCGTCTCTGACGAGTTCCACGTCATCCGCCATGTGATGAATCTCGAGGCGGTGAACACCTATGAGGGCACGCATGACGTGCATGCGCTCATCCTCGGCCGGGCGCAGACGGGCATTCAGGCGTTCAGTTGAACGGCGGCCGGATCGCACGCCCTTGCATCGGCGGACCCTTGGCTTCGATCTTCGCCTGAGGCCGAGGGGCGGCGCAGCTCCGCATTGGGACGTCGAGCGCCGATCGACCTTTCTCCTCCGGCCCGAAGCCGTCTGGCCGAAATCGGTCGATCGGTTCGTATGGCCGTCCTTCTTCGACTATCAGAGCAGCCATGCCATGGAGCTGGCGCCCGGCGCTGTCGAGATCCGGCCGGAGGATTTTCTGCATCGGGTTCTCGACCTCTGGCAGAGCATCGACGCAATACGGCACGGCGCGGGCACCGACATGCTTGCGTCGGCCACGATGCTTCGCGTCGATCTACTGACGCAGGAACCCCCGGAGGATCAGGCGACCTGGCAGTTTCTCTTCCCAAGCGCCGAGCCCGATGTGAACGGCGAGTCATGGCAATCGATCGGCTACGATGTTGCGAACGGCTCGCTTACGAGCGGTCTCAGCAATTGCGGCGATCGCGAGAAGATTGCCGCCTTGCGATCGCAATGGGCTGGAAAGGTCAATGAGCATGGTCTCATTGCCGATCTTGAAGATGCCTTTGCCTACTGTAAGGTGACAGACGTCCGCGTTCGCGAACACGCGCCCTTTTTCGTGCTTGAACTCTTTCAGCCGACCTATTGGCCGAGCCGCACCATCGTCTAGTCTGGTGGTCTCGTTAAATCCCAAGCGCTTCAACGCCTCCGCCGTTCGCCTTGCCAGGCCTTTCGCGGCCATGCGATCCTCGACCGAGACTTCCCCGAAATTTCAGCTAAGCCCATGAAACATCTGGACGATTGGCTCAACGATCGGAAGATCGACGAGGTCGAGTGCCTGGTGCCGGACATGTCCGGCATCGCGCGCGGCAAGATCCTGCCGGCGAAGAAATTCCTCAAAAGCGCGCGCGACGGCAATCTCCGGCTGCCGGAGAGCATCTTCGTCCAGACCGTCACGGGCGAATATCCCGAGGAGGCCGAGGACACCGACGTCGCGAGTGACACGGACCCCGACATCTATCTCCAGCCCGATCCGGAAACGATCGCGCTCGTGCCCTGGTACAAGGCGCCCACCGCGCAGGTCATCAACGACGCCTATTACGGCGATGGCCGCCCGGTCGAGATCGCGACGCGCGCCGTGCTGAGGCGCGTCATCGAGCTCTATGACGAGAAGGGCTGGCGTCCGGTCGTCGCACCGGAGCTCGAGTTCTTCCTGGTGCAGGTGAACACCGACCCGGACCTGCCGCTGCAGCCGCCGGTCGGCCAGTCGGGCCGCGCCGAGACCGGACGGCAGTCCTATGGCATCGACGCCACCAACGAGTTCGATCCGATCTTCGAGGACGTCTACGACTTCTGCGAAGCGCAGGGTCTCGATATCGATACGCTGACGCACGAATCCGGCGCGGCGCAGATGGAGATCAACTTCAATCACGGCGATCCGCTCTGGCTCGCCGACCAGGCGTTCCTGTTCAAGCGCACGGTCCGGCATGCGGCCATGCGCCACAACGTCTACGCGACCTTCATGGCGAAGCCGCTCGCGAACGAGCCAGGCAGCGCCATGCATATCCATCAGTCGATCGTGGACAAGCGCACCGGCCGCAACCTCTTCGCCCACAAGGACGGCACGGATTCCACCCTCTTCCGCAGCCATGTGGCCGGCTTGCAGCGCTATCTGCCGCAGATCATGCCGCTGGTCGCACCCAACGTGAATTCCTACCGGCGCCTGCAGCCCTATCTCGATGCGCCGATCAACGTGCATTGGGGGGTCGACAACCGCTCCGTCGGCCTGCGCGTGCCGGTCTCGACCGCATCGGGCCGCCGCATCGAGAACCGGCTCGCCGGGGCGGACGCCAATCCCTATCTCGCCATCGCCGCCTCGCTCGCCTGCGGCTATCTCGGCATGATCGAGAAGCTGAAGCCGACGAAGCAGATCGAAGGCAGCGCCTATCGCCTCGCCCACACCCTGCCGCGCACCCTCTATGACGCGCTGCAGCGCTTCGACGCCTGCCGGCCGATCCGCGATCTGCTGGGCGACCGCTTCTGCCGCGCCGTGGACTATGTGAAGCGCGCCGAGCTCGAGGCCTATCAGCGCGTGATCAGTTCCTGGGAGCGCGAGCATCTCCTGCTGAACGTCTGAACGACGGGCCATGACCGCTGCCGAGACCGAGGTCGCTGCGCCGACGCTGGCGGAGATCGCCGCCATGCGCGACCGCTTGCGCGAGCATGTCGTCGAGACGCCGATCCATCGCTGGCGCGGCGAAGCGATCGGCGCCGCGCTGCCCGCCGGCACGGAGCCCGTCCTGAAGCTGGAGCTCTTCCAGCACACGGGGAGCTTCAAGGCGCGGCCGGCGCTCGCCAACCTCTTGAGCCTGGGCGCGGACGCGCGCAAGGCCGGCGTCACCGCGGTCAGCGCCGGCAATCACGCGATCGCGGTTTCCTATGCGGCGAAGCGGCTCGGCATGTCGGCCAAGGTCGTGATGTTCAAGGCCGCGAGCCCGCATCGTATCGAGCG
>CAZMUZ010000049.1:16104-25382 GCA_964569315.1 uncultured Rhodospirillaceae bacterium | reverse complement strand
GGTGGCGGACGACATCGACCGCAGCGCGATCCGCGAGCAGGTCGAGATGGGCGTCGCGGTCCGCATGGCCTGTCTCGATGTGCTTACGCGACCGTTGCGCAACAATGCGGAGGCCTGAGCTCATGGCAGGGCGCGTCGCCAAGCTGCCGCCTCGACCGATGGCCTTCCGCAACGCGCGGCTGATCGATCCCGCCTCGGGCCTCGATACCGCCGGTGGGCTCCTCGTCGTCGACGGGCTGATCGCCGAAGCGGGCCCTGCGATCGGGCGCGACGGCCTCGCCGAAGGCTTCGAGATCGTCGACTGCGGCGGCCATTGCCTCGCACCCGGCCTCGTCGACATGCGCGTGCAGCTCCGCGAGCCCGGCGAGGAGCACAAGGAAACCATCGCCAGCGCCAGCCTTGCGGCCGCGGCCGGCGGCGTCACCAGCATGGTGGCCCTGCCCAATACCACGCCCGTCGTCGACGATATGGCCGGCCTCGAGTTCATCGCCCGACGCGCCCGCGAGGCCAAGGGCACCAAGATCTACAGCTACGGCGCGGTCACCCGCGGCCTCGCGGGCAAGGATCTGGCGGAGCTCGGCCTGCTGGCCGAGAGCAGGGCCGTCGCCTTCACCGACGGTCTTGCGGCCATCGCCGATGCGCGCGTGATGCGCCGCGCCTTGAGCTATGGCAGCACCTACGGTCTCCTTATCGTTCAGCATCCCGAAGAACCGCAGCTCGCCGAGGGCGGCGCGATGAATTCGGGCGAGCTTGCCACCCGCCTTGGCCTCGCGGGCATTCCGCGGGCCGCCGAGGTCATGATGGTCGAGCGCGATCTCCATCTCGTCGCCATGACGGGCGCTCGCTATCACGTCGCGCATGTATCGACCGCGGCCACACTCGATGCGATCCGTGCGGCGAAGCATCGCGGCCTCAAGGTCACCTGCGACACGGCGCCGCCCTACTTCACCCTCAACGAGACCGAGGTCGGCGACTACCGCACCTTTGCGAAGCTCTCGCCGCCCTTGCGCGCCGAGGCCGACCGCGCCGCCGTGGCCGCCGCCATCGCGGACGGCACGATCGACTGCATCGCAAGCGACCACGCCCCGCACGATCAGGAATCGAAGCGCGTGCCCTTCGCACTCGCCGCCCCCGGCATCGTGGGGCTCGAGACGCTGCTGCCGCTCTCGCTCGGGCTTTTCCATAACGGCCAGATCGGCTTGCTCGACCTATTCAAGCGCCTGGCCCAGTCGCCCGCCGATCTCCTCGCCTTGCCACAGGGACGTCTCAGCCGCGGCGCGCCCGCGGACCTCGTGCTGGTCGATCTAGAGCGCGCCGGCCGCATCGATGTGGACCGGTTCCGGAGCAAGTCGAAAAACTCGCCTTATGACGGCCGTCCCATCCAGGGGCAGGTGCTCCGCACCGTCGTCGATGGCCGCACCGTGTTCGAGGCCGAACGATGATCGATGTCGGGCCGCTGCTGCTTGCGGCGCTCGGCGGCTATTTGCTGGGTTCGATCCCCTTCGGACTCCTGCTGACGAAATGGGCCGGGCTCGGCGATATCCGCGCGATCGGCTCAGGCAATATAGGCGCGACCAATGTGCTGCGTACCGGGAATAAGCGTCTGGCGCTGCTGACGCTGCTGCTCGACGGGGGCAAAGGCGCGGCGGCGCTCCTCATCGGCGCACAGTGGGGGCTGGCGATGGCGCTTGCGGCCGGCGGTGGGGCGATGCTCGGCCATCTCTTCCCCGCCTGGCTCAAATTCAAGGGCGGCAAGGGCGTTGCGACCGCCCTCGGCGTTCTGCTCGCCCTCAATTGGCAGGTCGGGGTGCTTGCCTGCCTCACCTGGCTCGCCGTCGCGCTGCTGTTCCGCTATTCGTCGCTCGCAGCCCTGCTGGCGCTCGCCGCGGCGCCGATCTACGGCTATTTCCTCGCCGGCAGCACGGTCGCGCTTTTCGCGCTCGGCCTCGCCATCCTAGTCTGGGTTCGGCACCACGAGAATATCGGGCGGCTGCTGCGCGGCGAGGAATCCAGGATCGGCGCGAAGAAGAAGGCCGACACCGCCTAGCGGCGCATCCTCACGGACTTTTCTGAATCGAATCTTCTGCGGCGTGCCGGTCGTTCCCTTCGTGGCCCCAGACTGATCAAAAATCGCCTGGGAATCTGCCAGTGGATACACTTTAAAGTTGTATATATTGACATTATGGCCCGCCAATGACAGCGTCGAGCCATGACAGGGACAGGCCCGACGATTTCTGCGACGGAACGGAGCGCGCGGCTTCGCCTCGCCCGCACGGGCGGCATTGGCCCGATCACCTATCGCCAGCTAATGGCGAGATTCACCAACGCGACGAACGCCCTCGAAGCGGTGCCCGAACTCGCGCGGCGCGCCGGCGGCCGGGCGCCGCGCGTGGCGACCAAGTCGGAGGCCGACGCGGAGCTCGACCGCGTGGCGCAGGCGGGAGCGACGCTCGTCACCCTCGGCGAAGCGGCCTATCCGTCCGCCCTCGCCGCGATCGAGGACGCACCGCCCGTTCTGACACTGCTGGGGCAGGCGGAACTTCCCGCACGGCCCACGGTCGCGATCGTGGGCGCCCGCAACGCCTCCGCCGGCGCCTGCCGCATCGCGCAGGATCTCGCGCGCGAACTCGGCGCCGCGGGCTTCGCGGTCGCCTCGGGATTCGCGCGCGGCATCGATGCGGCGGCCCACGCCGGGAGCCTGTCGACCGGCACCATCGCGGTCTTCGCCGGCGGGGCCGACGTGATCTACCCGCCCGAGCATGCGGCGCTTCATCGCAGCATCGCCGCGCAGGGACTGATCGTGAGCGAGCTTCCGCTCGGTACGGAACCGCACGCCCGACATTTCCCGCGCCGCAACCGGCTGATATCCGGCCTCTCGTCGGGCGTCGTGGTGGTCGAGGCCGCGCTGCGTTCCGGCTCGCTCTCCACCGCGCGCTTCGCGCTCGAGCAGGGGCGCGAGGTCATGGCGGCACCCGGCTCCCCGCTCGATCCGCGCTGCCGCGGCTCCAATCATCTGCTGCGCGAGGGGGCCCGGCTCGTCGAGGGAATTGACGATGTCTTAACCGCGCTCGGGGGATCGGTAGCCCTCGCCGACCCATCGCCAATGACGACGGAGGCATCGCCGCCGGCCCTCGCATACCTGCCCGAAGCGGCGCTTTCCGGCGATCTCGAGCCCCATCTTCAGGTGGCGGAGCGGCTGGGTCCGACGCCGGTGGCAGTTGACGAACTGGTCCGGCAATGCCAAATGTCACCCCCCGTCGTGCGGGCGGCACTGCTCGACATCGAGCTTGCCGGCCGGCTTGAGCGTCACCCGGGCGACCGCGTTTCGCTCCTGCCCTGAGGCTGCGACCCCTGAAGGCCGCGGCGTCGCTTCTCCGAGGCGCGTCCGCTCAAGCATCAAGAGGCCGATGAACGTCGTCGTCGTGGAATCGCCTGCCAAGGCGAAAACCATCAATAAGTATCTTGGCTCCAGCTATCGGGTGCTGGCGAGCTTTGGCCATGTGCGCGACCTGCCGCCCAAGGACGGGTCGGTGCGCCCGGACGAAGATTTCGAGATGAGCTGGCAGGTCGAGGGCAAGGCCGACACCCGCCTCAAGGACATCGCCAAGGCCCTCAAGGGCGCCGACCGGCTGATCCTCGCGACCGACCCGGATCGCGAGGGCGAGGCCATCTCCTGGCACATCACCGAGGAACTGGCCCGGCGCAAGGCGCTCGACGGCGTCCAGGTGGAGCGCGTGGTCTTCAACGAGATCACCAAATCCGCCGTGCTCGACGCGATGCAGCATCCGCGCGTCATCAACCGCGAGCTGGTCGATGCCTATCTCGCGCGGCGCGCCCTCGACTACCTCGTGGGCTTCACCCTCTCGCCCGTGCTGTGGCGGAAGCTGCCCGGCAGCCGCTCGGCGGGGCGCGTGCAGTCGGTGGCGCTCCGCCTCATCTGCGAGCGCGAGGCCGAGATCGAAGCCTTCCGCCCGCGCGAGTTCTGGACCGTCGAGGCGGTGCTCCAGACGGCCGGCGGCCAGACCTTCACCGCGCGCCTGACGGAGCTCGACGGCAAGAAGCTCGACAAGTTCGATCTTCCGACCGCGGCGGATGCCGAGGCGGCCGTTGCGAAGCTGCGGGCCGGCGATCCTTTCCGCGTGCGCTCGGTCGAGCGCAAGACGGTGCGGCGCAACCCCCTTCCGCCCTTCACCACCTCGACCCTGCAGCAGGAAGCGTCGCGCAAGCTCGGGCTCGGGGCGAGCCGTACCATGCGGATCGCCCAGAAGCTCTATGAGGGCATCGATCTCGAGGGCGAGACGGTCGGGCTCATCACCTATATGCGCACCGACGGCGTGCAGATCGCAAACGAGGCGGTGGCCGCGGCGCGCCAGCTCATCGAATCCGAGCATGGCGATCGCTATCTGCCCGCCCAGCCCCGGCAGTACAAGTCGCCGGCGAAGAACGCCCAGGAAGCGCATGAGGCGATCCGCCCGAGCGATCTCGGCCGCCATCCGCGCCAGGTCGCCCATGCCCTGCAGCCCGACGAGGCCAAGCTCTACGAGCTGATCTGGAAGCGCACCATGGCGAGCCAGATGGCGAGCGCCGAGTTCGACCAGGTCGGCGCCGACATCGTCGGCAGCGACGGTCGCACCGTGCTGCGCGCCACCGGATCGGTGCTTTTGTTCGACGGCTTCCTCGCCCTCTATCAGGAAGCTCGCGACGACGACCCGGCGGAAGACGAGGAAGGCGGCGGGCGCTTGCCCCCGCTCGCCGAGAACGACAGCCTCAAGCCGACCGAGGTCAAGCCGGAGCAGCATTTCACCCAGCCGCCGCCGCGCTACAGCGAGGCGAGCCTGGTGAAGCGGCTCGAGGAGCTCGGCATCGGCCGGCCCTCGACCTACGCCTCGATCATCCAGGTGCTGCAGGACCGCAACTATGTGCGGCTCGACAAGAAGCGCTTCATCCCCGAGGACCGCGGCCGGGTCGTCACGGCGTTCCTGACGGGCTTCTTCCAGCGCTACGTCGAATACAACTTCACCGCCGATCTGGAGAACCAGCTCGACGAGATCTCCGACGGCCGGATCGACTGGAAGCAGGTGTTGCGCGATTTCTGGACCGATTTCAGCGGCGCCATCGCCGGGACCAAGGAGCTGTCGATCACGCAGGTGATCGACGAGCTCGACAAGGCGCTCGGCGAGCATTTCTTCCCGCCGCGCGCCGACGGCACCGATCCGCGGATCTGCCCCGCCTGCAAGGCCGGGCGTCTCAGCCTCAAGCTCGGCAAGTTCGGCGCCTTCATCGGCTGCGCCAACTATCCGGAATGCCGCTACACCCGCCGCCTCGGCGTACCGGGCGAGGACGAAGGTTCGGAGGCCGATGCGGGGCCGAAGCTGCTGGGCACGGATCCGGCGAGCGGTCTGGCGGTCACGCTGCGCAAGGGACCCTACGGGCATTACGTGCAGCTCGGCGAGCCAACGGGCGAAGGCAAGAAGGCGGAGAAGCCGAAGCGCGTTTCGCTGCCGCGCGGCCTCTCGCCCGCCGATGTCGATCAAGGCAGCGCCCTGAAGCTGCTGTCGCTGCCGCGCGAAATCGGCCCGCATCCGGAAACCGGCGAGATGATCGTCGCCGGCATCGGCCGCTTCGGGCCCTATCTGAAGCATGACGGGCGCTTCAAGTCGCTTCCCAAGGACGATAACGTGCTCGATGTCGGCATCAACCGCGCCGTCGCCCTCCTCGCCGAGGCGCCGGGCCGCTCGCGCGGGCCCGCCGGCCGCAAGCTCGGGGAGCATCCGTCCGACAAGCAGCCCGTCACCATCCATGCCGGGCGCTACGGTCACTATGTGAAGCATGGCCGCCTCAACGCGACCCTGCCGAACGACGAGGAGCCGGAGCAATACACGCTGGAGAAGGCGGTCGCCCTTCTCGCGGAGCGCGCCGTGAAGGGCGGCAAAGGCAAGGGCAAGGCTTTGGCCGAGCCGAAACCGAAGGCAGCGCCGAAAGCCAAGGCCAAGGGGAAGACGAAAGCCAAGACCAAGGCCAAGGCGAAATCGAAAGGCAAGGCGAAGGCCGAGGCTGCGCCAGATGGCGGCGAGGCTTCGGACGGCGAGGACAAGGCCGACTGATTCTCGACGATTCTGCTATGCTGCCGCGATACCAGACCGATGGGACAAGGATCGAACAGCATGTGTGCAACGGATCAGGGCGGTACCCGGAAGGCGCAGCCGACGCTGCAGGTCGAGAACGACCGGGTCCGCGTCATCGAGTGGCGCTTCGAACCCGGCGCGGAAACCGGATGGCACCGCCACGAATATGACTATGTGATCGTTCCGGTCGTGACCGGCCGCCTCAAGCTGTTCGACGGCAAGGAAGATCGCTTCGCCGAGCTGCAGGCGGGCAAATCCTACTACCGGCCGAAGGGCGTCGAGCATAACGTGACGAACGCCAACGCCTACGAATTCGCCTTCGTCGAAGTCGAGTTCAAGACGCCCGCCTGACCGCCCCTCGGCGATGGCGCCCGCGAAGAAACCTCCGTCGCTGCCGACGCGGCAGCAGATCCTGGAATTCGTCCGCAACAGCCCGACGCCCGTCGGCAAGCGGGAGATCGCGCGTGCCTTCCAGGTCAAGGGCAGCGACCGCATCCCGCTGAAGGCGCTCCTCAAGGAGCTGGCGGAGGAAGGCGCCGTCGATCGGGGCAAGAAGCGGCGCATGGCGCCTCCCGGCGCGCTGCCGGAAGTGGTGGTGCTGGACGTGATCGGTCCCGATGCGGACGGCGAGCTGCTGGCGCGACCGGCGACCTGGGCCGACGACGCACCGCCGCCGCGCATCGAGCTCGCGCCGGATCGCAAGGGCGCGCCGGCGCTCGGCGAGGGCGATCGTGTGCTGGCGCGGCTCGAACGCATCGACGCGCGGAGCTACAAGGCGCGCGTCATCCGCCAGCTCGCCGGCAGCGCGGATCGCGTGGTCGGCATCTATGCCGCCCATCCCGAGGGCGGCGGCTGGCTGCGCCCGACCGACCGCCGCGTGAAGGCCGAGTATCGAATTCTTCCGCCCCATGCGAACGGCGCGACGCCCGGCGATGTGGTAGTGGTCGAGACGCTGCACACCCATCGGCTCGGCAAGCTGCAGGGGCGCGTCGTGGAGCGGCTCGGCCCGTTCGGCGAGCCGCGCACGATCAGCATGATCTCGATCGCCGAACATGGCATCCCGGTCGAGTTTCCGCCGGACGCGATCGCCGAGGCGGAAGCGGCGAAACCCGTCGCGCTCGGCAACCGCACCGATTTCCGCCAGATGCCGCTCGTCACCATCGACGGCTCGGATGCGCGGGATTTCGACGATGCGGTCTGGGCGGCGCCCGATCCCGATCCGAAGAATCCGGGCGGCTGGAAGATCTGCGTGGCGATCGCCGACGTCGCCCACTATGTCCGGCCGGGCAGCGCACTCGATCGCGCGGCGCGCCAGCGCGGCAATTCGGTCTATTTCCCCGATCGCGTCGTGCCGATGCTGCCCGAGGCGCTTTCGAACGGGCTCTGCTCGCTGAAGCCGAACGAGGAGCGGCCCTGCATGGCCGTCGAGATGACGACCGACGCGGACGGCAGCCGCACCGCCTATCGCTTCCATCGCGGCCTGATGCGCTCCGTGGCGCGGCTGACCTACGAACAGGTGCAGGACGCGGCCGACGGCCATCCCGACGCGCTGACGGGTCCGCTCCTGGATGCTGCGATCCGGCCGCTCTATGGCGCTTTCCGTTCCCTGCTCAAGGCGCGCGAGCGTCGCGGCACGCTCGAGCTCGATATTCCCGAGCGTCGCATCCTGCTCGACGAGAACGGGCGCATCGCGCGCATTGCGCCGCGGACGCGGCTCGACAGCCACCGCCTCATCGAGGAGTTCATGATTGCCGCCAACGTTGCCGCAGCCGAGGCGCTCGAGCGCCATCGCCAGCCGGCAATGTATCGTGTGCATGACCAGCCCGATCCGGTGAAGCTGGAAGCGTTGCGCGAGAGCCTCTCCAGGTTCGGCCTGCCGCTCGCCAAGGGCCAGGTGATCCGGCCGAAGATCTTCACCGATCTTCTCGCGCGCGCGAGCCGCACGCCCTATGCGCAGATGATCCACGAGCTGGTGCTGCGCACTCAGTCGCAGGCGGTCTATGCGCCGGCCAACATCGGCCATTTCGGCCTCGCGCTTGCCCGCTACGCGCATTTCACCTCGCCGATCCGCCGATATTCCGACCTGCTTGTCCATCGCGGCATCATCACCGCCTATCGCTTCGGCGATGACGGCCTGCCGCCGGGCGCGGCAGCGGAATTCGAGACGCTCGGCCAGCATATCTCCACGACCGAGCGGCGCGCCGCCACCGCGGAACGCGACGCGGTCGATCGCTATTGCGCAGCCTTCCTTGCGGAGCGCACCGGGCAGCTTTTCGAGGGCGTCGTCACCGGCGTCACGCGCTTCGGCCTCTTCGTGATGCTGAGGGAAACCGGCGCCAGCGGCCTGGTCCCGATCTCGAGCCTGCCGAGCGACTATTACGACCATGACGAGCGGGCCCATGCCCTGATCGGGCGCCGCTGGGGCCGCCGCTATCGCCTCGGCGAGTCGGCTCTGCTGCGGCTCGTCGAAGCCGAGCCCGTTACCGGCGGGCTCCTCTTCCACCTCGTCGAAGGAGAGACGGCGGACGCAGATCGTCCGGTGGCGGACAGTCCGTCGCGCAAGCCGAAACCGCCACACCAAGCACGGAAAAGAAACAATAAAAACAACAAGATAAAACGTAGTTCGCGAAGCGGCAGGACACCGCCGCGCCGGCGCCGGTGACGCCGCGATCGTAAACAATCGCCCCGCCGCACGCCGCGTCGCTGGCATTCGCCGCCGGTAATTCTGCTATGATCCGCAGGACGCGCAGCCGGAGGCTGCGCCTCGGCTGCAACCTGCTCGGGCCCCATGCGCCTCGACATTCTTTCCTGGCGGCGGGCCATTGGCCTATCCGCCCTCGCTCTCGGCTTGACCCTTGCCGCATGCGGCTCGCCGGGGAATTCGTCGGCCCGTTCGGATCAGGATGACAGCGCACGCGACATGTTTGTCGCGGGCATGAACGACATCGATGCGGTCTATATCGATCGCGTCGATCTCGGCGATCTCGCGGTGGCGGGCCTCGACAAGCTCGCGACGCTCGACCCCTCGATGCAGCTCGAACGCGTCGGCGCCACGGTCGAGCTCCGCATCGCCGGCAAGACGGAAGCGCTCTTCGACGCACCCGAGGAGGATGCGGCCACGGACTGGGGCGTTCTTACCGCGGGCTATCTCGC